>CAMATN010000020.1 GCA_945861155.1 Rhizobium sp. Q54
CCCGGCCTTCGCCGGGACGACAATAGCGGGAGCAGGCATCCGCTTGCCTTAGCCCGGCCGATCCTTCACCCTCCGCGCCGCCTGATTTGGTTTGCGGTGCGATTGGTTGATGGTTGTCGAATTCGCGGTTCAAGACCTCGCGGGAATCGAGCCCGGAGCGGAGCTCCCGGCGCCGCTTCATTGGGAGGTGCTGAGCCGGCTCGAAAAGGGCGCCGTTGGAACGCGGGAGCCGGACGGTTCGGTCGGCATCCGCCGCTCGGAACCGGCCGGATGCGTGTTGTACGGACCCTATTGGCAGCTGCCGGCCGGGCGTTATCGCCTGAGCTTCGACTGCCGGATCGGCCCTGCCCGCTACCATTCGCAGCCGTTGCTCGGCGTCGAAGTGATTCTCCTCAACCGGGTGCAGCACGCCTGGCGGGATTTTACCGCCGCGGAACTCGCGGCGGGATCGGGCTCGGTCGTCTTCGACGTTTCCGACGAGGTCAGCCGGGAGGCCCGCAACGAAGGCCGCTTCGAGTTTCGCTTCTTCCATCTCGGCACGGCCGATTTCGCGATAACCGCCGGCCATCTGACCCGTATCGAGCCGGACGACGCGCCGCCAGCCACAAACCAAACGTGGCGAATGCTCGGCCGGCTGCAAAAATCGCTGATCGGCAGACGACACGCGGATGGCAGCGTCAGCGTGCGGCGCCGCGGCCGGGCCGGCGTATTGCTGTACGGCGGATGGCCCTATCTGCGGCTGCCGCGCGGCCGCTACCGGCTACGCATTGCCGCGGGGTGTCGGGTGTCGCCCGGCGTATCGGGCGCCTCGCGGCCGGTGCTCGCGGTCGAGATCGTCGGTTACAGCCGATGGCGCGACCGCGGGCTGCTGCGCGCGGCGTTGAGCGCGGGCAGGCCGCGCGGCGGCGAACGGGTCCGGCGCGAATTGACCGGCGATCAATTCGCCAGCGGTATCGCCGATGTCGAATTCACGGTGCCGACCGAGCTCAGCCTCGATTCCGGCGGCGATGCGCCCTACGAGTTCCGGCTGTTCGATCTCGGCAACGCCGATCTGACGATCGAGGCGGTCGATCTACAGCTTCTGGATACCGGCGAGACGATTGTCGGGTACGGCGACTCGCTCGAATCTGTCGCGCCGTCGGCGCCTGCCGTCCATGGCGTGCGGCGCAAGAACATCGTGCTGATCGGCAACTGCCAATCGGAAATCGTCCGGCAGGGTTTTACCCGCGTCGAGAGCCTCAACGAGCAGTTTCACGCGACCTATCATTTCGTGACATTGCCGACCAACCTCTACGAATTTGCCCGGCGCGACCTCGATGCGGCCGATATCCTGCTGGTCCAGGACATCCGCGACTGGGAAAATTTCGCGTTGCGGGATTGCATCCGGCCCGGCATCGAGACCATCAAGTTTCCCGGGGTGCGTTGTGCCTCGCTGTGGCCGTTCGACGGCTGGAACGGCCCCGGCGACAGCGAGGCCACGCAGCGCGAGGCACCCAATTTGACCTTCGCCTATCTCGACGGGCTGCTCGCCCGCCTGCGCCAGGAGATCCCGGACAAGGAACAACGCTTTCGCGCCTATCGCGCGCTCGATTACCCGGGCATCGTCAATTACCGGCGCCTGCATGATTTCGAGGAGCGGCGCCTCCACGCGATGGACCGGAAATTCGATATCGAGATCGGCGCCTATATTCTCGATCAGTTCCGCAAGCGCCGCATCTTTCATACCACCGTGCGCCCGAACCGCCAGGTGCTCGACATGCTGATGCAGTACATTCTGCGCTCGATCGGGGTGCGCGGCCGGCATCCGCTGCCAGAGCATATCGAGGCGCTGCTGCGCAACCCGCAAGTGCCGGTGCATCCCAAGGTCGCGCGCGAACTCGGGGTCAAATGGGCCGACGAGAAGACCCGCTACCTGCACGGCGGCCGGGAGGTGACATGGGAAACCTACATCCGCAGCTATATCGAGCATTACGGCTGAGCCTCAAGCGTAACGGAGAGCAGCGATGAACCTGCACGATCGCATCGGCATCGATATCGGGCGCAAGCTGCCGCTCGAAGACGCGGTCGCCTGGGCGGCCAGGCACCAGGTGCGGTTTATCGACGTCCAGCTCGACACCGGCGCCAACGCGCTCGGGACGATCGACGAGCGGCGCGCCTCGATGCTGCGGGCCGAACGCGAGCGGCACGGCATCCATCTCGGCCTCCATACCGCCTCGGCCGTCAATGTCGCCGAATACGCGCCGTTTGTCGGCGAGGCCGTCGAGCGCTACCTCGAAGCCTATGTCAACGCCGCGTGCCTGCTCGGCGCCGAGTGGATTGTCGTCCATGCCGGGTTTCACTTCACGTCGGACCGCGAGCAGCGCATGCGGGCCGGGCGCGACCGGATCGAGCGAATCGCCGCCTATGCCGAGCGCAAGGGCGCGGTCATCCTGCTCGAAAACCTGAACAAGGAGCCCGCCGACGCCGAGGTCCACTACCTCGCCCACACGGTCGAGGAGTGGCGGTATTATGTCGAGGCGATCCGCTCGCCCGCCTTCCGGCTGTCGTTCACGGCCAACCACGCGCATCTGGTGCCAGAAGGGGTCGCCGGCTTTGTCGATGCGATCGACTTCGCCCAAGTCGCCGAGGTGCGGCTCGCCGATTGCTTCCGCAACGGTCACGAGGTCCACCTGAAGCCCGGCGCCGGCGATCTCGACTTCACCGACATGTTCCGCCGGGTCGAGGGCAAGGGCTTTCGCGGCCACTACATGAACGCGTTCGGCTCGCTCGACGATATGCTCGCCGGCCGCGAGGAGCTGGTGCGCCTGGCCGGGATCGCCGGCATCGCCGGCACCTAACATCGGATGAGATGGGCGCGGGCCCTATTAAAATCGGCCCTGTCGCTGCCATTTGCCGGAAGCGGCGGGCTCGACCGGCTCGACATCGGCGAGTTCGCCTATCGCTCGAAGCGCACGCTCGAAGCATTGTGCCGGGCCCGGGCGCAGCCGGTCTATGTCGGCGGGAATGAGGGGCTGTGCCGCATTCTCGGGCGCTACAAGCTCTATGTCGATACGCGCGACCGGGGCCTGTGCGCGCATTTGCTGCTCGACGGCTTCTGGGAGATGGGGCTGACGATGTACATGGCCCGGCAGGTCCGCCCGGGCATGGTCGCGATCGATGTCGGCGCCAATTTCGGCTATTACACGATCCTGCTCGGCGCGCTGGTCGGGGAAGGCGGGCATGTCCACGCGATCGAGCCGGCCCCGGCGACCGCGGCGATGCTGCGCCGCTCGGTCGAGCTCAACGGCTTCCAGGATTTTACGACAATCATCGAGGCCGCCGCCGGGGCGAGCGACGGTGCCGGGTCGTTGCTTTACGTCCCCGACCGCGAACCCAAGAACGCGACCATCGTCGGCTCGCCCGACTCGGTCGATTCGAGCGCCGGCACGCTGCACAAGGTGGCCGGAGCGCGCATCGACGCGCTGATGGCCGAGCAGCCCCGCATCGATGTCGTCAAGATCGACGCCGAGGGCGCCGAGGAGGCGATTATCGCCGGGATGCTCGCGACATTGCGGCGCGACAAGCCGCTTCTGGTCCTGGAGTTCAACGCGGCGCGGGCGCGCGACCCCGCCGGGCTGCTGGCGACGATCGGCGACATCTACGGCGCGCCGCGCTATCTCGACATTCAGGGAAACGTGCTTGAAACAACCCCGGCCCGGCTGGTGCGAGAACGGATCGGCAGCGACTGGCTGCTGGTTTTCGGCCGCGGTTGATTACGTCGCCGGGATAGGCGCTGTGCGTCCTTCGAGACGCCCGCTGCGCGGGCTCCTCAGGATGACGCTCTTTCTTAATGCCATCAAAGGTTTGCGTCATCCTGAGGAGCGCCCGAAGGGCGCGTCTCGAAGGACGCGAAATGCCGATGCAGCGGGTCTTTTGCCAGCCCCTTGGAGTGGTTCACAAGCCTGCGGGCTCCACATCGAGCCGCACCGCGATCCCGTCGAGTTCCGGTTTCGGCGCCTTGTAGCGCTGCAACACCAGCGGGTCGTGGCCGGGGATCACATGCGCGGGCGAGGTCGCGAGCCGCTTGACGGTGGCGAACCCTTCGAGCATGTCGCCGACATTGTAGACCGTGGCATAGGCCCGCATCTGCTCGAAATTGGCGTAGAAATGCGAGGCGTCGGATGCCAGCACGACCCAGCCGCGCGCGGTCTTGACCCGCATGACCTGGAGCCCGTTGGTATGGCCGCCGACATGGTGGACGGTGATGCCGGGCGCGATCTCGCCGACCCCGTCATGAAACCTGACGCGATCCTGGAACAGGCGGTCGACCATCGCCGTGACATCCGCCGCCTCGAACGAGCGGCGCATATCGCGGTGGCACATGCAGCGCCCGGTGCAGAACGCCATCTCGCGGTCCTGCAGGTGAAATGTCGCGTTCGGGAACAAATCGTTATTGCCGGCATGGTCGTAATGCATGTGGCTGATGACGACGTCCGCGACATTGGCCGGGTCGACGCCGATCGCGAGGAGCCCGTCTCGCGGCGCAAGCAGGAACTCGCGCCCGCGCTTCCTGGCCATCGCCTCGTCGAAGCCGGTGTCGAACACCAGCGTGCGGTTCTCGCCGACGACAGCCCACACGAAATAATCGAGCGGCATCGGCCCGTCATGCGGATCGCCGCCGTAAAAATTATCGCTCGCGCGGCGATGGTGATGCGCATAGCGCACCGCGTAGATCTCGTAGGTATCGCTGCTCACGCGCGTTCTCCCTGCGTCCCCTCACCCGCGGTATTCGATGATGTCGAGGCCGTTCAGGCGGTCGATCAGGTAGACGAGACCGCGCTCCTTATCGACGAACACGTCGTTCGATTGCACGATCGACTGGCCGGCGCCGGGGGTCGGCATGAAATGATCGACCTCGTCGGGGCGGTACGGGTTCGAGATGTCGACCGCGCGCAGGCCGCCGCCGAACCAAGTCACCAGGATGATGTTGCCGTTGACGGTTTCCTGCGGCTGGTGCGCGCCGAACCAGCAATCGCGGTTGAACGGCTCGTCATGCGGCACCCGCCACGTCGCGACCGGCACCGGGTGGCGCTCGTCGGTGATGTCGACGATCCACATGAAGGCGTTGGGCGACGGGGTCAGCCGGTCCGACACCTCCTCGTCGGTGACGACGGCGATCTTGCGGCCCATCAATTCGTGCGGGATCGGCAATACCGTGTGGGTCGGGCACGGGTAGGGCGGGCTCCAGTCGAGGCCGCTGACATAAGCCGGGTGGCGGATGTCGTCGATATCGAGGATCACGAACCCACCGTGCCAATAGCTGGTATAAAGCCGGTTGCCGCGGCGCAGCGGATGATGGCAGCGGTGCCGCCGTCCCTCCCAGGTCGCCTGCTCGCCGCCGGCCGCCCACTGCCCCGGCATCCACCATTTCGCGATCGCCTCGGGCTTGGTCGGGTCGGCAAGGTCGAGGATCACGACGATGTCGCCGACGAACCCCTCTTCTTCCGAGGAAATATACGCGTAGGCGCCGTCCGAATCGAAACGGTGCGAGCCCTGCGATTTGTAATGCCCGATCGGGCGCGGGTTGCCGCGGTCCTTGATGTCGTAGATGCGGATGCCGCCTTCGAAATCGGCCGGGCGCTCGCCCATCGTGGCGCGGAACAGCTCGTTATTGACGAGCATGATGTCGCCATGCACCCGCACCTTGTGCGAATGGGTATGCGCCGGCAGCGACACCTGCCCGACGATTTCGGGGCGGCGCGGATCGGACACGTCGATGATCGAGGTGCCGTGCGGCGGGTGCATGTGGCCGACAAAGGCGTAATTGCCTTCCGCGACGACCTGACCGCCGCCGGGAATGTCGAGCTTCGCGAGGTGGTGGAGCAGCGCGGCCATCCTGGCATCCCCTTCCGATCGTTGCTGCCGGACGCTACCACGGCCGGGCTGGGTTCTACAGTCGTCATGCCCGCCTGCCGGGAAAGGGTAATGCTGCCGAGCTTGCCGCAGGTCTTCCCCGGCCGCCGGCAACCGGCCGCGAAGGGCTTTCGCGCACCGGCGCTCTTCCCTAAGATCGGGAGCGGCAAGAGCCCGCTCAAAAGGGGTTAGGCTGTGACCCTCCGCACTCCGTACCTGCTGTTTATCGGCGATGCTCCCGACCAGCTCGCGGCCAAGACCGCCCACGGCATCGCGTTCTGGCGCCCCGAGATTTCGGTCGGCCAGTTCCGGCTGCCCGGCTGCAACGCCGATCTCGGCATTCCGGACATGAATATCGAGGAAGCCGCTGCTGCCGGGGTCAAGACCGTCATCGTCGGCACGACCAATCGCGGCGGCGTTCTCGGCGAGGGCTGGGAGGGCCTCTTGGTGCGGGCGCTCGAACTCGGCATGGATCTGGCGAGCGGCCTGCACCACCGCCTGACGGACATACCGGCGTTGCGTGAAGCCGCGGCGCGGTGCGGCCGGCAGATCGCCGATGTGCGCCATCCGACCCGCGAATTCGCGGTCGGCAACGGCATCAAGCGGCCGGGCAAGCGGCTTTTGACGGTCGGCACCGACTGCTCGATCGGCAAGATGTTCACCGCGCTGGCGCTCAAAAAGGAGATGCGGGCGCGCGGCATCAACGCCGATTTCCGCGCCACCGGCCAGACCGGGATCTTCATTGCCGGCGACGGCGTGTCGATCGACGCGGTCGTCTCCGATTTCGTGTCGGGCGCGGTCGAGTGGCTGTGTCCGGAAAACGACCCCGACCACTGGGATTTGATCGAGGGCCAGGGCTCGCTGTTCCATGCCTCCTATGCCGGGGTGACCCTCGGCCTCATTCACGGCGCGCAGCCCGACGCGCTGGTGATGTGCCACGAGCCGACCCGCAAGCACATGCGCGGGTTGCCGACCTATAAGCTGCCCGACCTCGGAATATGCATCGCGCGCAATGTCGAGGCGGCGCAGCTGACCAATCCGGCGGCGGTCTGCGTCGGGGTCAGCGTCAATAGCGGCGCGCTCGACGCCGCGGCGGCCCGCGATTACCTGCGCCGCACCGAGGACGAAACAGGCCTGCCCTGCGTCGATCCGGTGCGCACCGGGATCGGCGGGATCGTCGACCGGCTGCTCCGCTAACCGGCATGGCGCCGTCGCCGCAGCGACTTAGCGTGACCCGCCGGACTTGGCCGCTGGCCCAGCCGTTCGCGATCTCGCGCGGCAGCAAAACCACCGCCGAAGTCGTGGTCGCCGAGATCTTCGACGGCGACTCGCGCGGCCGCGGCGAATGCGTGCCGTATCCGCGCTATGGCGAGACCGTCGACAGCGTCGTGCAGGCGATCGAGAACATGCGCGGCGCGGTCTTTTCCGGGCTCGATCGCGAGGCCCTGCAGCGCGCGATGCCGCCGGGCGCCGCCCGCAACGCGCTCGACGCCGCGTTCTGGGATATCGACGCGAAGCGGGACAACCGCCGCGCCGCCGATTTCGCCGGGATCGCGGCGATGCAGCCGCTGGTCACCGCCTATACGCTGAGCCTCGATACGCCCGAACGGATGGGCGCGGCCGCGGCGGCGCAGCGCGACCGGCCGCTGCTCAAGCTCAAGCTGAGCGGCGACGGCGATGTCGAGCGGGTTCGCGCGGTGCGCCGCGCCGCCCCCGCCGCACGGCTGATCGTCGACGCCAACGAGGGCTGGAGCGAGCGTCATTTGACCGAAATAATGCCGGCCCTCGCCGAGCTCGGGGTCGTGCTGATCGAGCAGCCGCTGCCGGCCGGCGCCGACGACGCGCTGGCAAGCCTCGCGCATCCGATCCCGATCTGCGCCGACGAATCGTGCCACACCAGCGCCGACCTCGACCGGCTCGTCGGCAAATACGACGCGGTCAACATCAAGCTCGACAAATCCGGCGGGCTGACCGAGGCATTGGCGCTCGCCGAGGCGGCGGCGGCGCGCGGCTTTGCGATCATGGTCGGCTGCATGATCGGCACCTCGCTGGCGATGGCGCCGGCGATGCTGGTGGCGCAGCTTGCCAGCTTCGTCGACCTCGACGCGCCGCTGCTGCTCGCCTCCGACCGGGTGCCGGGGCTGCGCTACGACGGCAGCACGGTCTACCCGCCCGAGCGGGCGCTGTGGGGCTGATCTACGCGCCGGAGGGGCTCGACGACGGGATCGCGGCGCTCGCCGGCGAGCGCGTGTTTCGCGCCATCATCGAGCGCGCCGGGGCGCCGCGCTTTCGTCGGCGCCGCAACGGCTTCCCGACGCTGCTGCACATCATCCTCGAACAGCAGGTGTCGATCGACGCCGCCGCGGCGATGCACCGCCGCCTCGCCGGGCTGTGCCAGCCGCTCGCGCCCGAGACATTCCTGGCGCTTGACGATGCAAGCCTGCGCAGCTGCGGTTTCAGCCGGCAGAAGATGGGCTATGGACGCGGCCTCGCCGAGGCGGTCGCGACGGGCCGGTTCGATTTCGCCGCGCTCAACGATGCGTCCGACGACGACGCCCGGGCGAGCCTGATCGCGCTCAAGGGGATCGGCCGGTGGAGCGCGGAAATCTATCTGATCTTCGCGCTGGGGCGGCCCGACATCTGGCCGGCCGCCGATCTCGGGCTGCAGCTCGCGGTCGCCGAGTGCCTCGGCCTCCCCGATCGCCCGAAGGAGCCGGCCTTGCGCGATATCGGCGACCAGTGGCAGCCCTGGCGTTCGGTCGCTTCCTGCCTGTTCTGGCAATCCTACCTGCACGCCCGCAACCGCGCCGCCCCCCAACTGGCCCCGGAACTCTACGCCGCCGGTGGCTGAGCGAAAGGCCTCGCCGCAGCGGCGCGGGTCGAGCAGCACCGTCTTCCAGGCCACCGGCGGGCCGGCACGGGCGGATGCGTCAAAATTACCTCGCCGAATTTGAATCTGGATGCGATTTGCTGCATGACCTCCGCCAACGCTGCAAGGACAGGCAACGCACCCAAGCAACCGCTCGGTGAAGGAGATTCCAGATGACCCTGACACAGTCCGATAAGGCAAAGCAGTTCCGCGCGCTGCATCAGGCGCCCGGCGCATTCGTCATCGCCAATGTATGGGATGGCGGCTCGGCACGGATGATGGCCGGGCTCGGGTTCGCGGCGCTGGCGACATCGAGTGGTGCGTCGGCGGGATTGCTGGGTCGGCGCGACGGAAGGGTCACGCGCGATGAGGCGTTGGCCCAGGCGCGGGCGATCTGCGACGCCACCGACCTGCCGGTCTCCGCGGACCTGGAAAAGGGCTTCGGCGACACGCCCGACATTGTGGCGGAGACGATCAGGCTCGCGGCAGAATCGGGCCTCGTCGGCTGCTCGATCGAGGATGCGAGCGGCAGCCCGGACGCGCCGATCTTCGAGATCGGCCACGCGACGGAGCGGATCGCGGCCGCCGCCGCGGCGGCGCGGGCGTTGCCGTTCCCGTTCACGCTGACCGGGCGGACGGAAAATTTCCTGCGCGGGCGGCTCGATCTGGAGGACACGATAAAGCGGCTGAAAGCGTATGAGGCGGCAGGGGCGGACGCGCTGATGGCGCCGGGGCTGCCCGATCTGGAAGCCGTGCGTGCGGTGTGCGCGGCGGTCGGTAAGCCGTTCAACTTCATGGTCGGGATCAAGGGCAAGTCGTTCACCGTCGCTGCTCTGTCGGCGGCCGGGGTAAAGCGCATCAGCCTGGCGACCTCGTTCTATCGCGCGGCCATGACCGGGCTGCTGAGCGCGGCAAAGGAGGTGCGGGAACACGGCACGTTCGGCTATATCGATACCTCCCTTGCCACCCCCGACATGAATGCTTTCCTGCGCGAGTAGGCCGATCGGAAATGGAGCGTGGCGGCGAGCAGTCTCGTTCTGCCGCAATGCACCAATTCGGGTTGCGCACGGTGCGCGGGTGCGACAGGTTTGGCCGCGCGAATATTGGAAGGACATCGACATGGCCAATCGGTCGGAAGGACGCGTCGCGCTGGTCACCGGCGGCGCCCGCGGCATCGGGGCGGCGACCGCCGAGCGGCTCGCCGAGGACGGCGCCGCGATCGCGATCGGCGACCTCGATGGGGCCGGCGCCGAGGCAACCGCCGCCGACATCGCCGCGCGCTATCGCGTCAAGGCGATCGGCCTGAAGGCCAATGTCGCGGTCGCCGCCGAGGTCGAGGCGATGGTCGAGGAGATCGCGTTGCGGCTCGGGTCGCTCGACATCCTGATTAACAATGCCGGGATCACGCGCGACAATTTGATCTACAAGATGACCGACGAGGATTGGGATTCGGTCGCCGCGGTGCATTTGAAGGGCGCGTTTTTGTGCGCGCGCGCCGCGCAACGCGAGATGGTAAAGCGCGGCTGGGGGCGCATCGTCAATTTGTCGTCGGTGTCGGCGCTCGGCAATCGCGGCCAGACCAACTATTCGACCGTCAAGGCCGGGCTGCAAGGCATGGCGCGCACCCTGGCGATCGAGCTCGGCCGCTACGGCATCACCGCCAACGCGGTGGCACCCGGCTTTATCGACACCGAGATGACGCGGGCGACCGCGCTCCGCCTCGGCCGCGACCCCGAGGAGTGGAAGGAGGAGATGGCGCAGCAGATCCCGGTGCGCCGCGCCGGCGTGCCGCGCGACATCGCCAATGTGATCGCCTTTCTGTGCAGCGACGACGCCTCGTTCGTGTCCGGCCAGGTGATCTACGTCGCCGGCGGCCCGCGCGGGTAGCGGTCGGGACATGCCGGATAGCGCCCCGCCCATTCCGAGCTACGACTTCCTGACGCTCGGCGAGACGTTGCTGCGGCTGTCGCCGCCCGGTCAGCAGCGGCTCGACCAGGCGCGGGCGTTCGAAATCGGCATCGGCGGCAGCGAGCTTAATGTCGCTTGCCTGTTGGCCAGGCTGGGCCGGCGCGCCGCCTGGGTGTCGCGGCTGCCGGAGGGGCCGCTCGGCCGCATCGTCGACGGCGAGGCGCGGCGCCATGGGGTCGACACGAGGTACGTGCGCTGGATCCCCGGCGCGCGCCTCGGGCTGATGTTTTTCGAGGCCGGGCCGGCGCCGCGCAACGCCCGCGTGATCTATGACCGCAAGCATTCCGCCGCCGCCGGGCTCGGCTTCGAGGACGCGCCCTGGGAGGCGCTGATCGCGGCCAGCGCGCGGGTCCACCTGTCGGGCATCACACCGGCATTGGGGCCGAGCTGCCGCGCCCTCGTCGTGCATGTCGCCCAGCTCGCCGCCGCCGCCGGAAAGAAGGTGTCGTACGATCTGAACTACCGCGCGACCCTGACAACCCCGGCCGAGGCGCGCGCGATGCTGGCCACGGTCGCGCCTTACCTCGAATTGCTCGTCGTCGCCGAGCGCGACGCCCAGGCCGTACTCGGTTTCGCCGAAGAGGCCGAGCCTCTCGCCGAGGCGATCGCCGCGCGCTATGGCGTGCCGCTCGTTGCGCTGACGAGGCCACCGGGTGATGGCGTAGGCGACCTGCTCTGGGCCCGCGGCGCCGTGCGCTATGCGCCGCGCTACAAGGTCGAGATCGTCGACCGCATCGGAGCCGGGGATTCGTTCGTCGCCGGGCTGATCCACGGCCTCCTCGACGGCGATCTCGATCTCGCGATCCGGCTCGCCGCCTATGCCGCGGCGGTGGGTCTGGCGACGCCGGGCGACATCAATCATTTCGGCCCGGAAGACCTCGCCGCGTTCCACGCCGATCTGACCGGCGCCCTGGTGCGGTAGACTAATACCATCCGGTTGAGACGCTGACCTCTCTTCACCGTCATGGCCGGGCTTGTCCCGGCCATCCACGTCCTTGCTCCTGCTGTGGGTTTGAAGGCGTGGATGCCCGGCACAAGGCCGGGCATGACGAGTCAACAATCGGGGCGCTTGGTATAAACCCCCGTTGCCGGTCATTCGACGTTGCTGAAGCCGAGCCGGTCGTTGAGCCCGTAACCCTCGGCGAGGGCGCGCAGCTTGGACCAGGTGGCGTCCTCGACCTCGATGCCGTTCTGGCGGCGGTCGAGTTCGCGCCGGTGCTCGATTTCGCCGGGATAGAGCACCCCCATGCTGCCCTCGGACGGCGGCGTCTCCTTCAGATAGCGGGCGAACTCGCCGACTTCCTTTTTGAACTCGGCGAGCGGGCGGAAGGCGTCGACCTTGAACACCGCCATGAAGCAGCCGTCATTGTGCCGCCCGGTCGGTTCGACCCCGAAGCCGAGCCCGGTCAAGAGGCCGCACAGGATCTCGACCATCACGGCGAGCCCGGTGCCCTTGTAGCCGCCATCGGGGCCGCCCAGCGGCAGCAGAGCGCCGCCCTGGCGCAGCTGGCGCGGGTCCGTCGTCGGCTTACCCTCCGAGTCGATGACCCAGCCCGGCGGCACCGGCTCGTTGCGGGCAACGGCGACCGCGATCTTGCCGGCGGCGGCGGCCGATGTCGCCATGTCGAGGTACAGCGGCGCGTCGAGGTCGGACGGGATCGCCATCGAGATCGGGTTGGTGCCGAGCCGCGCCTCGCGCCCACCGAACGGCGCCACCGCCTTGGGTGAGCGCCCTGAATCGGCGGTGATCAGCCCGATCATCCCGGCCTGGGCCGCCATCTGGGTATAGCTCGACAGCCGGCCGATATGGCCCTGGCGAAAGACCGTCGCGGCGGCGACGTTGTTCTTCTCGGCCTTTTCGATCGTCAGGCGCATCGCCCGCTCGTTGGCGACATAGCCGAAACCCCAGTGGCCGTCGACGACGGTGGTCGTGGCCGATTCCTTGACGATGACCCACGGCGCGCCGGGCACGATATGGCCGACCTTGATGCGATCGATATAGGTCGGGATCTGGATGACCCCGTGCGAATCGTGGCCGACCAGGTTGGCGCCGACGATGTGGCGCATGACCAGCGTGGCCTCCGCCTCCGGCGTCCCCGCCGCGACGAACAGCGCGCGGCCGATCTGATCGAGGCGTTCGGCTGATATCTTTCGCATTGTCGGATCCTCGCGAGCTTGTGAATCAATTCAGTTGTAACGGCAAGAGACCGGCGGCAACCCGATTTCGCGTCCTTAAGGAAAATTTCAAGAACTCCGCTTCTTCAACAAATACTGGCCAGACATCGGTGGCAAAATCCCATGTTCGATGAGCAGGCGATCGACGTAGAGAAGGACCTCAAAAATCGCACGCGTATTTTCATCCTGTAAGTAATTTGCGCGCGTGCCCTTCAATACAACCTGTGCCATGAAGGCATCGTTTTCAATGCACTCAACGACATCGAAGCGAGCAAGGAAAATTTCCCGTATTTCCCCTGATCTGATGCTTTCGAAAGGCGACACCAGCGTGCCCGGATCCTTCCGGCTGACGGCTTTGTGTACTGTGCGCTTAAGGTGGTTAAACCGCAGCTTCGCCGGCAACAATTTCAGCAAATCGTTTATGATTTCTAATCTCTTATCGGAGTATTGTAATTGTGACTCGCCGATGTAGTCGTGGATCCATAGTAATCCCCCGGAAGCCAAACATTTGCTTATTTCATCGGCGACGTGTTCGAGGCGCAGAACATGATGGAGCGAGGTTTGCGCGATGATCAGATCGTAGCTCTCCGGCGGAAGCGTTACAAAATTGATATCCTGGACCTCATAAGTGATCGCCAAGCCCATTTCAGCGGCGATCTGCTCGGCGCTTGCCACTGCATCGGGTGCGATGTCGATCCCGTGGAACCGGGAGCAGACGCCCGCGCCGAGCAACTGCCGCTCGGCGCGTCCCGCGCCGCAACCGAGCGACAAGCCGCGGGCCGGTTTGAGTTGATGTTTCGCGAGCAGCCGAGAAAGCGCGGTCCTGTGGCGACCGAGCTTAAGCTGGCCCGCTGCTTTTTTGTCTTCCTGCAGCACCCGCAGGGTTTGCGGATTTGTCAGGTTTTTCGACCAGACGTCGGCCTCCTTTGCCGCCATCGCGCGATACGTCTCGGGGTCGGTTGTGGCTTTCTCGATGATCTCCGCGACCGTATCTTTAGGCATGTCGTCGTCCTCGAAACATTGCAGGGCTGATCGCGATGCGGCGAAACTTGCCAAGCTCTCGGTCTTTTTCAGCTTCCGTCGGTTTCGCGTTCGGTCCCTCGGAATTTCGCGAGGCGAACACAACGCTGAGCGCGCGGATTGACAGGAGAGTGCTGCCCAATGACAATTCGCTCCGACCGATGTGGCGCCGAAAGCACCTCGTTCGCTGGCCCTCACGAAGGCGCCGGAATCGTCGGTTATCCCATCATCCTCATCTTGCGGCGCGGCGCCTGTGCCCTCGGCTAAACGAGCGTCGGCCGGGGAGCAGATTGCGTCCCGTCGCGCGCGGTGACAGTCTGTGCAGCCGAGCGTTGAGGGAGAAACCGACAGTGTATACGATTTTATCCAGCTTATGTGAGCGAAACAGGCCGGCGCCCGAGAGTTAGTTCAGTTACTCGCAATTTCGCATCGCGGGCCGGACGGGCGGGACGCTGGCGGGCCTGACCTTCGCGGCCAAGGATTTGTTCGATGTCGCCGACCATCCGACCGGCGGCGGCAACCCGGACCGGGCGCGTGCGCACCCGGTCCCGACCCGTCACGCCTGGGCGGTGCAGACCTCGCGCGACGCCGGCGCCGATCTGATCGGCAAGACGATCACCGACGAGGTGTCGCTCGGCCTTCTCGGCGAGAACCGTTCGACGGCACGCCAGTCAAAATCCCAACCGTTGCTCGATGAAGTCCCTCCGCCTAGCAAGGCTTGTCTTGGCCAAGCTTGTCCGGCGGTGGTGCCTCGTCGGGTGGTACCGTCGTGTATCGCGGGGTGCGGCCGGGCTCCGGCGGCAGCTTGCGCTCGCGCAACTGGTCGGGCGCCAGCTCGTCGATCCTGACCTGGCGCCTGTTCGTCAATACGATCCGATCGCTGCGGATCTCCGGCTTGTCGTCGCACATTCCGAGCTTCCTTTGTCCGCCGCCGACTCGTCCTGCTCTGCCCTGAGCTTACCACGTCAAACGGAGTTGCGCCCGCTTCTGGTTCCTTCCCGGCGACCATGTGAGAATTGGCCCAAATCGTTGCGCAACCGTATCGGTGGAGGAGACACCCCATGGTGCTTGCATCCCAGCCGTCGTTTGAGCCCGATCCAACCGCTCCGCTGCCGGCGGGGGATTGGCTGAACCTGCCGCCGGCAGTTGCCAGCGCGCCGCTCGCGCCCGGCACCTACCTCACTCAGGCGCAATCATCCGCACCCCATGGCGGCGTCAAGCCGCTGCGGCCGGCCAAGGGGCAGACGCCGCGCGCCCGCTCGATCGACCCGAGCCAACAGCTGACGCGCACTCCCCCAGCCGCTCGCCTCGTGCAGCTGCATGCGCCGGCCGCTCCCCCGGCGGCGGCGCTTGCCGTCGCCCCTGCTCAGCCGGCGGTCGTGACCACCTTCGAGGGTGGCGCCGATGACGGGACCTCGATCCCGCCCGATACTGCAGCGGCATTCAGCACGACCCACGCGTTCAATCCGCTCAACAACAACATTCACACCTTCGCCTTGAACAACCTGCACGCGCCGCCGACCGTCACGACGCTCAATGCGTTCTGGGGCCAAGAGGGCTGCTTCGATCCGAAGGTCGTCTATGATCCGCACACGGACCGCTTTTATTTTGTGACGATGAGCGGTGCCGCAAGTGCGGCGTCGAGCCTGCTGATCGCGGCCAGCACCAGCGGCGATCCCGCCCAGCCCTGGTCGACCCAGGCGGTCATGGTCGACCCGGCGGCCCAGGGGAATGTCTGGATGGATTACCCCTCGATCGGGTTTACCGCCGATAAAATAACCGTACAGGTCAACCTGTTTACGATCGCCAATAACCAATTCGCGGGCTCGACGGTTTATGTGTTCGACAAGGCCTCGTTGTCGAGCGGGCAGCAGGTCTTCCTTCAGCGGTTCGTCCTGCTGAACCAAGGCGCCGGACAAGCCCCCGCGATAACCCACGATGCCGGCTTCGCGGACCAGTACCTGGTTTCGAGCTGGGGCGGCAGCATCGGCGGCGGTCCCGGCGCTCTTGCCGTATGGCTCGTTACCGGCAGCCCGGCGAACGGAACCGCCGCAATTTCCCGGGTGGGTTTTATCAACGGTACGCAAAGCTGGGCATCGTTCCCGCCGGTCGGCGATTTCGCGCCGCAGTCCGGGGTTCCCGATCGCGTCAACACCGGGGACGATCGCCTGCTCAGCGTCATATTCCGCGACCGCGTGCTGCATTGCTCGCATGGTATCGGCGTGCCGGCCGGCACTGCGACTCGAACCGCAATCCAGTGGTGGCAGGCTACGGTCGGCACCTGGATCGCCACTGTAAGCCGGCTTGACGACCCTACCGGGACAGTCTTCTACGCCTTTCCGACCATGGCGGTGAACCAGAGCGGGGACATCCTGATCGGGCATGCCCAATTCTCCGCGAACATTCACCCCTCGGCCGCCTTTCTGCTGGTAACGCTCGCCGGAGCGCAGTCGGGGGCGGTGTTCGCCGCCGGTCTGAATACATACGTCAAGACCTTTGGCGCCAACCGGAACCGCTGGGGCGATTACAGCGCCACGCAGCCGGACCCACGCGACGGCACCAGCTTCTGGACGGTCCAGGAATACGCCTCGGCGCAGGCCGACACATGGGCCACCCGAATCGCCCATATCAAGCCGCCGCCGACAGGGACGGTGTAACGATCCTGATCAGGTAGCCGGCTCTGCGCTCTGTTCCAGCGCCAGATCGAACAGCGGCAGCAGGGTCGGGAAGGTCGGGTATAGCCCGGCGACGATCTCGGCCCGGCTGACCCAGGCGACGTCGGCGGCATCGTCGGCGGCGACCCCGTCGCCGGAGCGCCAGGCGCCGCGCACCGCGATCAACGTATAATGAAACTGCACCCGGCCTTCATCGTCGCGATGGATCGCGTCGTTGACGGTCAGCGTGCCGGCCGGCTCGGCGACGATGCCGGTTTCCTCCAGCAATTCGCGCATTGCGCCGTCGGCGACGGTCTCGCCGAGTTCGAGGACACCGCCGGGGAAGCCCCAGCGCCCGGCATTGGGCTGTTGCGCGCGCTGCACGATCAGCGCCCGCTCGCCGCGCAGCACGACGGCAAGCACCGCGACGATCGGCCGATCGGGGTAGCGGCGCGCCGCGCGTCGCGCTGCGAGGTCGGCGGCGGACGGCGCGGTGGAGGCGGTCACTGGTGCGCCCCCACCCTAACCCTCCCCCGCTTGCGGGGGAGGGGATTTGCCGCGCCCCGAAAGCTCCCTCCCCCGCAAGCGGGGGAGGGTTGGGGTGAGGGCTTCATTCGTCGAATTATTCAGCCGCGACCCGCGGTTGGCCGTCGCTGTCGGTATAGATCTCGGCGCCCTGCTTCAGGAACTCCTGCGACTTTTCGGCCATGCCGCTGCGCGCGTAATCGCGGACTTCCTGCGAGATCTGCATCGAGCAGAATTTGGGCCCGCACATCGAGCAGAAATGCGCGAGCTTGGCGCCCTCGGCCGGCAAGGTCTGGTCGTGGAACTTCTCGGCCGTCTCGGGGTCGAGCGACAGGTTGAACTGGTCGCGCCAGCGGAATTCGAAGCGCGCCCGCGACAGCGCGTCGTCGCGCTCGCGCGCGCCCGGATGGCCCTTGGCGAGGTCGGCGGCGTGCGCCGCGATCTTGTAGGTGATGACCCCGGTTTTGACATCGTCGCGGTCGGGCAGCCCAAGATGCTCCTTCGGCGTCACGTAGCACAGCAGCGCCGTGCCGAACCAGCCGATCATCGCGGCGCCGATGCCTGACGTGATGTGGTCGTAGCCCGGCGCGACATCGGTGACGAGCGGCCCCAGCGTATAGAACGGCGCCTCGCCGCATTCCTCGAGCTGCTTTTCCATGTTGATCTTGATCTTGTGCATCGGCACGTGGCCGGGGCCTTCGATCATGACCTGGACGCCGTCTTCCCAGGCCATCTTGGTCAATTCGCCCAACGTCTCCAATTCGGCGAATTGGGCGCGGTCGTTGGCGTCGGCGTTCGAGCCGGGGCGCAGCCCGTCGCCGAGCGAATAGGCGACGTCGTAGGCCCGCATGATCTCGTTGATCTCGCGGAAATGCGTGTACAGGAAGCTCTCCTGGTGATGCGCCAGGCACCATTTCGCCATGATCGAGCCGCCGCGCGATACGATGCCGGTAACCCGGTCGGCGGTCAGATGGATGTAGCCGAGCCGCACCCCGGCATGGATCGTGAAATAATCGACCCCCTGCTCGGCCTGCTCGATCAAGGTGTCGCGGAACAATTCCCAGGTCAGGTCTTCGGCCTTGCCGCCGACCTTTTCGAGCGCCTGATAGATCGGCACCGTGCCGATCGGCACCGGCGAATTCCGGATGATCCATTCGCGGATCGTGTGGATGTTGCGCCCGGTCGACAAATCCATGACCGTGTCGGCGCCCCACCGCGTCGCCCACACCAGCTTGTCGACCTCCTCGGCCACCGACGAGGTGACGATCGAGTTGCCGATATTGGCGTTGACCTTGACCAGGAAGTTGCGGCCGATGATCATCGGCTCGGTTTCCGGGTGGTTGATGTTGTTCGGGATGATCGCGCGGCCGCGCGCGATCTCGTCGCGCACGAATTCGGGCGTCACGTAATCCGGGATCGCGGCGCCGAACGACTCGCCGTCGCGCGCAGCTTCCAGCATTTTCTCGCGCCCGAGATTCTCGCGGATCGCGACGTATTCCATCTCGGCGGTGACGATGCCGGCGCGGGCATAGGCGAGCTGGGTCACCGACTGTCCGGGCTTGGCGCGCAATACCCCACGGGTGGCGCGGTCGAACACCGGGACGTTGCTGTCTTCGCCGCGCCTGAGGCCGTTATCCTCGGGCTTGATCGCGCGGCCTTGCGTGTCCTCGACATCGCCGCGCGCGACAATCCACGAGCGGCGCAATTCGGCGAGGCCCTTGCGGATATCGGTCGTCTGGGTCGGGTCCGAATAAGCGCCCGAGGTGTCGTAGACGGCGACCGGCTTTTCGTTGGCGCTCGGCTCCAAATCGATCTCGCGCTGCGCCACCCGGATCTCGGGGTGACGGCGACCCGGCACGAAAACCTTGCGCGAAGCGGGAAACGGGCCGGTGGTGACGCTCGGCTCCGCGGTTTTCGCGGCAGGCGAGGCGGACGGCAGGGGAGCGGAATCGGGCATGATGGTCTCCGTGACGCCGGAATGACGACGACCCGGATCGATAACGAGGTGGGGAAACGGCAACAGCCGAAGCGTTCCTGTCCCTACGCCGGCACGACCCGGATCAGGTTCAAAGGGTTTTCCGCGGACCAGCGGTCTCTCAGCCCCTCCGGGGCACCCCTTGGATGATCAGATTATCGGCAGGTTGTCGCACAGCCGTCAAGCTGTCGCGTGTGCGTCGCAATGCAAGCGAGCAATGCGATGACCGTAGGGCGGGTGAGCGAAGCGTAACCCGCCAATTTTCCGCCCCGTCGGACGATAGCGGCGGAATGCGCTGCGCTTTTCCGCCCTACGGTCTGCGCTCCACCCGCCTACGGATCTGCGGCTTCCCGCTCTACGCCTTCTTCCGCTACTGGTTCCGGGCGGCGTGCCAAACCGCAAGCCAACCTACAGCGTAGTAGAATCCGGCAAGTATCAAAGCCGCCTGCCAATTATGAGAGAACGCCCCAACAACGGACTCTGAAAAAAAATAAAATGATGCGCCGTATGTAAAGGGTACGACGTGTAAATATAGTTTAGCCTTCCAGAAAATAGAACATACGGCAGCAATAATTAACCCCAAGAACATTAAAACGAGAAATAGCGCCGCGGTCAAAAATGCTCACGCGTATTCGCCGCCGGCTTGGCGGTGCGCGAAGTTCAGCGCGAGCAGGCGCGACGCGAAGGCGCCGTAGGTGGTCGGCTCGTAGCGCGGCGGGTTGTCGGGGCTGACGCAGGTCGGCACGCAGGCGATTTCGGAATCGTGGTTGGGGCCGAGGAAGAACGGGATCGCATAACGCGACGCATCGTTGCGGTTGATTACGCGATGCGGCGTCGGCTTGAAGCGGTCGTTCGAATAGCGCCCGAGCATCGCGCCGGTATTGACGACGAAGGTGCCCGGCACCGAAGGCGGCCTGATCCACTCGCCCTCCGGGGTGCGCACTTCAAGCCCCGGCAACACCGACTGCGCCAGAAACGTAATGAAATTGTTGTCGGTATGGGGCGCGAAACCGAACTCGTTGTCGCCCGGGTCGGGCTGCGGCGGGTAGTGGATCAGCCGCAGCGTGCAATGCGGTTCGGCGAAGGCGGGCGCGAAATAATCCTGCGGCAAATCGAGCGCGGCGGCGAAGGCCGGCACCAGACGCTGCGTCATCGCTTCCATCGCGCCGTAATACGCGACCATCGCGGCGCGGAACTCCGGCATGTCGGCGGGCCACCGATTGAGTGCGATCAACGGCTTCTGATTGACGATGTCCGGATGGTCGGGGGCGCGGTCGCGGGTGATGTAGAATGATTCGCTGAAATTCGGCCTGGTGTTGCGGTTGACCGGCGAGTGCCGCACGGTCTGGCCGCCAAACGGCAGGTAACCGATATTGTATTGCCCGATCTTCAGGGCGAGCTTGCGCTCGGCGTCGAGGGCGAAGAACCGCGCCGCCTGGGCAAAGGCGTGTCCGACCAGATCAGGCGCGATGCCGTGATTGGCGACGACCAGAAACCCGGTATCGGCGCTGGTGCGCGCGACCTCGCGCGCCAGCATCGCACACGCGCCGGGCGCGTTGGCGAGCAGCGGCCCGATGTCGAGGACCGGGATGCGGCCCGGATCCGCGTGGCGGGCAGCGCTTGCTTGGGCAGCGCTTGCCTGGGCGGCGCCGCTCATCGCCGATCGGGCTCGCCCGGCGCGTCCTCGTCGTCGTCATCGTCCCGCTGATCGCGCGGATTGATGCCGGCCGCCTGCATCCGCGCGCCGTCTTGCGACTGGGCGACGTTCGCGGTGACCGTGACGCCGACCTCCGGGTGCAGCATGACGCGCACCTTGTGCAGGCCCAGGGTCTTGATCGGCCGGTCGAGCACGATCTGGCGTTTGTCGACGGTGAACCCGGACGAGGTGACCGCATCGGCGATGTCGCGGACCGCGACCGAGCCGTAGAGCTGGCCGCTTTCGCCGGCCTGGCGGATCAGCACGACGACGAGCCCCTCGACCTTGGCGGCGATCTCGCTGGCGTCCGATTTCTGCTCCAGATTGTTGACTTCGAGCTGGGCGCGCTGCGTCTCGAAAAAAGCGAGGTTATCCTTGGTCGCGCGCATCGCCTTCTTTTGCGGCAACAGGTAGTTGCGGGCATAGCCGGGCTTCACTTTGACGAGCTGGCCCATCTGGCCGAGCTTCTCGACCCGTTCGAGCAGAATGAGATCAACCATCGATGTTTACTCCTTGTGGGGCGAAGCGGCGGCGCAGCCCGAGCCAGCTCTCCAGCAATCCCAGAACGGCGACCGCCAGGAACGGCCAGCCGAACAGCGCGGCCACCGAATAGAACGAAACCAACGCGATCGCCGGCTGCGACAGCCGCCGCGCCGCGGCGTGCAGCACGGCGAGACCGGCCAGGCAGAACGCCACCGACAACGCGATGATCATGTTGATGCCGACAAAGCGGGCGCCACCGCCAAACACCGTCAGCGCGGCCGCGACCCCGAGCGCCGCCGGCAGCCATATCGGCAGGCCAAGCCCGGCCAGATCGGGCGAGCGGCGCCAATTCGCACCAAAACGGGCGAGCACACCCTGCGCGAGCGCGGCATTGACGACCATCGTCACCATCCACGACGCGGCGACAATGCCCGGGACCACCAACGCAAGCGTTTCGGCGACCTGTTCGCGGTGGGGCAATGGCTTCCCGTAAACCCGGTCGAGAACCTGGACGATCACACCGCGCAGCGTTGTTTGCAACGCGTCGGGTCCGCCGAGCACGACGACCGCCGCCGCGATCCCGGCCAGCGCGAACGCCGTCAGCCACGCCGTCAACAACCCCGGCGGATACCAGGCCAGCGCGCCGTCGTCACGCTGCCGCGCCTGCAAGGCCTGACGCACCAGCAACGCGACCGGCGTGGCGTTCATCCCGGCGAACAGCGCCGCGCCGACCAGATCGCTCGCCGCGAGCAAAACCAGCGTGCCAGTCGCGCCGGCGATCGCCGCCGCCGCCGTCCCCATCCACAAACCGGCCAGAAACAGCGGCAGCTGGGTCAAGTAGACAAGGATCAGCGCGCCGGGAGTGCCGAACATCACCGCGACGTAGAGACCGCCCGCGATAACGCCGCACGCGATTCCGACCGCTGTGGGCGCCCACTGTCCCATCGTCGCTGCCGCCGGTGCCGGTCCGGGCGCCGGCTCGGCTACTTCACCATGTAGGGAAGGAGGCCGAGGAACCGCGCCCGCTTGATCGCTCGCGCCAGCTCGCGCTGCTTCTGGGTCGATACGGCGGTGATGCGGCTCGGCACGATCTTGCCGCGCTCCGAGACAAAGCGCTGCAACAGCCGGACGTCCTTGTAATCGATCTTTGGCGCGTTCGGCCCCGAGAACGGGCAGGATTTGCGCCGGCGAAAAAACGGCCGGCGGGCACCCGCGGCGGCGCGGCCCGCTCCCGCTCCGGTCTGGCTCTCCATCTAGGCCTCCACCGGCTCGGCAGCCGCAACGGGCGCGGGCGCTGGGGCAAGGGCAGAGGGCGCATCGACACCCGGGCGATCACCGCGATCACGATCGCCGCGATCGCCGCCGTCGCGGCCTTCGCCATAGCGGTCGCGGTCGCCGCGGCGCGGCCGGTCCTCGCGACTGCCGCGGCTCTGCATGACCGGCGAGGGACCCTCCTCGTGGCTGTCGACGCGAAGACTGAGATAGCGCAGCACGTCCTCATTGATGCGCATCGTGCGCTCTAGCTCGGCTATTGCGGCCGCCGGCCCTTCGATGTTGAACAGGACGTAATGGCCCTTGCGGTTCTTGTTCATGCGATAGGCGAGGTTGCGCAGGCCCCAATATTCGCGCTTTTTGACCTCGCCCCCCTGCTCGGCGATCAGCTGGGTAAACCCGTCTGCCAAGAGTTCGACCTGGGCGCCGGAAATGTCCTGGCGCGCGATAAACACGTTTTCGTAAAGCGGCATTCGCAATTCCCTTGTGGCTGGTGGTGACCCGGAGCGCGAGCGCCGGCCGGATCGAGCCGGCCCAAGCCAATCAGGCGGGAGCCGGCAAGGGGAGCGGCGCACTATAGCGAAACGCATTACCGGCGCAACGTTCCTGGCGGATCGTCATCCCCGGCGACGCGACGCGGAAAGCCGGAATCCAAGGCCACAGACCCCAATCGTTCCCTGGATGCCCGCCTTCGCGCATAGGCGCTAACTTTGGCCCGTCGCCTCAGTTGTCATTCCGGGCGCTCGCGCAGCGGCGAACCCGGAATCCATATTCCAGAGGCCGGAGTGTATGGATTCCGGGTTCCGCCCTTCGTGCGGCCGCGGAATGACGATTAAGTTAGCGCGTATGCGCCTTCGCGGGCACACCAGGATGCGGAATTAGGCGCGGACAGCCACGCCTTTTTCCTCGAGGAGCTGCTTTAACTCGCCGGTCTCGAACATCTCGCGGATGATGTCGCAACCACCGACGAACTCGCCCTTGACGTAGAGCTGCGGGATCGTCGGCCAAGCGGAAAATTCCTTGATGCCCTGGCGCACCGACGAGTCGGCCAAGACGTCGACGCCTTTGAACTTGACCCCCATATGGCTGAGGATCTGAACGACGGCCGCCGAGAACCCGCATTGCGGAAACACCGGGGTGCCCTTCATGAAGAGCACGACCGGGGCTTCGGCGACCTGCTGGCGAATGCGATCTTGTACGGTGCTGTCCATGCTGTCGGTCCTCATCTGTCAGACGCCGCGGCGACGGCCACGGCGCGGTTCTCGCTTCTGTTTCGTCTAATTAGTCCGCGGGCACGCTCGTTTGCAAAGCGAGCGCGTGCAACTCGGTGCCCATCCGGCCCTGCAAAGCGCGATAGACGAGCTGATGCTGCTGCACCCGGCTCTTGCCGCGGAACGCGCCGGACACGACATGCGCCGCGTAATGGTCGCCGTCGCCCCGCAAATCCTCGATCGAGACTTGCGCGTCGGGCAGGCTCTCCTTGATCAGCTGCTCGATCGTCGCCGCGTCCATCGCCATCGCCCGGTCCCTCGAATCAGCTCTGTAGCATGTAGTCCGGCAGCCAAGCCTCGTTCGCGGCCCTGAGTTTCGCGACCGATATGGCACCGGCGCCGGGGAGTGTCAACGCGGCCCCGCCAACTCTGGCCACGCGCCGGGCCGGAACCGAAGCGGCCGCCGCCCCGCGCAAGACAGAATCCGGATCGGCGGTCTCGATCAGGTAACGCGCCTGGTCCTCGCCGAACAGCCAGGCATGGGGCGGCAGCCCGGCCGGCGGCGGATCGAGGCCCGCGCCGAACCCGCTCGCCATCGCCATTTCGGCGAGCGCGACAAAAAATCCGCCATCGGCCAAATCGTGACAGGCGGCAACCCGGCCGACGGCGATCTCGCCGCGCACGAAATCGCCGTTCTTGCGCTCGGCGGCGAGATCGACCGGGGGCGGAGCGCCGTCCTCGCGCCCTTCGATATCGCGCAAATAGAGCGAGGCGCCGAGATGGCCCGAGGTCGCGCCGATCAGGATCAGCGCATTGCCGTCGCGCTTCAGCGCGAGATCGACCGCCCGGCTGGCGTCGGCGATCAGACCGACCCCGCCGATCACCGGGGTCGGCAGGATCGCGCTGCCGCTGGTCTCGTTATAGAGCGACACGTTGCCCGACACGACCGGGTAGTCGAGCGCGAGGCACGCCGCGCGCATGCCTTCGACGACGCCGACGAACTGGCCCATGATCTCGGGTTTTTCGGGGTTGCCGAAATTCATGTTGTCGGTCAGCGCCAGCGGCAGCGCGCCGACCGCGGTCAGGTTGCGCCAACTCTCGGCCACCGCCTGGGCGCCGCCGCGGACCGGATCGGCCTGGCAATAGCGCGCCGTCGCATCGGTCGCCAGCGCGAGCGCCTTGCCGCTCTCTGAAATTCGAACAATCGCGGCGTCGCCGCCGGGACGCTGCACCGTGTTGCCCTGGACGAGGTGGTCGTACTGCTCCCAGATCCAGCGTTTCGACGCGAGATCGGGCGACCCGAGGAGCCGCTCCAGACAATCGAGCGGGTCGCGCTCGGGGAGGCTGGCGGGGTCGATGTCGGGCTCGGGATCGCGCCGCACCCAGGGGCGCTCGTAGAGCGGCGCCTCGCTGACCAAGGGACCCACCGGGATATCGGCGGCGATTTCGCCGTGCATGCGCAGCACTAGGCGGCCGGTCTCGGTGACCCGGCCGATCACCGCGAAATCGAGCTCCCATTTGTCAAAGACATGCCGGGCCTCGGATTCGCTGCCGGGCGCCAGGATCATCAGCATCCGCTCCTGGCTTTCGCTGAGCATGATCTCGTAAGCGCTCATGCCGGTCTCGCGCACCGGCACGCGGTCGAGGTCGAGCTCGATACCGAGCCCGCCCTTGCCCGCCATCTCGACCGCCGACGAGGTCAGCCCGGCCGCGCCCATGTCCTGGATCGCGACGATCGCGTCGCCCTGCATCAGTTCGAGGCAGGCTTCGATCAGCAATTTCTCGGTGAACGGGTCGCCGACCTGCACGGTCGGGCGTTTTTCGGCGGCGTCGGTGCTGAATTCGGCCGAGGCCATCGTCGCGCCGTGGATGCCGTCGCGCCCGGTCTTGGCCCCGACATAGATCACCAGATTGCCCGGCCCGGCCGCCGCCGAATAGAAGATGCGGTCGGCGCGCGCGAGCCCGACGCACATCGCGTTGACCAGGATGTTGCCATTATAGGCCGGGTGGAACTGGCATTCGCCGCCGACCGTCGGCACGCCGACGCAATTGCCGTAGCCGCCGATCCCGCCGACGACGCCCGCCACGAGGTGCCGCGTCTTCGGGTGCTCGGGGCTGCCGAAACGCAACGAGTTCAACAGCGCGATCGGCCGCGCGCCCATCGTGAACACGTCGCGCATGATGCCGCCAACCCCGGTCGCCGCGCCCTGGTACGGCTCGATGAACGAGGGGTGGTTGTGGCTCTCGATCTTGAAGACGACCGCATCGCCGTCGCCGATATCGACGACACCGGCATTCTCGCCCGGCCCGCAGATCACCCGGGGGCCGGTCGTCGGCAGGGTCTTCAGCCAGATCTTTGACGATTTGTACGAGCAATGCTCGCTCCACATCGCCGAGAAGATGCCGAGCTCGGTCAGGTTCGGGGTGCGCCCGAGGATGGCGCAGGCGCGCGCGAATTCCTCGGCGCTGAGGCCGTGCTCGGCGGCGAGGTCGGCGGTGACGTTGCTGCCGATCACTCGGCGGCGGCGCTTTTGGGCCGGCGCGGGCCGGCATAGGTGTGCTCGGGCGCCGGAAAACGGCCGTCGCGCACCTCCTCGGCATATTCGCGCGCCGCCGCGCGGATTTCGTCGCCGAGTTGGCGGTAGCGTTTGACGAATTTCGGGGTGAATTCGGTGAAGAGGCCCAGCATGTCGTCGATGACGAGGATCTGTCCATCGCAGGCCGGCGACCCGCCGATCCCGATCGTCGGCACGGCCACCGCCGCCGTCAGCTCGCGCGCCAGGCTCTCGGCGGTGCCCTCGATGACCATCGAGAAGGCGCCGGCCTCGGCGATCGCGATGCCGTCCCGCATGATCTTGTCGCGCTCGGCCTGCCCGTGGCCGCGCGAGCGGTAGCCGCCGAGCGCGTTGACCGCTTGCGGCGTCAGCCCGACATGGCCCATCACGGGGACGCCCCGCCGGGTCAGGAACAGCACCGTCTCGGCCATTTCCTCGCCGCCTTCGAGCTTGACCGCGCCGCAGCCGGTCTCGGCCAGCACCCGCGCCGCGGCGCGAAACGCCTGCTCGGGCGATTCCTGATAGCTGCCGAACGGCAGATCGACCGTGATCAGCGCGTGCCCGGTCGAGCGCACCACCGCGGCGCCGTGTGCGATCATCATGTCGAGGCTGACCGGCAGCGTGCTGTCGAAGCCGTAGACCGTCATCGCCAGACTGTCGCCGACCAATAAGAGGTCGACCTCGGAATCGAGCTGGCGCGCCACCGAGGCGGTATAGGCGGTCAGGCAGACGAGCTTGTCGCCGCCCTTGCGGGCTTGGACCTGCGTCACCGACAGGCGCTTCGGCCGGGCTTGAACGCTCATGATTTCATTCACCACACCAGCGCGGACGCCCAAAGGATGGGGATCGCGCGCGCCGCGAGCAAGCGATGATCGACACGGGTCCTTTCCATCGGCGCAGGAGGGCATTTCGGACCGGACGAATTCGCATTAGGCTGCGCGATAAACGCGGGTCGGTCGAAAGAGGTGGGTGATGAGCATCGTCGTCGCCGTGATGGCACAGGGCAGCATGGGGGCTGGGGTCGGAAAGCGCCTCGCCGAGAGCGGCGCCGAGGTGCGCACTCTCCTGTCGGGACGCAGTCAGGCGAGCGCCGAGCGCGCCCGCGCCGCCGGGATGAAACCGATGGCGGACGAGCGGCAGCTGCTCGACGGCGCCGATTTCTTCCTGTCGATCCTGCCGCCGGGCGAAGCGGAGAATCTGGCGCGGCGCTTGGCCCCTGCTCTGGCGGCGCTCGCAAAGAAGCCGGTCTATGTCGATTGCAACGCGATCAGCCCGCAGACCGCGATCCGGGTCGCCGCGCTCGTCGAAGCGACCGGCGCCAGCTTTGTCGATGGCGGGATCATCGGCGGTCCGCCGCGGCCGGGCTATGACGGGCCGGGGATCTATGCCTCGGGTCCGGCGGTCGGCGCGACAAAGGTGCTGCGCGATTGGGGGCTCGACTGGCGCGCGATCGACGGTCCGATCGGGGCCGCCTCGGGGCTCAAGATGTCCTATGCCGGGATCACCAAGGGCATCACCGCATTGGGCTCGGCGATGATGCTCGGCGCCGCCCGCTTCGGCTGCGCCGAGGCGTTGATCGCCGAATTGTCGTCCAGCCAGCCGCAGATCGTCAAATATCTGAGCGCCAGCATCCCGCGGATGTACGACAAGGCCTATCGCTGGGTCGCCGAGATGGAGGAAATCTCCGATTTTCACGGCACCAACAAACCGGCCGCCGACATCTACGCCGCGATCGCCCGGCATTACGCGGCTTTGGCCGCGGCCGAGGCGGAAACCGCCCCCGGCCCCGACAACCCGGTCAAGACCCTCGACCGGGTGCTCGCGCGGTAACGTTCAATTCACCACGGAGGCACGGAGGCCACGGAGGAGAACCGGGCGTCATTGCGAGGAGCGCAGCGACGAAGCAATCTCGATGTTGGGGT
Organism: Rhizobium sp. Q54; assembly: GCA_945861155.1. Lineage (GTDB taxonomy): Bacteria > Pseudomonadota > Alphaproteobacteria > ATCC43930 > CGMCC-115725 > DATARH01. Next base: position 28,218 of record CAMATN010000020.1, read on the forward strand.
GCGCCGGCCCGAGATTGCTTCGCTTCGCTCGCAATGACAATTATTTTGTTTCGGCATTGTGGGCGAAGCCTTCGGGGCGAGGCCGTCTTACCTCAAAGATACACGCCCTTCATCCCGCCGGCGGGATAGCGCGTTCCGGCGGCGGCGCCGGCCGGCACGGCTTCGGCGATGCCGGCGATTTCTTCCGGGGTCAGGCGGACATCGAGCGCGCCGAGATTCTCCTCGAGCCGTTCGATGCGCTTGGTGCCCGGGATCGGGATCACATCGGGGCCTTGCGCCAACAGCCACGCCAGCGACAGCTGCGCCACGGTGCAGCTTTTGTCGGCGGCGATCGCCTCGACGCGCTCGACCAGCGCACGGTTCTTCTCGAAATTGTCGGCTTCGAACCGCGGGTGCCGGGCGCGGGTGTCGCCCTCGGCGAGGTTGGCGAAATCGGGCACCGCCCCGGCGAGCAGGCTGCGACCGAGCGGCGCATAGGCGACGAACGCGATGCCGAGATCGCGCACCGCCGCCCGCGTCTCGTCAGCCTCTTCTCGATACAACAGCGAAAATTCGCTCTGCACCGCGGCGATCGGGTGCACCGCATGAGCGCGGCGCAGCCGCTCGGGGCGCGCCTCGCACAGCCCGATAAAGCGCACCTTGCCCTGCTCGACGAGCCTGCTCATCGCGCCGACCGTATCCTCGACCGGCACGTCCGGATCGACCCGGTGCTGGTAATAGATGTCGATCACCTCGGCCCCGAGCCGCTTGAGGCTCGCCTCGCAGGCCTCCCGCACGTATTCGGGGCGGCCATTGACGCCGTTGGCGCCACCGGGCTGGCGGGTCTGGCCGAATTTGGTGGCGAGCACGACCGTGTTGCGCCGGGTCCCGGGCAACGCCGCGAGGGCGCGGCCGAGCAATTCCTCGTTGTGGCCCCAGCCATACATGTCGGAGCTGTCGAGATGATCGATTCCGAGGTCTATCGCGCGGTGAATGAGGGCGATCGCCGCGCTGTCGTCGCTGGTCCCGTAGGTCCCGGACAGGGACATGCAGCCGAGCCCGACGCCCAGCACCTCCGGACCGTTGCGGCCGAGAAGGCGCCGCTCCCGTGTCGCGCTGTCGCTCATTCGCTCTTTCCTCCGGGTGGGTGTTGGAACAGGGGCGCAGCATAACCGATCCCATAGCCGATCCCTGGCCAAGTTTAACGCCCGCCTCCAGCGAATTTTGTGACTCCGGCGCGACACGCGCTATGATCGCCCCAGGCAATCGAGCCGAGGAGGAGGGAACGATGGCGGATAGCACGCATGTTTACGCCGGCGCGGCAGCCACGATGGACGGAACCCGCGGCGGCGTCTTCCGCCAGGAAGTCGGCAGCAACCGCTGGGAGCAGCTGACCACCGGCATGCCCGAGGGCGCCGAGGTGCACGCGATCACGGTGCATCCGACCGACAGCGACACGGTCCTCGTCGGCAGCACCAAGGGGCTGTTCCGCAGCAGCAATCGCGGCAGCCGCTTCGAGCGCCTGCCATTGCCCGACGCCGAGGCCGATATCTGGTCGGTGCTGGTCCACCCGAAGGACCCGCGCCGGATCTATGCCGGGGCAACGCCGATCGGGGTCTACCGCAGCGACGACGGCGGCGACAGCTGGCGCAAGACCAAGGATCCAGGCCTGCCCAACCGCGTCATCATGGCGTTCGCCTGCAGAGTCATGCGGCTTGATGTCGATCCCAATTCGCCCGACGACATCTATGCGACGCTGGAAGCCAACGGCGCGATGCGCAGCCGCGACGCCGGCGAAAGCTGGGAGGATTGCACCGCCGATCTGATCCGCTTTTGCGAGGAGCCGAAATACCGGAGCCGCATCGGCAGCCAGACCGAGATCGAGGGCATGCTCGACGGCCACGCGCTGGCGTGCAGCGCGGCGGCGCCCGGCACGGTCTTTCTCGCCAACCGCATGGGGCTGTTCCGCAGCGCCGACGGCGGCGCGCATTGGGACGACATGGAGATCGGCAAGTTCTCGCCGCTGACCTATGGCCGCGACATCCGCACCTCGCCCCTCGACGCGCGGGTCATGTACGCCGCGCTGAGCCCGGCGGCGCGCAGCACCGACGGCTCGGTCTATCGCAGCGACGATGTCGGAAAGAGCTGGACCCGCTTTGACCGCGGCATCAAGGCCGACGCGACGATGATGGGCGTCATCCCGCACCCGAAGGATGCGGCCCAGGTCTACGCGCTCTCGCGGGTCGGCCAGGTCTTCGGCACGCAAGACAGCGGCAAGAGCTGGAGCGAGAGCCGGCTGCCCGAGGGCGTGCGCGACTGCTACGCGATCGCCTGCGGCTAAGCGGAACGCCCACCCTTCCCTCTCCCGCTTGCGGGGGAGGGTTAGGGAGGGGGCTGGCTCGGCCGCACCAACTCGGGCGGGTGGCGGGTCACGGTGCGGCGGCCGCGCTTCCATACGGCCAGCGGCGGGCGGATTTCGGCGATTGCCTGTTCCGGGGTCGCGGCGTCGATCACGACGAGATCGGCCGGGTTGCCGGGGACGAGCCCGTAATCCTTGAGGTTCAGCAGGCGCGCCGAATCCCCGGTCAGCATCTGGAACAACTCGCGCAGCTGTTCGGGAGCGCCGATCTGCAGCACGTTGGCGTGCAGATTGGCCATGCGGATCAGCGAGCAATCTCCGAACGGGGTTGCCGGGTTCAATACGTTATTGCTCGACAGCGAGCAGGTGACCCCGTTGGCGCTCAGCAGATTGGCGTCGGCCACCCCGCGCACCACCGCGTGGTCGCGCTCGCGCCCCATCAGATAGAGGTCGGTCGCCGGCAACACCGTCACCCCGATCCCGGCATCGGCGAGGCGCCGCGCCAGCGCCGCAACCTCGGCCGGCGGCAATAGCGACAGCTTGGCCATGTGCCCGGCGACGACCCGCCCGCCGCGGCCGTACCGCTCGGTCAACTCCAGCACCTGATAGATGTGCATCTGGTCGGGGCTGTCGCCGACATCGAGATGCAGATCGAGATCGACGTCGAATTCGCGCGCGAGAGCGAAAATGCGCTCGATCTGGGCGGAGGGATCGCTGTCGTAACGCGGCGCGGCGCCGAGCACGGGCGCGCCCCGCTTCAACGCGGCGACGAGCAACTCCTCGGTGCCGGGATAGTTGGTGAGCCCGTCCTGCGGAAAGACGCAGAGTTCGATGTCGATCGCCCAGTGGTAATCGGCGGCGAGCGATTGCACCGCGTCAAAGCCCCGCAGCCCGATGCCGGGGTCGATCTCGACCTGGGTACGCATCCGCGTCGTGCCGTTGACCAGACATTCGTAGAGCGTCGCCTCGGCGCGCTGGCGCACATCCTCGATCGTGAACTCCTTTTTGAGCGGCGCGGTCAAGGTCACCGGATTGACCCGGCGGCCGCCAGGCTCGTGACTTGGCGGCGGCGGACAGCGGCCGATGATGCGCGACTTGTCGAGATGGATGTGGGTCTCGATCAGCCCGGCGCAGACCAGGCGTCCACCGGCGTCATAGCTCTCGCCGACCTCACCCGCGGCCGTGACCAAGCCGTGACCGATCGCCGCGATCTTGCCATCCGCCACGGCGATGTCGAGCGGGCCGTCATCCGGGCGATCGGCGAGGTGGGCGTTGGTGACGACGAGATCCATGCGCTGTTCTCCGCCGCGCGTGCTCGGACCAGCGCCAATCATTGCGCTGAACGGCAGCCGATCCTAAACTCCTCCAAAATGGAGGCGTTTCGGATGCCGGTCAATCTCTCGATCAAGAACGCGCCCGACGATCTTGTCGCGGCCCTGAAGCTCAGGGCGCAAACCAACCATCGTTCGATGCAGGGCGAGTTATTGGCCATCATCGAGGACGCGATACGCGCGCCGCGGCGGCTGACCCCGGAAGAAGTCTTGGCCAAAATTCGACAATTGGGCCTCAGCACCCCGGCCGAATCAGCGAAGATGATCCGATCGGACCGTGACCGCCGTTAAGGTCGTCGACGCGTCGGCGTTGGGTGCACTGCTGTTCGCCGAGCCCGCGAGGAGCCCGCGAAGCGGACGTCTCGAAGGACGCACGCCGTTTCTCCAATCGGAACTGAGACACGACCTAGATATTATTGACCAACTCGCCGTGCGAGGATAAGACGAATTCTAATCAAATCGCCGTTTCGCGCTCGATGTCGAAGAAGTGCAGCCGGTCGGGGTTGACGGCGAGGCGCAGGCGGTCGTGCACCTTGGCGCGCACGGTGGGCTCGACCGCGGCCACCATCGTGATCGGGCCGACTGCGACATCGAGCAGGATCTCCGAGCCGAGCCGCTCGACCACCTCGACGATTGCGTCGATGCTCATCTCGGCCGGGTCGGTGTCGGGGACGATCCGCAGATTCTCGGGCCGGATGCCGAAAACGACCTCCTTGCCGGTGTAGGGGCCGAGACTGTTGGCGAAGGCGGCCGGCGCCTTCAGGCGAATGCCGTCGCCAACCGCCCACAGATCGCCGTTTTCCGCCGTGATCCGCACCGTGGCGAAATTCATCGCGGGCGACCCGATAAACCCGGCGACGAACAGATTGGCCGGCTCGTTATACAATTCCATCGGGTCGCCGACCTGCTGCACCCAGCCGTCGCGCATCACGACGACCCGGTCGCCCAGGGTCATCGCCTCGACCTGGTCGTGCGTCACATAGATCGCGGTGGTGCCGAGCCGCTCATGCAGTTTTTTCAGTTCGACCCGCATCTGGACGCGCAATTTGGCGTCGAGGTTTGACAGCGGCTCGTCGAACAGAAACACCCGCGGGTGGCGCACGATCGCGCGCCCCAATGCGACGCGCTGACGCTGCCCGCCCGACAGCTGGCGCGGCTTGCGTTTGAGGTAATCCTGGATGCCGAGGATTTCGGCGGCGTCCTGCACGCGCTTCTGGATCTCGGATTTTTCGAATTTCCGCATCTTGAGCCCGAACGCCATGTTGTCGTAGACGCTCATATGCGGATAAAGCGCGTAATTCTGGAACACCATCGCGATGTCGCGGTCCATCGGCGCGAGATCATTGACCACCTGGTCGTCGATCAGGATGCGCCCCGAGGTAATGCTTTCGAGCCCGGCGACCATCCGCAAGGTCGTTGTCTTGCCGCACCCCGAGGGGCCGACCAGTACGACGAACTCCTTGTCGCGGATGTCGAGGTTCACGTCTTTGACGGCGTGCACATCGTCGTACATCTTGTTCAGGTTGCGTATCGCGACCTGGGCCATCGCCTTACCCCTTCACCGAGCCAGTAATTCCCGACACGTAATGCTCGACAAAGAACGAATAGACGAAAGCGACCGGGATCGACCCCAGCAGCGCGCCCGCCATCAGCTGGCCCCAGTAAAAAACATCGCCCCGCACCAGTTCGGACGTGACCCCGACCGGCACCGTCTTCTGCTCGGGAGAGGACAGGAAGACGAGCGCGTAGATGAACTCGTTCCACGACAGCGTAAAGGCGAAGATCCCAGCCGACAGGATGCCGGGCACGGCGATCGGGAAGATGATGTAGACCATCGCCTTCCACCGCGTCGCGCCGTCGATGCGGGCGCACTCCTCCAATTCCTTCGGGATGGATTTGAAGTAGCCCATCATCAGCCAGGTGCAGAACGGTATCAGAAAGGTCGGGTAGGTCAGGATCAACGCCCACGGCGAGTCGCCGAGATGGAAATTGCGGATGACGTCGGCGAGCGGAATAAACAACAGGGTCTGCGGCACCAAATAGGTGATGAATATCCCGGTGCCGATACTGCCGGCGAACGGGAATTTGAGGCGCGACAGGGCATAGCCGGCAAGCAGCCCGCAAAACAGCGAGATCAAGGTCGACGCCGTGGCGATCAGCATCGTGTTCATCATCCACGTGCTGAACAATGTCTCGGTCAGCAATTCGCGGATGTGCTCAAGCGTCGGATTGAGCGTCCAGAACGGCGTGTAGTTGGCCGCGTTCCACGGCCGGTACAGCTCCTTGTCGGGCCGCACCGATGTGACGATCATCCAATAGAACGGGAACAGCAGCGCGACGATGAACAGCAGCAGCGGGATATTGAAAAAGACCCAGCGGCGCCAGCGCGCTCCCTCGATCATGGTTTCTCACCTCTCAGGCACCAGCGAAGCCAGCTGTCTTCTTTTCTGTCATCCCGGCGAAAGCTGGGATCCACCGGAGTGCGGGACATACATCCATCCGTCTCGCCCCAATGGTTGTGCGAGAACGGCCGGTACGGAGCCGCGGAAAAATGGATCCCGGCTTTCGCCGGGATGACAATTGTTGAGTGTTCTGGTCGCGGGATTGTCATCGCGGTGGCGCTCACACAGTCTCCACGCGGCGAATGTACAAAAGCTGGATGATCACGACGAGCAGCAGCACCGGGAAGATCGCCAGCGACACTGCCGCACCCTCGCTCAACAGACCGGTGCCGACGCCGATCTGATAGGCATAGGTCGCGAACAAATGGGTGGCGTTGGCCGGTCCGCCGCCGGTCAGCACATAGACCAGCTGGAAATCGGCGAAGGTCTGGATCACCGAAAACAGGACGACGACCATCGTTACCGGCAACAGCAGCGGCCAGGTCACATGGCGAAACCGGTTCCACGCCCGGGCGCCGTCGATCGCTGCGGCTTCGTGCAGTTCGGGGCTGATCGTCTGCAGGCCGGCCAACAGCGTAATCGCGAAGAACGGCACGCCGCGCCAGATATTGACGACCATCACCGAGATGATCGCGAGATCCGGATCGCCCAGCCAATTGACCCGGCCGGTAATGATGTTCGCCTGGTACAAAATCCAGTTCAACACGCTGAAGGTCGGGTCGAACATCCACTTCCAGGCAAAGGTCGATAGCACCGTCGGGATGATGAACGGCAACAGGATGAAGGCGCGGACCATCGCCTTGCCCCTGAAATGCCGATTGAGCAGCAGCGCCAGCCACAGCCCGAGCGCCAGCTTGAAGACCGTCGTAACTGCCGTATAGAGGAAGGTGTTGTAGACCGCGACATGGAAGATATTGTCGTGCCACAATTTCTCGAAATTATCGAACCCGACAAACTTGCCCGGAATGCCGACCTTGGTGTCGGTGACCGCGAGCAGCACCCCCTTGACGAACGGGTAGGCGATGAAGAGCCCTAGCAGCACGATGGTCGGCAGCAGCAGGGCGGACGCAAGCCAGCGCTCGTCTTCGAGCAACCGGGTGATCGGGCCGCGCCGCGGCGTGGCGACATAAGGCCGTGGGGTCGCCGCGCCGGCTGTCGCCATGATGCTGTTCTTTCGGGCGGTGGCGGTCTTTCCCGCGGTAACGGCGCCGGTTACGCGTAGATCTTGACCAGCTCGTCATGCGCCCACTTGACGGCGGCTTCGGGCGCCATGCCCTGCACCGCCTTGGCGTACATGTCGACGACGATGTACTTGCTCAGCACCTCGGCGGCCTTGCGGCTCGACGGCCCGGCGTGGCCCGCGAACCGCCCGCTGCGCGCCGCGAGTCGGTAGGGCCCCATCACCGGGTCGTCGTCCCACACTTTCGACTTTTCCCAATCGGTCGTCAGGCCGATCGAAAAGCCCTGCTGCGAGACGAACCATTGCTCGTAGACCGCCTTCGAGGTGATCCACCGCAGGAATTCCTTGGCCTGCTTCTGGTTCTTCGAATAGCCCATCAGCATGTTCGAGAACGGGACGTGGTAGCTGAACTGCCCGGCCGGCCCCTTCGGCAGCGAGGCGTGGAAGATGTCGTCCTTGAGCGGGGTGCCTTTCTCGGTCTGGTAGGAATCGGCCTTGCGCTTCGATTCGATGTAGATCGACGCGCCGTTCAAGGTCGAGGCGACGGTGCCGGACAGGAACGCGCGATTGTTGTTCGAATCGTCCCAGGCCAGCCCGCCTTCGTCGAACGCCGCTTTCCAGGAACTGACCGCGAATTTGACCGAGTCGACCGTCGCCTTGCTGTTCAGGACGACCGTCTTGCCGTCGGCCTCGACTTCCTTGCCGCCCCAGGACCATAGAAACGGGTACCAGAAAGCCGGCGCGTCGCCGAACGTGTGGCCGAGCGTCTGGCCGAGCGGACGGCCCTTGGCCTTCAGCTTCTTGCCAGCCTCGATGTAGCTCTCCCAGGTATCGGGGAACTTGCCCGGGCCGTGGCCGATTTCCTCGAACCAGGATTTGCGGTTGGTCAGCGCCGCGCCGACGATGCACCACGGCACCGCGATCCACTTCTTGCCGTCATTGGCGACAGTCTTGGAGGTCTCGTAGAACCCGCCCTGCGCCTTGCCCAGTTCCTCGGCGATGTCGCTGACGTCGACGACGCTGTCGGCGTAAAGCTGCGGCCAGTTGTTGAGCGCCAGGATGATGTCCGCCCCGGCCCCCGATTGGACCGAGGAAGTGACCCGCGCCTGGATGTCGTTGGCGTTGATCGTCTCGATGTTGAGCTTGATCCCCAAATCCTTCAGGCAATCCGGTGCGATCTTGTTGCGCAGCAGCTGGTCGGAGGCGGGCACGAAATCGTTCCAGCGCAGCCAGTGCAGCGTGGTCTGCTGCGCGAAGGCGGGAGCGCGGCCGGAGGCCAGGATACCCGCCAGGCCGCCGGTCGTCGCCGCCGCCGCGCCGGCGCCGGACAATTGCAGGAAACCGCGACGAGTGACACGACGACGAGGCATGATTTTCCTCCCGCACTCTTGAGGCGATAAAGCAACCTGGCGCCGCAACCGGGCGCCTTACCGTCGATCTTTAGTGGGATCGGCGGCACAGCACAAGGGGGCGGGCGGCGCCCACCCCGTTGCGGCGATTCGCCACTTGCGCGATCACCGCGCGCTGCTACTTTGGCGAGAATGATTCAGGTCAGGCCGGGTTCCGGCCCGTCACGCCGCACGCGATTTTGGTACCGCTGGTACATGCCGGCGGCCTAGGATTTGCGCGCAAGCGTTGTTTTCCCCGAAGCCGCCCCACCGAGGCGGCTTTCGCGTTTTTGATCCCTTTGCCCGAAATGTCGCCGACGCTGGAGCGGCCTCCCCCACAGGAGGTCTCAGATGTCGCACACGTACTCTCTTGGCGATTTCGACGTCATCACCGGGCCGGCCGCGCCGAGCCGGCCGATCGCGCCGGCGAGCCTGCAAACGACGGTCGCGCCGGGCGCCGCCAGTTCGGAGCGACCGGAGGCGGTGCGCGAACCCGCGGCGAGCGCGAAACCGAGCGCAACCGCGCCGCCGCCGTAGACTTACCCGCACCGCAATGGGTATCGTGGCGTCCCATGCGGTACCGCATCGAAATATCCCAGACCCGCAAGGGGTTCGCCCGCGTCAATTTCCCGGGGCGGGTCATCGCGCTCGAGGCGACCCAGCATGTCGGGCCGGTGTGGCTGGTCGGGGTGACCGACCTGATCGGCAACCAGGAGGGCTCGGTAACGGTGCGCGCCGACAACCCTGGCGACGCGGTCTGGCGCGTGGCGCGGGCAACCGTCCGGGCGATGTCGGAACTGACCGACAGCCCGATCGAGGGCGAGATCACGCCCAGTACCGACGAAATCTGAATCCAAGCAACTTGGCGTAGGGGAGCGGAATGGCCGAAAGCGCGATCAACCAGGGCAACGACACGCTGATCTGGAATTTCAAGCTGCTGGCGCACAACGCGCTCGACGGCTTCGGCGGGATGGGCGAGGGCATGTCGATGCAGCTCGCCAAGGACGGCAGGCGCATCCTGTGGCTGGCCCATGAAAGCGCGCCGAAAAACTTCACCGCGGTCGACGTGACCGACCCGCGCGCGCCAAAGATCGTCGCCCGCGCCGACCTGCCGCAATCGCATATGCGCTCCAATTCGCTGGAGACCGTCGGCGACATCCTCGCCGTCGCCTACCAGACGACGCAGCCGGGCCTGGAGCCCGCCGGGTTCGAATTGTTCGACATTTCGGTGCCGGAAAACCCGCGCCGCATCGCCTTTTTCGATCGCTCGGGGCCCAATTCGCGCGGCGTCCATCAGCTGTGGTTCGCCGATGGCGAGACCATCCACATGAGCTCGGGCGCTCCCGATTCGCACCCGACCCACCCCAAGGACGACCAGTTCTATCAATGCATCGACGTGCGCAACCCGTCGAAGCCGGTCGAGGTCGGCCGCTGGTGGCTGCCGGGGACGCAGCAGGGCGACAATGTCGCGCCGCCGATCCGCCACCCGGAGGGCACCGACAGCGGCTTTCGCCCGCACAACACCAACGTCTATCCCGAGCGCCCCGACCGCGTTTACATGGGCTATATCGACGGCGGCATGATCACCCTCGACATCGCCGACCGGGCGCACCCGAAGATGATCGCGCGCTGGGACTACCACCCGCCCAATGTCGGCTTTACCCACACCGTCGTGCCGTTTTTCGAGCGCGACCTGCTGGTGGTCAGCGACGAATGCACCCGCAATGACGGCGCCGACTGGCCGAAGCTGGTGTGGATCGTCGACAACCGCACCGAGGAGAACCCGGTGCCGATCGCGACCTGCCCGATGCCGCCGGTCGAGACCTTCTCGCGTCGCGGCGGCCGGTTCGGCGCCCATAATCTGTGGGAGAATTTGCCGAAGGAAGGCTGCTGGAAATCGGACCGGATCGTGCTCGGCACCTTCTTCAACGGCGGCCTCAGGGCGTACGATCTATCGAACCCGTACCAGCCCAAGGAAGTCGCGTATTTCGCGCCGCAGGTCGCGAACGCGCCGACGGGGGCCTGCCAGATCAACGACGTCTTCGTCGACGACCGCGGCATCGTCTTCTGCGTCGACCGCCACATCGGCGGCCTCTACGCCCTCGAAATGGATTTCTGAGTTTGCGTTTCGCCCCTCACCCCGGCCCTCTCCCCGCCAGCGGGGAGAGGGAGAGCTGCGGCGTCTTCCGAGAAAAGCCTGCGGCAGGTTCGGGAGCCGTGTCAAATTCGTACCCTCTCCCCGTTAACGGGGAGAGGGACAGGGTGAGGCGCTATTGCCGATCGGGGACTGCTGCAGGTTGAGTCCCGCCGCTTCCACCGAACTCTTCGCCGGCACCGATGCGAGCCCGTTCGGGCGGCGGCAGCGTCGGCCGCGCGGGGCGCGCATTCCGGTCACGGTCGTCACCGGGTTTCTCGGCTCGGGCAAGACGACGCTGATCCGCGAATTGCTCGCGACCCCGGAGGGCGCCAACACCGCCATCGTGATCAACGAATACGGCGAAATCGGCATCGACGACGCGCTGTTGCGCGCGTCGAGCGACGCGACCGTGCTGCTCGGCAATGGCTGCGTGTGCTGTACGGTGCGCACCGATTTGCAGGAGAGCCTGCGCACCTTGTTCGCCGACCGCCTGCGTGGCGCGGTGCCGAGCTTTCAGCGCGTCGTCATCGAAACGAGCGGGCTCGCCGACCCCGGCCCGGTGCTGCAGACCTTCGCCAGCGACCGTGCGCTCGGCCAGGAATTTCATCTGCAGGCGCTGGTCACGGTGGTCGATGCGCCGGGCGGCGCCGGCAATCTCGCCCGGATGCCCGAGGCGCGCCACCAGGTCGCGCTCGCCGACCGCATCGTTCTGACCAAGACGGACCTCGCGGACGCGACCGAAATGGCGGCACTGACCGAGCGCATCCGGCAATTGAGCGCGGCGCCGATCGCGACCGCCTCGCATGGCGCGATCGATCCCGGTTTTCTGCTCGACGAAGGCCTCGATCTACCGACCCGGCTGGCCAATCACCCGCACGATCATGCGCACGCCCATTCCGACGGGATCGACAGCTTCGCGCTGTTTTTCGACGAGAAGCTGCCGTGGCCGGTGTTCGAGCAGGCGATGGCGGTGCTGACCGCGTTGCGCGGCCCCGACCTCTTGCGGGTCAAGGGGCTGGTTGCCGTCGCGGGGGTTCGCGGGCCGGTGGTGATCCACGCCGTTCAGCATGTCGCGCACCGCCCGGTCGAGCTCGAAGCCTGGCCCGACGACGACCGCCGCTCGCGCCTCGTCTTCATCACCCGCAACCTGACGCGCCAGTCGGTCGAACAGCTGATCGCCGCGGTCGCGGGGATCGGCCAACCCTGACGGGCTTTCGCCGGGGGGGGGGGGCGCCCGCCAACCGTTGCGTTGATGTGGAGCGCGGCGCCGGGCTTGGCGTTATCTGTGAACGCGCGCGCCGATAACCCGCGGCAAATTTGCAGGAGACAGCCCGATGATTGCGCTCAACCAAAGATTCGAGGATCTGACGCTGACCCTCGATGGCGGGACGTTCCATGGTTGCACATTTGTTCGGTGCCGGCTGCGCTTTGGCGGCCTGGCGCTGCCCGAACTCGGCGGCAACAAATTCGAGGCGTGCGAATGGGATTTTATCGGCCCGGCGCGCGACACGCTGGCCTTTATGCAGGTGCTGTATCACGACCACGGCGGCACCAGCCTCGTCGAACAGCTGTTCGGCCTCGTGCGCGACCGCCAGCCGATCGCCCGGATCGCGGTCGACTGAGCGCCGCCGTTCGCTTCGGCCGCGCACTCTTGTCATACTGGCGAAGGCCGGTATCCACGGCAAACATGGATCCCGGCGTTCGCCGGGATGACACGTTGAGTGAAGCGTGTTGAATCGTAGCGCTATAGCGAGTCCCAGAACTGCCTGATTCGGAGGCGTTGCTGCGCGTCCGGGAGGCGGCCGAAGCCGGCCTTGAGGTTGTCCGCCATGTGGGCGGGGTTGCCGGTGGCCGGGATCACGCAGGTTACCGCGGGCTCGGCGACGAGGTATTTGAGGAAAAGCTGGGCCCAGCTCGCGCAGTCGAACTCGGCGGCCCATTCGGGTAGGTCCCGGCCGCGCACCCGGCGGAACAGATCGCCGGTTTCGAACGGCTGGTTGACGATGACCGCGACCCCGCGCGCCGCCGCGGTCGGCAATAGACGGGTCTCGGCATCGCGGCTCGCCAGCGAATAGCCGCATTGCACGAAATCGATGCCGGGCTCGCCCTCCATGATGCGCGCCAGTTCGGCCAGCGACCCCGTGGTGTAATGGGTGATGCCGATATGGCGGATTTGGCCTTCCGCCTTCATGCGCCGCAACGTCGCGAGATGGGTGCGCCAGTCGAACAAATTGTGGATCTGGATCAGATCGAGGACCGGGCTGCGCATCAATTCGGCCGAGCGCCGCATTTGGGCGATCCCCGCCTCCAATCCGCTGGTCCACACCTTGGTCGCGAGAAAAATTCGCGGGCGCACCCCCAATTCGGCGACGAGGTCGCCGGTAACCGCCTCGGCGCTTCCATACATCGGCGACGAATCGATCATCCGGCCGCCCGAATCGACCAGCGCCTGCAACACCGCGCGCGGCTTTTGCCGCGCCGCCGCGTCGCCGCCGATGTCGAACACCTGCCAGGTGCCGAGCCCGACCACCGGCATCGCCTCACCGGAGGACGGGATCGGGCGGGTGATCATCGCAGCAGCGGCCATTGTGTTCGTGCTCCCGATTAACGCCGCGGCGGTCGCTGCACCCGCCAGACCGCGCAATACGTCGCGCCGGTCCACCCGAAGGCCCTACAGCCCCAGCATCAGGCAAAGATTCTGCACCGCCGCGCCCGCCGCGCCCTTGCCGAGATTGTCGAGCCGGGCCACCAATACCGCCTGACGGCGCGCCTCGTTGGCATATACGCATAGTTCCAGGCGGTTGCTGTCGTTGAGCGCTTCCGGTTCGAGCTTGCCGTCCGCCGCCGGCTCGATTACCCGGACATGATCGCAGCCGCGATAGGCGGCGGCGAGCGCCGCATGCAGATCGGCGCCGCGCGGCTTCCCGGGCAGCGTATCGAGATGGAGCGGCACCGATACCAGCATGCCCTGGCGGAAATGCCCGACCGACGGCACGAAAATCGGCCGGCGGGTCAGGCCGGAATAAAGCTGGGTTTCGGCGACATGCTTGTGTTCGAGGCCGAGCGCGTAGAGCTCGAAGGCGGGCCCGCCGTCGCATTCATGCGCCTCGATCATCGAGCGCCCGCCGCCCGAATAGCCGCTGACCGCGTTGATCGCGATCGGGTGATCGGGCGGGACCAGCCCGGCCTCGACCAGCGGGCGCAGGAGGCCGATCGCCCCGGTTGGATAGCAGCCGGGGTTGGCGACCTTGCGCGCCGCGGCGATCTGCCCGGCTTGGCCCGGCGTCATCTCGGGAAACCCGTAGGTCCAGTCGGGGTCGATCCGGTGCGCGGTGCTGGCGTCGAGCAATTTCGGCGCGGCCGCCCCGAGCCCGTCGGCGAGCGCCGCCGATTCGCGCGCCGCGTCGTCGGGCAGGCACAGCACGACCAGATCGACTTCTGCCATGATGTCGCGCCGCGCCGCCTTGTCCTTGCGCAGCGCGGAGGAAAGGCTTTTGACCGCGATCTCGGGCAGCGCCGCGAGCCGGACGCGGATGCCGAGCCCGGTCGTGCCGGCCTCGCCGTCGATGAACACGCTGGGCTTGTTGCCTGTCATCTGCTGCTCCTCTAAACGAAAAACCCCACCGGAAGCAAACCGGCGGGGTCCTGGCCTGAACCGATGACGGGATGCTGGTCAGCGCGGGCTCTTAACGCCCTTTCGGCGACCGGCAGCCCGCTCCGCGCCCAGCACGAGAGCCCCGCCGCTGGTGCGGCGTCGGCGTCGGTCGGAGCGGCGGCTGATCGAAAGCATTGACAAAACCTAGGCGCTGCACCGCGATCCGTCAATCGCCTACCCAGGGCAAAGTCCTTCGACAAGAGGCCGCCGATGACGATCCTCGTCCAGTCCCATGCCTTCTATCGCCTGATCACGCTGGACCGGCCGGAGCGGCTCAATGCGCTGACGGTCGAGATGGCCGATGCGCTGGTCGCGGCGTTGGCCGAGGCCGAGGCCGATCCGACCTGTCGCGCTGTTCTGTTGACCGGCGCCGGGCGCGGTTTTTGCGCCGGGCAGGATCTAACCGCGATCGCCGGCATGGCGCCGGCCGAAATCGGGGATCTGCTCGACCATTACAACAAGCTGATCCGCAAGCTGCGGGCATTGCCGCTACCGGTCGTGTGCGCGGTCAACGGGATCGCCGCCGGCGCCGGCGCCAATCTCGCGCTTGCCTGCGACATCGTGCTGGCGGCGCGCTCGGCCAGCTTCGTGCAGGCTTTCACGCGCATTGGTCTCATCCCGGATTGCGGCGGCACCTGGTGTCTGCCGCGCCTCGTCGGTCCGGCGCGCGCCCGCGCGCTCGCCATGCTGGCGGAGCCTCTGCCGGCCGCGACCGCCGCCGAATGGGGCATGATCTGGCAGGCCGTCGACGACGATCGCCTGATGCCCGAAGCGCATGCCCTGGCGGCGCGGCTGGCGGGCGGCGCGACGGCCGGCCTTGGCCTGACCAAGCGCGCGCTCGACGCCTCGGAGGCCAACGAATTCGACCGACAGCTCGATCTTGAACGCGACCTGCAGGCCGAGGCCGCCGGCACCCAAGACCACGCCGAAGGAGTCCGCGCCTTTCTCGAAAAGCGCCCGCCGGTCTTTACCGGGCGGCGACTCTGAACGGCGTTCAGAGCCCGCATGCCAGCCCGGCGATTTACGCGCGAGTGAGCGCTAGGAGAGCGGGCAAAACCTGCGATAGACTGCGGCGAGGCGGGTGAATGTGCCGTGCTGGCGCATCCGCCTGCGATGCAGTCTTTGCGATTGGGAGGATCGGCGAATGGCTCGACAATACCAGCGTATCTCGGCTGACTGTCATCTCGACATGATCTGGCTGCCCCCCGACCTGTTCACGTCGAACGCGTCGAGCAAATTGCGCGACCAGATGCCGTTTGTCGCCAAGCAGGCGGACGGCAGCGAGCGCTGGGTCGACAATAACGGCGCCGATTACGGGAAACCCGGCGGGGTCGGTGCCGTCGGCTCGGACTTTGTCCCCGGCAAGCAGTTGCGCGTCGACAAGATGAACGAAGCGGGCCTCTATGACGATTACACAAAGAAAGGTCAACGCCGTCCCGGCGACCCGCATCTCCGGGTCAAGGAACTTGACCGCGACGGCGTCGACGCCGAGGTCATCTACGGCATCCTCGCCGCCTGCGGAAAGGTGAAAGACCCGCTGGCGGCGAACGAGATGCTGCGCATCTACAACGACTTCATGCACAATTTCTGCAGCTATTATCCCGATCGCGAGATCGGCTTGGCGTGCCTGCCCTACAGCGACATCGAGGCCGCCGCCGCCGAGGTCCACCGCGTCGCCAAACTCGGCATGAGGGGCGTCGAGCTGTCATGCTCATGGCACATGACGCCGATGTGGCACCCGATGTGGGATCCGCTGTGGCAGGCCGTCAACGAGACGCAGCTGCCGCTGCATTTCCACACCTTCCCGAACACCGACCCGCAGTTGCGCGCGTCGCTGGAGCCGACAGTCGCGCGGCGGATGACCTATAGCGGACTGGTCCGCTTCCAGATGACCCTGGCGAACATCCTGACCGACATGATGGGTGCGGCGGTGTTCGAGCGCTACCCGAACATCCGCATGGTCCTCGGCGAGAGCGGCATCGGCTGGATCCCCTACGTGCTCGACCGCATGGATTTCGAGTTCCAGGACCAGTACCAGGACCTCAAGTTGAAATTGCTGCCGAGCGAATATTGGCGCCGCCAGTGCAAGGCGACGTTCCAGTACGACCGCGTCGGCACCAAGCTGATCGACGAGATGGGCGTCGAGACCCTGATGTGGGGTTCCGACTATCCGCATCCCGACGGGGTGTGGCCGGAATCGGCGAAGTACATCGACGAACAATTCGCCAATCTGCCGGCCGACGTCACCTTCAAGATGACCTGCGAGAACGCCGGCAAGTTCTACGGCCTGATCAACTAAGCCGGGCCGTTCGGCCGGCGAACGATCGCCGGCGCCGGATCGCCTCAACCCCGCGGGCCAACGCCCGCGGGGTTTCGTCATCCGCGGCACGCAAATCTGGCATAGCGCGCGTCCGCTTACGATTGACGCCGGGCCGTCGTTGCGCCAATTCTACCGCTCGGGAATATCGCGATTGCGGCACGCGGGTGCCCCCGCGTTGCCGGCGGATCGTTCTTGCAAGGGAGAAGTCGATGAGCGTTCAGGGCATGAACCATTTCACCGTGTTGAGCGACAACCTTGAGGAAACCCGCAAGTTCTATTGCGACCTGCTCGGGTTCGAGGAGGGCGCGCGGCCAAACTTCCAGTTTCCGGGCTATTGGCTCTATGTCGGCGATCAACCGATCCTGCACGTCATCCATCGCAGCCAGCTCAACGAGGTGCGCGGCGGCGTGATTGACCACATGGCTTTCACCGCGACCGATTTGCCCGGCACCGTGGCAAAGCTCGAAAAGGCCGGCATCGCCTCCGAGCTGCGGCGCCTGCCCCCCAACGGCCCTCGCGCCGGTCTCTGGCAGCTGTTCTTCGACGACCCGCATGGCGGCAAGGTCGAATTCGACTTCGACAAGGACGAGCCGGCCCCGTCCGGCCACGCCACCGCATAAGGCGGATACGCCCGCCGCGGTCACGTCCCGCGGCGGGCGTAGAGCAGGAATTCGCGGTTGCCGGCGGGGCCCTGGATCGGGCTTTCGACGGTGCCGACGACCGTCCAGCCGGGCCGCGCCCCGACCCATTCGACGACCCGCGCGCACACCGCGCGGTGGATCGCGGGGTCGCGGACGACCCCGCCTTTGCCGACCTCGCTCGGTCCGGCCTCGAATTGCGGCTTGATCAGCGCGACGAGGGCGGCCTGTTCGGTGGCCAGCGCCAGCGGCGCCGGCAATAGCGTCGCAAGGCCGATAAAGCTCGCGTCGCAAGTGACCAGATCGACCGGCTCGGCGATTGCCTCTTGGGTCAGATAGCGAGCGTTGACGCCTTCGTGGACGACGACCCGGGGGTCCTGGCGCAATTTCCAGGCAAGCTGCGCCCGCCCGACATCGACGGCGTGGACCCGGACGGCACCATGGGCGAGCAGCACGTCGGTGAAGCCCCCGGTCGAGGCGCCGATATCAAGCGCGACCGCGCCCGCGACGGGAATAGCGAAATGATCAAGCGCGAAGGCGAGCTTGACCCCGCCGCGCGACACCCAGGGGTGGTCGCGGCCGGCCACCGCGAGCGGCGTTTCCTCGGCGAGCGCGGTGCCGGGCTTGTCGATTCGCCGCCCACCCGTTGAAACGAGGCCGGCGAGGATCAGCGCCTGGGCTTTCGCCCGGCTTTCGGCGAGCCCACGATCGACGAGAAGCTGATCGGCTCGCCGCTTCGCCAATTTTGCGACTAGCGGGAGCGCCGTTTGCCGGGCTGGCGGGGCGCCGATTGCTCCAGCATTGCCCTGTCGTCGAGATCCTTGAACGGCGTCATGACAAAGCTGATAAACCAGAAACGTTGGCGCCGAAACGCCATCGGAGCATCCATAGCATACTCGCCGGCATTGCCGCGCGGGACATCGATCGAAGAGGGCATGGTGGCCTCCATTGGTTGTGCGAGCCAGACCATGCCGGTATATCTCAGTAACAGGACAGATTTCGCTAAAATTGTTGGTTAATTATCGGCATTAACCATCAACATGGCATCTACCCTCTCTAGGAAAATGGGTTTTTCCAGGTAATAGTAAACAAATAATTAAAACTAAGTCGTCATTCATTCAAATTTAACTATGGCCAGTGCCCGAGAGCTGTTTCTTCCGAGACTGGCGGCCAGGAAACCTGGTCGAACGCCTAGCCCGGTCGCCGCGCGTTGGCGAGCAAGACCGTTCCGGGCAGGCGGATCTCGCCGGTCGGGCCGGCGTACGCCGCGAAGGCCGCCTCGGTTTCGGCGATGATTGCCTGACGGGTTGCGGCGTCGGCCTGTTTTTCGTCGAGCAGCCGTTGGACCGCGCCAAACAACGCCACGTTCTCGGCCGTGCCCGCCGCCGACGCGCCGATCACGTGAAAACCTCGCGGCTCGATCGCGACGTCGGCGAAGCCCGCCCCTGCGAGAATGCCGCGGAAATAGTCGCGATCACTGAACACATGCGCGTCGGGTGCGTGCGGCGGACGCGGCGCCAGCGGCCCCAGATGCCGCAGCGCTATGTCGTGCGGGATCCTGCGATGCGTGTTCTCCGCGATCGACCCCCACACCGCCATGCACAGTCGCCCGCCCGGGCGCAGTGCGCCGCAGAGGTTCTGGAACGCCGCCTGCGGATCGGCGAAAAACATCACTCCGAAGCGCGACGTCAAGAGATCGAAGCTCGCCGGCGCAAAGCGGTGCACCTGCGCGTCGGCGAGCAGAAGCGTAACGTTGGTCAACCCCTGCTCGGCGACCCGTTCGCGGGCGCGGCCAAGCATCGGTTGGGAGATATCGATGCCGGTGACATGTCCGCGCGGTCCGACCGCCGCGGCGAACGGCAGCAGCGTCGCGCCGGTGCCGCAGCCGATGTCGAGCACGCGCTCCCCGGGTGCGGCCGCCGCGGCCTCAAGCAGCAGCGCGGCGACTTCGAAATTGCGCGCCTCCTGCGTTCCGCCGAGCCCGACCCAGCGCGGCCCGGCAACCTCATTCCAGTACCGCCGCATCGCGGCGTTCGCGGTGTCAGGACCGGGATCGGGCTCGCTCATCGCGCCACCTGCAGAGATCGAAACGGCGAGTGTATGTCAAAATGCCGCCGACCCACCCCCGTGGGAGGGTGGGGGCCGGCGCCACAGCCCGCCGTTATTTCCCGACGATGCCCTCCAGCTTCAGGGCCTCGATCTCCGGCGCACCCATGCCGAGCCAGCCGCTCAGCACCTCGGCGCTGTGCTGGCCGAGCAGCGGCGACGGCTTGACCCGCGGCGGCGAACCGTCGAAGCGCACCGGCCAGGCCGGCATCTTGACCGCGCCGGTCGTCGGGTGCTGGATCGTCTGCATGATGCCGCGCTCGGCGAGCGACTTGTCGCTCATCAGTTCGAGCGTGTCGAACACCGCGCCCGCCGGCACGCCGGCCGCGCCGATGATCGTCATCGCCTCTTCCTTGGTGTGCTGGCGGGTCCAGGTCGCGATGATCTCATCGACCTCGGCGGCGCGCTCGCCGCGAGCGGGGCCGGTGTCATAGCGTGCGTCGCCGATCAGATCCTCGCGGCCGATCGCCTTCGCCAGGCGGCGCCAGTGGTCGGCGTTGGCGCGGCTGGTGAAGATATAGACGTAATCATTCGGCCCACCGGGCTTGCACGGATAAAGGGCCGACGGCGCGAGCGCAGCGCTCGATCGGCTGCTGCCGTTGCGCAGCTGGGCCTGGCCGCTCTGCTGGGTGCGCGAGAACGGCACCCGCATGTAATGGATCATCGCGTCCTGCATCGCGACCTGGAGCCGCCGCCCCTGGCCGGTTTTGCTGCGCTTATAGAGTGCGCCGAGTATGCTGATCGCCATCAGCATCCCGGTGCCGGTGTCGCCAAACGAGGGACCCGGTTTGACCGGCGGCCGGTCGCCTTCGCCGGTGACGCTGATCGTGCCGCCGGCGGCCTGCGCGATCATGTCGAAGGCGAGGCTGGTCTCGTACGGGCTGCCGGTGCCGAAGCCCTTGACCTGGCAATAGATGATGCCGGGGTTGATCTTCTTGACCTCGTCATAGCCAAGACCCAGCCGCTCGATCGTGCCGGGCGCCATGTTCTCGATCGTGACGTCGGCCTTTTTCAGCAATTCCCGGACGATCTCCAGCCCGCGCGGCGATTTCAAGTTCAGCGTCAGCGACTTCTTATTGGCGTTGAACTGATGGAAATACCACGGATCGCTGTCGGGCTTGCCGGGCTGCAGACGGCGCCCCGGATCGCCGGTCGTCGGGTTCTCGACCTTGACAACCTCGGCGCCAAGCCAAGCCAACGATTCGGTGCAGGACGGCCCCGCCTCGAACTGGGTGAAGTCGACGATCTTGACGCCTTCCAGACAATCCAGCTCTACCCCGATTTCAGTCATGCCGCATCCTCCGCACAAAACCTGCTGCCGTATTTTCGCCGGCCTGTCCCCAGAATACCGCGATGGGGGGAGTCAGGCCAGCGCATTGCGGAACGATGCTGGAACGATGCCTTCCGGCCGGAAGCTACGCCCGTGCGCCGATCCCGGGCATTGGCGCACGGTCGCTGCTCATGCCTCCAGCACGATCTTGCCGGCATGGCGGCGCGACAACAGCGCCTGCATCGCCCTACCCGCCTCGGCCAGCGGGAAGGTCTTGGCGACGACCGGCTTCAAGCGGCCGCTCTCCCACCAGCGCAGCAATTCGGCGAGGTTGCGGCTGACCAGCACCGGGTCGCGAGCTGCTTGCGCGCCCCACACGACGCCGATCACCGAGATGTTCTTGACCAGGATCAGATTGGCCGGGACCGACTGGATGCGGCCCGCGGCGAAGCCGATGACCAGCATGCGCGCTTCCCAATTGACTGCGCGCAAGGCCTGGTCGAAAGCATCGCCGCCGACCGGATCGAAGACGACATCGGCGCCGAGACCGCCGGTCAATTCGCGCACCCGGTCGCGGATGCTTTCGCTTGTGTAATCGATCAGCTCGTCGGCGCCGTGCGCGTCGGCGACCGCCAGCTTGTCCGGGCCGCCCGCCGCCGCGACGACGCGCGCCCCCAGATGCTTGCCAATCTCTACGGCGCTCAGCCCGACCCCGCCGGCGGCGCCGAGCACCAGCAATGTCTCGCCCGGTTGCAGATGGCCGCGATGGGTCAGCGCGAAGTGCGCGGTGCCGTAGGCGACCGGAAAGGCGGCGGCGGTGACGAAATCCATGCGGTCCGGGATCGGCACGACCGCGTCGGCATTCAGCACGATTTCCTCGGCATAGCCGCCACCGAAGCGCAGCACCGCGAGCACGCGCTGGCCGACCTCCAGGTGCCTGACCGCCGGTCCGATCTCGGTCACCTCGCCGGCGGCTTCGAGGCCGGGGGTGAACGGGAATTCGGGCCTGACCTGGTACTTGCCGGCAATCATCAGCGTGTCGGCGAAATTGACGCCGCTGGCATGGACGCGAATGCGCGCCTCGTTCGCCTTTAATGGCATCCGGTCGGATTCTTCGAGCCGCAACGATTCGGGACCACCCCATTCGCGGCACAGGACCGCTCTCATGCCGTTCTCCTTACGCAGCAGGTCGCGAGGATAACCGAACCGGGCCGCTTGAAACTACCCGGCCGGGGAACTGGAGCCGGCCTTTGAGTGGAGATCGAAACTTGGAAATTCCCCGCGGCTTTGACCGCCACCGTTACCGCGGCGCCCCGGAATGACAATTTATATGAATATGGGCCTATGCGTGGCGGCGAATGAGTAATCCGGGTTCACCCTCGCCTACCCTGCGCCGGGTGCTGTCGCTGTGGCAGCTGCTGTTCTACGGGCTCGGTGTGATCGTCGGAGCGGGCATCTATGTCGCGATCGGCGCGGTCATCGAACGCGCCGGCCCGACGGCGCCGCTGTCATTCCTGCTCGCTGGCAGTGCGGCGGCGATGACCGGGCTGTGCTATGCTGAGCTTGCCGGCCGTTTCCCCGATGCGTCGGGAGCGGTCTCGTATGTGCGGCATGGTTTCGGTTCGGACCGGCTGGCGATGCTGACGGGCGTCGCCGTGGCGCTGGCGGTCGCGATCGCCGCCGCCTCGATTGCCCGCGGCGCCATCGATTACCTCGCGGTATTTGTCACGGCGCCGGCGCATTTGCTGATTATTGCGCTGGTTGGCGGTTTTACCGCGATCGCGATCTATGGCGTGCGCGAGAGCGTCGGCCTCGCGGCGGCGCTCGGCGCGATCGAGATCGCCGGGCTGATCGCGGCGACGATCGCCGGATTGCTGGCGGCACCCGAATTCCATGTCGCCAACATGTTTCCGGTGGATTGGGCCGGATGGCAGGGCACCGTAGCTGGGGCCTTCATCGCATTCTTCGCCTTTATCGGGTTTGAGACGCTGGCGAATTTGGGCGAGGAAGTCACTGATCCGGACCGCACCCTGCCGCGCGCCATCATCGGCGCCGTCGCGGCGAGCATCGTGCTCTATGTCGCGGTCGCGATGGCCGTCGTACTGGCGGACGGCGCGGCTGACAGTCCCCTGCTCGGCCTGTTCCAAGGCGCGGGCGTACCGGTGTTTGCCGCGGTCGGCGCGATGGCGGTCGCCAATGGCGTGCTGATCGAGATCGTCATGTTGGCGAGGCTGTTTTACGGAATGGCCCGCCAGGGGCAATTGCCCGCCTTTCTTGGCGGCGTGCACCCGCGAACCCAGACTCCGGTGGCCGCGACGCTGCTGGCCGGTGCGATCGTCCTGGCAACCGCCTTGCTGATTCCATTCGAGCAGCTGCTCGTCCTGGCCAATGCCATGACCCTGGCCGTTTTCACGCTGGTCAATGTCGGGCTGTGGCGTATTCAGCGCGAAGAAACCATTCCGGCTGACCAACCGGGGCAACGGTTTACGGTCCCCCGGTGGCTTCCTCCCCTTGCCGCCGCCCTGTCCCTCGCGCTGCTGCTGATGGAAATCGCCTTTCGGTTCTAAGGCGCAGGGAAGATTGGTGGCTCGATAAACAGGGCCGGCCCGAGCAGCGATCACAGAGGCGGTGTGCGTCAGCGCACGCCGTGCGCGGCGAATTCG
>CAMATN010000021.1 GCA_945861155.1 Rhizobium sp. Q54
GCGCATCGCGCGACTGACCCCGGCGGCGTCGAGCCCGCGCAGCCGCGCTCCCGCCGCGGCCGCCGCCAACAGCGACACCTGGCCGTTCTGGTGCGCCAGCGGTCGCGGCGTGAACCCGCCGGCCAGCCGCCCGACAACATCATAGCCAAGCACGAAAGCGGCGAGCATCTCGTGTCCGGGGCAGCGCGCGGCTTCGGCGACGGCGAGCACGGCCGGCAGAACCTGCATCGCCGCCTGGCCCGATACGAGGCGCAGCCCTTCGCACAATTCGATCGAGCGGCCGGCAATGCCGTTCAGCAACGCGGCGGTGCGCGGGTCCTGGGGAGGCCAGCCGCGCGCGTAGACCGTGGCGCCGCTGCCACAAGTGGCGCCGAGGCGCGCGCGCAGCTGGCCGATTTCGGGCCGCTCGCCGCCGGCGAGGATCACCCCCAGCGTGTCGAGCAGAACGAGCTTGGCATGGCGGCGCACCGTCTCGGGAATATCCTCGCACCTGGTCTGCGCGACAAACCGCGCCAGTTCCTCGATCTGCCGGCCCATTATCGGGAACCCCTGCGTTGCCTGGCCGGGCGACTGCCGGGCCGGAGGGTCCGGTATGACAAATTCCTCGGCGATTTGGTAGAAATGATCCACGCGGCCCGCACCGACCAAATTCCCGTGGCCGGCAACGATCAACCTCAGATGCGCGCATGATGCTTACCGTCCCGCCAGCCAAGGCGAGTGATCGCCGCAACCATCCGGAGAGCGGCTTCACGCTGTTGGAGCTTCTGGTGGTCCTTGCCGTCCTCGGGCTGCTGATCGGCCTCGTGGCGCCGGCGGCGCTGCGGCAGCTCGGCTCCGCAAAGCACAAGATCGCGCATCAATCGATCGAGCGGCTCGGCGGCGTCCTCGACCTGTACAAGCTCGATGTCGGGGTCTATCCGACGACCGAGCAGGGGCTGCAAAGCCTGATAACGCGCCCGCCCGGGATGGCGCGCTGGAGCGGCCCCTATCTGAAGGGCGAGAAACTGCCGGAAGATCCCTGGGGCCACGGGTACCTCTATCGCAGCCCGAGCCAGCGGCCCGGGCGCGAGTACGACCTTTATTCGCTTGGCCCCGGCGGGCAGCCCGGCGGGACCGGCGATGCCGCGCCGATCTACAACGAGTGAAACCCCGGCGGCCCTCCTGCCGGGCGGCGCTTTGTCATTCGGCATCGCTGTCCCACGCGAGGACGAGGTAAGTCCCCGGCCTCGGCATGATGCGGACGATCGCGGCGCGCCTGGCGCGGGCCTTGCCGGGTCCCTGTGCAATGGCCGCGATGCGCGCGGTGACGATTTCGGATTGTCGCGGCGCCGGCCGGGAACCAGCCGGGCCGGCTCGCCCGATCGCCGCCAGTGCCGCCAGCACCACTGGATCGGCCTGCGTGAGGCTCGGCTCGGCGGCCGCGAACAGCGACAGATGCGGACGGATCGCGGCGAATATGCCGGGCGTCATCCCGATCACGCGCCGCAACTCGTCGACCGTCTCGAGCGGTTCGCCCGGCGGCCCGTAATCGAGCCCAGCCGCGCGGTACTCCGCCAGCAGCGTTTCTGGCGGTCGAAACATTGCCGCCGCGCCTACCCATTCGCCGATCGACGCCGCCAGCCGGCGCGCGTTCGGCGCGTCGCTGCCGGTGACGCGCAGCAGCGCTTCGAGGAGAGCGGACGATGCGACGTTGGGATTGATCCGCGCCGTCTCGTCGTGCAGCCGGACCGTGACGCCGCAATCGCCGATGGCGAATTCGCGCGCGGCGCCGTCAAGCGGCCAGCGGCGCTCGGGCCGGCGATCCAGCAGGTTGAAGATCGCGTGAAAGACCGCTCCCTCCGCCGCCGCGTCGGTCACCGCGTTCGCGGCCAGATTGCCGGCGATCCGGATCTCGGTCCGTCCGCTGCCCGCCAGATGCGCCGTGATGAACGCGATCAACACCAGCGTCCACAGCACGATGATCAGCGCAAAGCCACCGCTTTGCCGGCCCTGCCTAAGCGAAATTTCCGAACTCCGCCACACCTAGAGCCCGTTCGGGTTTGGCACACCCCGGATGCCCCGGCGGCCCAGCTCCTGCGGCACCAGGGCGGCGTTGATCAGCTGATGGCGCATGTCTTCGGTCAGGGCGCGCGCATCGCGCTGGTCATGCACGACCTGGGGCGTGATCAGCACCAACAGCTCGGTGCGCGCGCGCGTGCTGCCCTGGGTCGAGAACAGCGAGCCGATGAGCGGTACGTCTTTCAGGAACGGAATGCCGTTGTTGCTGTCCGTGGCATTGTCGCGAATGAGGCCCGCCAGCGCGACCGTCTGGCCGCTCTGAACCGCCACTCTGGTGCGCACGAGGCGATCGTCGAAGGTCGGCGAACCGGTTGCCGTGTTCGCCGCCGGAGCCGCCACGTCGCTGACCTCCTGCGAGATGTCGAGGGTGACAAGGCCGCCTGAATTGATGCGCGGGGTCACCTGCATGATCACGCCGGTCGAGTGGTAGTCGATGCTGTTGACGATCGGGGCGCCGGTGGTCAGCGTGCTGGTTGCGGTGGCGGTCAGGATCGGCACTTGCTGGCCGACCTGCAATCGGGCCGGTTCGTTGTCCATGACGAGCAGCTGCGGCGCCGACAGGACTTTGATCTTGGTGACGTCGGCGAGCGCGCGGAGGATGAAGGTCGGCGCCTTGGTCAGCGCGCACCCGACCAACCCGGTCGGCGGGATCGGCCCGGGCGGAAACACCGGAATGCTGCCCAGCGTCTGCGCGACGTGGTCGATCTTGAAGAAGAACTGGGTGCCGTATTGCAGCGTATCGTTGAGGGTGACCTCGGCAATCGTCGCGCTGATCAGCACCTGCAACGGGACGATGTCGATCTTGCGCAGCATGCGCTCGACAACCGAATACTCGCTCGCAGTCGCATAGATCAGCAGCGCGTTGTTGCGCCGATTGGCGAGGATGCGCATGCGGTTCTCGCCATTGCCGCCGCTCGGACCGGTCTCGGCCGATAAGGGCTCGGTCGCCGGCGCGGCGGAATTTGCCGGTCCGGTCAGCGCGCTCGCAAGGGCCGCGCTTGTCGCCGCCGCACCGCTCGGCGTGGTGAGACCGCCGCCGAGCCCGGCCGACCCCGCCGCGCCGCCGCGTCCAATGCCTCCGGGGCTCCCGGCTCCTCCAAGGGCGCCGGAATCGAGGCCGCGGCCCATACCGATCGTGGCCGATTCAGCGCCGGGCGCTGTGCTTCCGGGCGCGGCGGCCGGCGTGACGTGACGCGGCGTAAACGCGCGCTGCAGCAGATTTTCGAGATCGGCGCTGTGGCCGCTCTGGACGTAATACACGTGCCAGGTCCGCGCCGTCGCGTCTTCGGCCCGGCTGGTAAGCCGAAAAAGCCGTTTTGCCGCGTCGAGGTAGCGCGGCTGCGACGAGGCGACCAGCACGGCGTTGACCCGCGGCAACGGCACGACCCGCACCATGCCGCTCAGCGGCCCGTCGGTCTCGGCCCGCAGCGCCTTTTCAAGCGCGGCGGCGACCCGCGCCACATCGCCGTCGCCGGTCGGGAACATCGCGAAGGACTGCCCGGCAAGCGTATCGATGTCGAACGCGCGCACGAGAGCGAGGAGCGCCTGACGGGCGGCCATGTCGCCGCTGATAATGAGGGCGTTGCGCGCCGGGTCGGCAGTCAGCTTGCTGCCCTCGGCGACATAAGGCTCGAGCACCTTGGCAAGGTCCTTGGCCGAGGCAAAGCGCAACGGCGCGACCTGCGTGCCGGCGCCGGAGACATCGAGGCCGGTGACCGTATTGGCGAGCGCAGCCGCGCCGATCGGAACCACGGCGTAGAGCCCGTTTTTTCGGGTCAGCGTGGCGCCGCTCTGGTTGAGCAGCACCTCCAACGTGGGCAGCAATGCCTCACGCGACAGCGGCGTGCCGGTGTCGAGGGTGGCCGTGCCGGTCACGCTGGAATCGATCGTGTAGTTGAGCTTGAGCGTCGTTCCGAGAATGATGCGAGCGATCTCGCGAATGTCGGTGTCGGCGAAATTGAGCGTAACCTCGCCGGCCGGTCCCTCGGCCGTGAATCCTCGGGCAGGAGCGGGCAAGCGCGGAGCGATTGCCGGGGCGGTGGCGGTCCCGCGGTCTTCGAACACGCTCTTGCGGCGATCGGCGGGGATCGTACTGTTCACCCGCGGCTCGGCGGCCTGCAGCGAGACGGGCTGACCGAGCGGCGCAAGGCCGAGCGCTGGCAGCGACTGGCATCCGGCGAGGAGGAGAGATGCCAAGACCGCACCGAAAGCGTACGCCAGAGAGGAGAGGGGGGCCGGGCGGAAGCCCTGGCGGCGCCGAGCCAATCGCGAAATCATCGGCGCGGACCCGGCCTCACCACTCCCTGCGGCGGGGCGGCGCCGGGCGGCGGAGCGGCCGGCGGAATTTGGGCTGCCGTTGCGGCGCCGGCCGGGCCGACCGGTCGCGTGGGCACGGCGGATCGCGCCGGCGCCGCCGCGGCTGTCTGCCCGGGTTGAGCGCCGGGGCGTGGGCCGGCAGTGCCGCGGGGCGATCGCGGCTGCGCGACCGGGCTCGGCTCGAGCTTTGGCTGCAAGGTCCGGGTTCCGGTCGGACCGACCAGCGAAATCTCGGTCGGGCCTATGGTCTCGATGCGCCAGCCGTTGACGCTCTCCCCTTCGGACACGATCAGCGGCTTGCCTCCGCTCACGGCGAAGATCGCAAGCCGGCGATCAGGCTCGATCACGATGCCGGCGAGCCTCCTGCCGGTTAGATCGGGGGTGCTCGGACCGTCGCTTTGGGTGGTTTCCGGCGGGCGGCGGGTCGCGCTGAACAGCGGCCGCGCGAGGCTGGTGGCGAGCAGATCGTCGAGCCGTGCCGGTTGGGCGCGCGGGATGGTTCGTGCGTCGGCGCTCCGAGGAGCGGGGGCGGCTTCCGTCACCGCCACCTCGTCGCCGGCGCCGGCGTAAAGCTCGCCCAGGATCAGCGCACCGAAGAGGACGCATCCTGCCGCCAGCAGCATCGCCCGAGGATCGATCATCGCGCCGTCGTTCCGGCGGTTTCGTCGGCGCGAAACGCGTAAACCTCGAGGTTCGCATCGAGCGCCACGACCGGCGTTGCGCCCGGCCGCCTCTGGAAGCTGCGGATCTGCAAATTGTCGACGATCAACGGCGGTGTCGCCGTCTCGATCCGGCCGAGCAGCCTGGCCAGGCTCTCATAGGTGCCGTTGAGGACCAGCCTCAGGCCGAGCCGGCGATAGCCGCCCTGCTGCACCTCCGCCGGCAGGCTCTCGGTACTGCCGATCGAGATGCCGGCGGCGCCGGCGAGTTCCTGGATATGGCCTTGCAGGGCTGCCGACGCGATCGCGTCGCTCGCACCATCAAGTGTCAGCTTTTTGCTGCCGACCGCAGCGCGCAGCTCGGAAACGCGAGCGCGCAGCACCGGCAGTTCGCCGGCGATCGTGTTCAGCTTTGCCAGCATCGCGCGCCGGGTCTCTATGCGTTGGGCGCGCTCGGCATAGAGGTCCAGCAGCGGAGCCGCCGCGATCGCATAGAGGCCCGCGAGCGCGAGGAAGGCCAGGCTCAACGCCAGCAGACGACCCTGCCACCCGGTCGGAAGGGTTGCGATCACGGCGATGGCTCCATTTCGGCGACGATCGTAAACACCTCCGCGCGCAACAATTCGAGCCGGGTTACCGGTGCGGCAAAGCCCGGGTTGCGGAACTTTCCCTCGGCGGCCAGCGCTCCGATCAGACGGGCGGCCGCGGCCGACCTGCCGCTCAAGGTCACTTTGCGCTGCCGCAGGTCGATTTCCGTCAGATAGGTGTCGTCGGGCAGGATCCGCGTCACGATCGCCAAGACCTCGATCGGCCGCCCGGCTTTGTCCTGCGCGTAGCGTACGAGGTCCGCGGTGCGCGACAGCCGGTCGATCTCGCGGCGCAGCGCCTCGGCCTCGGCCGCCGTCGCCTGGCCGAGCCTGACCTCGCGGTCGAGCGCCGACAATTGCGCCGCCTGCTGCACGAACGGGATCGCGACGGCGCTGGCGGCCAGCATGGCGCAGCACGCCGCCGCCGCCCAAACGAGGCGGCGCGAGCCATGCGGAGGGTGGCCGCTGGTACCGTCGAGCGGCAGCAGCGCATGCTCCCCGGGCGCATAACCCCCGGGGTCATCCGCGATCTCGGCCCACCGCGGCGCGATCCCGGCCTGCGCGAGAGCCGCCATCAACGGCGCCAAATTGGCCTTGGGCATCAGCCACAGGCGCACCGACAGGCGCGCGTTCTGGCGGTCGACCGCCTCGATCCGATGGTTCCAATAGACCTCGTCAGCCGCGAACGGCGTCTCACGATCCATTTCGAAGGTCAGGACCTGGTTGAGTTCGGCCTGGGCCGCGAGCGGCAGGCTCAGCGTCTTTTCGAGGATCTCGGTCCTCGGCAGCCTGAGCACGGCAGGTCGGCTGGGCGAACGCGGCAGTTCGTCGAGCGCGGCGCTGCCGAGAGAAAACTGTCCGAGTAGCGCCTCCTTGCCGTTGCGGCGCACCGATACCGAGACCGAGGTCGGGACCGAGACAGCGCCGACCCGATCGAGCGGCCCGGTCGGGGCGATGACCAGCGCATCGGCGCTGGTCACGGCGGAACGGCGCAGCCACGGCGGGAGCACCTCCGCCAGCTGTCCGACCCACCAAGCGAAAAACCCGCCTATCACTTCCGATTCAACCTCGTCGCGATCCGCAACGCCGGTGGCGTCGGCGATTGCCGGCGCCCGCGGTGCCGCCGAGCCGGCCCTCCCCGAGAGCCCGCCGGATCAATGACGACCCCGAAACCGGATTGTCCGCCGCGATGGCCCGTGGAGGCAACAAGTTTGAGTTTGGTCGGGTGGGCAAACCTGGGATTTCAGGGCCGCGACGCCGCGATCAGATCGGGCCATCGGCGACGGTCGTCCCCGGAAAAGACCAGCCGCACCCGTATCAGCTCCGGCGGGTCGTTCCCCTCCCAGCGCGCCTGCCAGCCGGCAGCCTCCGATAGCGGCGCCTGCGAAGGGAGCGCCTGGCCGCCGGCCATCTGCCAGCCGGGCTTATCGGCGGACGATGTGCCCCAATACGCCAGATCGAGCCGCTCGACGCCGTGCAGCAGCTCGGTGTCGGTTGCCTGCGGCGGCGTCAGCGCGTGCTCATGGCGACGCGGGCTCCACGACAGCATCAGACGCCGGTCGCTGACGTAGAGCGTCATGGCGGCGCGGCGGGTCGTGCCAAGCCCGGTCGGCATGTCGCCGATAAAGCTGATCCGGTCCGTCTCGCCTCTGAACCCGAAGGCGGGCTCGGCGGCGAGCCGGCTTCCGGGGGGAATGGCAGGCAGCCGGGTCAGCACGGAGCGCAGCAGGCGCATCGCCGCGTCGAGATCGGCGGTCTCGCCGATGCGCTGGGTCTGCGCCTGCCGCATCGCCAGCCCGGTGCGCACGCCCTGGGTCATCCCGACGACGAGCAGCCCGAGCACGACCAGCGCGACCAGCAGCTCAAGGAGCGTGAACCCGCCCTGAGCGGCGCCGGCTGGTCCAGGATCGCCGCATGGATCTCGGTCGGCCATCGCATTCTTACTTCGCGACCGCCGCGGCGCCGAGGCGTTGCGTCTTCAGCGTCACGGCGCGGTCTTGGCCGCGGCCGGGCCAGGAAATGGCGACCTCGACATCGAACAAAATGGCCGCTGCGCCGCCCGCTGCCGGCGGTGGCCCACTCGCGACCGGAGTTATGCGCAGCCGCCAATGGTAGCCCCCACCGTCGTCTCCTTCGCTGTCGCCTTGCAGCAAAGCAGCGGCGCGGCCCACGGCGGCCAGATGCGACTGCGCGCGCTGCACGGCCTCTTCGACCCGCGCCGCGGTATCGACCGCGACCAGCCCGTCGCCCCCCGCCCGGAACAGCGCGACCAGCGCCAGCCCGGCAATCGCCAGCGCGACCAATACCTCCAGCAGCGTGAACCCGTTGGCGGGTTTACCGGACATCGGCGATTCTGACCCTGCCGGTGAGCCAATCGACGCCGACCGCGACCCGCCGCGTCCAGTCCGCGAGCACGATCCGGCCCCCGGTCGAGCTGCCATCGGGATGGAAACGAATGGCGCCGCCGGTCTCACCCTGGCGCTCGCCGGAGACCATCAGAAGCTCGATCGACAGCCCGGGGGGAAATGACCGGGGCGCAGCGGCGCCGGGCCGATAGCGATGGTTTGCCAGGTCCAGCTCGAACCCGACGGCGCGATTGGCGGCAATCGCCTCGGAGCGCACCAGACGCAGTTCCGCAGCCAGCGCGGCGGCGGCCGTGTCGATGTCGAGCCGCTTGCTCCAGGGCGGCCGGTAGCCGATGACAAGAACCAGCGCGAAACCGAGGATCGCGAGCACCACGATGGTTTCGATCAGTGTGAAGCCGCCGGTTGCCGTCGCCCGGCGCAGCGGCGCCGGTCTATCCGGCGAGGTCATTGAGGCTCAGCATCGCCGTCAGCAGCGCGCCGACGATGCCCGCGACGGCAAACCCCATCACGATCGTGATGAGCGGCACCGCCAGCGCGACCAGCCGCTGCATCATCAGGCGCGCCTGCTCGTCGTGGATCTCGGCCGCCTTTAGCGCCATCGCGGCCAATTGAGCCGCTTCCTCGCCAAGCTGCAACAGATGGATCGTGCGCGCCGGGAACAAGCCCGATTCTGCCAGCGGTCGCGCGAGACCGGCGCCGCTTTTGGCCGCGAGCGCGGCGGCATCGACCGCCGCGGCGGCGGCAAGATTGCCCAGCGCATCCCGGGCGATGCCGAGCGCCGAGATCAGCGGCACGCCGTTGTGCAGGAGGGTCCCGAGGGTGCGGGTCAGCCGCGCGGCCAGCGTCTCGCGCATCAGCCTGCCGATGACCGGCACATGCAGCAGCAGGCGGTCGGCCTTGATCCGGTAGTGCGGCTGGGCCAGCAATTGCCGGCCGATCAACCCCGCCGCGATCGCCGCCAGCAGCAGCCAGGGGCCGGCGGTTCCAATGACCGCGCCAAGCGTCATCAGCGCCCGCGTCGATGCCGGCAAACTCGCGCCGGCCTGCTCGAAAATCGGCACGAATTGCGGCAGCACGTATTCGAGCAGCAGCACGATCGAGCCGATCGCCGCGGCGACCAGGAGCGCCGGATAGACCAGCGCCGCCCGCAAGCTGGCGCTCAGGCTGCGCTCGCGTTCGAGCAGGCTGGCGATCCGGTCGAGGGTGGCCGGCAACGAACCGCCGGCCTCGCCGGCGCGAACGAGGCCGACATAGAGCGTGGAAAAACTTTGCGGCTCGGCGGCGAGCGCGGCGGCGAGCGAACTGCCGGCGCGGACCTTGTCGCGCACCATGCCGAGGATCGTGCGAGCGCGGGCGCTATTCGTGTTGTCGACGACAAAGCGCAAGGCACGGTCGAGATCCTGGCCTGCCGCCAGCATGATCGCGAGCTCGCGGGTCACATCGCCGAGCGCCGCCTTGTCGAGACCGCGCCGGCCGCCCAGTGCGAGATGCAGCAGATCGACCCAGAAGGCGCGGCGATCGGCCGGGTCGGCCCGC
Organism: Rhizobium sp. Q54; assembly: GCA_945861155.1. Classification (GTDB taxonomy): domain Bacteria; phylum Pseudomonadota; class Alphaproteobacteria; order ATCC43930; family CGMCC-115725; genus DATARH01. The sequence continues at coordinate 9,523 of CAMATN010000021.1, forward strand.
AGCACGATCTGGCCCTGGCGCTGCAGCCGCTCGACCACGATTGTCCGATCGGCCGCTTCCATGATGCCGTGCGCGACATCGCCGCTGTTGTCGACCGCCGACCAGCGGAACCGCGGCATGGCCTAGGCCTCGCTGCGGATGCAGCGGACGACTTCCTCGATCGTCGTGTCGCCCTCCAGCACGGCAATAAGGCCGCTATCGAACAGCGGGCGCATGCCGTCCGCCACCGCCGCCCGCTCGATCGTCATGTCGTCGGCGCGCTCGAAGATCAGGCGGTCGACGGTCCGGCTCGGCAGCAGCAATTCGCCGATCGCCCGGCGTCCGCGAAAGCCGGTGCCGCGGCACTCGGCGCAACCCTTGGCGTGGGAAATCGCGATGCCGGGCGCCGTGGCCAGGCGTGCAAGGCCAAACCGCTCGATCAGCGCAGGCGGCGCCGCCTCGGTCACCTTGCAGACCGGGCACAGCCGGCGCACCAGACGTTGCGCCAGCACCCCCTTTAAGGTCGCGTTCAGCAGATAATCCTCCAACCCCATGTCGCGCAGCCGCGTCACGGTCGCGGCGGCCGAGTTGGTGTGGAGTGTCGACAGCACGAGATGGCCGGTCAGCGCCGCCTGCACCGCGATCTGCGCGGTTTCGAGGTCGCGGATCTCGCCGATCATGATGACATCGGGGTCCTGCCGCAGAATCGAGCGCAGGAGGCTGGCGAAATTGAGCCCGATCTGCGGCTTGACCTGGATCTGGTTGATGCCGCTGAGCTGGTATTCGATCGGGTCCTCGACCGTCACGATCTTGCGCGCGACCGTGTTCAGCCTGAGCAACCCGGTGTAGAGCGTCGTCGTCTTGCCGCTGCCGGTCGGGCCGGTCACCAGCACCATGCCGTTCGGCAGATCGAGGCAGCGCTCGATGCCGCTCCTTATGTCGAGCGGAAAGCCGAGCCGGTCGTAGTCGAAGGCGACCGCCGTGCGGTCGAGCACGCGCAGCACCACCGTTTCGCCGTGCAGCGAGGGGATCGTCGACACCCGGAAATCGACGTCGTGGCCGCGCACCGTCAGCCTGATGCGGCCGTCCTGCGGCAGCCGGCGCTCGGCGATGTCGAGCCGCGCCATGATCTTGATGCGCGAGATGACGGCCGCCTGCAGGCGGGCCGGCGGCGGCTCGACCTCATGCAGCACGCCGTCATACCGGTAGCGCACCCGCAGCCGGTCGGGAAACGGCTCGAGATGGACGTCCGAGGCATGGGTTTCGACGGCGCGTGCGATCAATTGATTGACCAGCCGGATGACCGGAGCTTCGCTCGCCAAATCCTTCAGCCGCTCGGTATCTTCTTCGCCGGGCTCGCTGTCGAAAACCGCCCCGTCGTCGAGGCCCAACACCTCGCCGTCCGCGGGCTCGGCGTAGAGGCGCTCAAACGCGGCATCGAACTCCACCGGCACCGCGACGGCGGCGACGACCGGCCGACCGAGCGCGGCGGCGACCGCGTCGCGGGTGAAAAAATCGAGCGGATCAGCCATCGCGAGCGTGACCGGGTCATCGCAGATCGCATCGCCGAGCGCATTGTCGAAAAATTCGCCGGCGGCAATCGGCATCGCCCGCGCCCGGCGGAGGAATTTCGCCTTCAGCCGGTCGACAAAGAGCGGCGCTTCGGGATATTGCGGGGCGCTCACCAGCGCAATCGCCAGCAGCCGGGCCAGGGCTTCGGCCAGGGCGCGCTCGCTGACGATGCCGAGTTGGGTCAGGATGCGGTCGAGCCGGCCGCCGGTCTCGGCCGCGACGCGACGCGCCCGATCGAGGGTGCGCTGGTCGAGCGCGCCGTCCTCGACGAGGCTCGCGCCGAGCCGTGTCAGCACCTCGCCGATATTTCGGGTCGTCGCAGCTTCAATCTCGACGAGCATCGCCAGCAACCGATCGGGCGGGAAGGGCGCCCGCTCAAAAATAGCCAACGGCAACGGCCGCGCCAAGCCGGCTGCTCTAAGCCGGGCGCTCGGCTTGCCGCCGCCGCCGGCCCGCCCTTAGGATGGCGCACCGCATCCACAGGAATGCACCGATGCCCCACCTCACCACCGATGACGGCGTCCGGCTTTATTACGAGGAGGTCGGGTCCGGCCACCCGGTCGTCTTCGTGCACGAATTCGCCGGCGATTACCGCAGCTACGAGACGCAGCTGCGCTATTTCTCGCGGCGCTATCGCTGCATCGCGTTCAACGCGCGCGGCTATCCGCCCTCCGATGTCCCCGAGGATTGGCGGCAATATTCGCAGGAGCGGGCGCGCGACGACATCCGCGACGTGCTCGACGGGCTCGGGCTGCCCAAGGCGCATGTCGTCGGCATCTCGATGGGCGGGTTCGCCGTGCTGCATTTCGGGCTGACCTATCCCGAGCGCGCCTCTTCGCTGGTCGTCGCCGGCTGCGGCTATGGCGCCCAGCCCGACAAGCGCCAGCAATTCCAGGAGGAGACCGCCCGCACCGCGGCGCAGATCGAAAGCGCCGGCATGGGCGAGGTAGCCAAGACCTACGGCAGCGGGCCGACCCGGGTGCAGTATTTGAACAAGGACCCGCGCGGCTATGCCGAGTTCCTGGCGCAGCTGGCCGAGCATTCGACGCGCGGCTCGGCCAACACGATGCGCGGGGTGCAGGCGCGCCGGCCATCGCTATGGGAATTGACCGACCGGATGAAGGCGCTCGAGGTGCCGACCCTGATCGCGACCGGCGACGAGGACGATCCGTGCCTCGAACCCGGCATCCTGATGAAGCGCACGATCCCGAGCGCCGCGCTGGTCGTGCTGCCCGGCACCGGGCACGCCCTCAACATCGAGGAGCCCGATCTGTTCAACCGCGCCTGCGCCGAATTCTTCCACCAGGTCGAGAACGGCCGCTGGCCCCGCCGCGACCCGCGCTCGGTGACCGGCTCGATATTGGGGATGTGAGGGTACCCCCACCCTCCCACGCCTGACGGCGCGGGTCCCTCCCTCCCCCGCTTGCAGGGGAGGGCATCAACATAGCGGCGCCCTGGTCGGCTCCCTCCCCCGCAAGCGGGGGAGGGTTGGGGTGGGGGTACCGCGCTCCGGCTACTCCGCCGCCGAGACCTGCCGCGGCGGGTCGCGGGTCAGCGCGGCGGCCGGCGTCTCGATCCCGTAAAGCCGCGCGCAATTTTCCCACAGGATCTTGCGGCGCTGCCCGGAATCGAGCGGCATGCCAAAAAATTCCTTCATCGCGTCGGGGAAGGCGCCGTCCGAATGGGGATAGTCGCTCGACACGACGAAATACTCGGCGCCCATCTTGTTGACGACATCGACCGCCGGCTCCTCGTCGACATCGAGCGCGATATAGCAGCTCCGGCGGAAATACTCGCTCGGCAGCATCGACAGCGAGCGCTCGCAGCCCGGGCCGAACTTCTCCCACTGGTCGTCGAGCCGCCACAGCCACCAATAGAGCCAGCCCGCCGTGCCTTCGAGAAACGCGGCGCGCAGTTTCGGGTGGCGTTCGAGGACGCCGCCGGTGGTCAGGCTGGCGATCGCGCCCATCAGCTCGACGGGATTGCGGATCGCGTGCGCGATCGGGTGGAAATTGGCGTGCCCGACATAGCGCCGCCCGGCGTCGTCCTTCAGCGAGGTGTTGCCGGTCGGGTGAAATCCGATCGGCACGTCGAGCTGTTCGAGCGCATCCCACAGCGGCTCGCACGAATCGTCGTGGAGATGCTGGCCGTTGACCGGGTTGGGCGTGCCGATGACCGCGACCGCGCCGAGTTCAGTGACCGAGCGGCGGGCTTCCTCGACCGCCGAGGCGACATCGTGCATCGCGAGCTGCGCGGCGAATTTGAGCCGCGTCGGGTCGGTCTTGCAGTAATCGGCGGCCCAGTCGTTGTAGGCGCGCGCCAATGCCGCGGCATAGTCGGGCTTCAGATCGTCGTGGCACAGGATCTGCCGGCCGCGGGTGCCGTACATGACCGCGACGTCGATCCCCTCGATGTCCATCGCCTCAAGGGTCGAGGGCGCATCGAAGCCGCGCGCCCGCGCGATCTGGAAATGCGGGTGGCGGGCGCGGCTGCGGCGGCGCAATTCGCTGCTCGACACGGTCGCCCCGATTTGCGAGCCGTGCGCCGGGATCGCCAGCCCCTGCACCTCCATGCCCATGATGTTGTCGGCATTGCCCTTGTCGTCCGAGGTCTCCGGCAGCTTTTCTTTCTGCCCGCCGAAAAAGCGCGGCGGGTTCGCCCGGTAGGGTTCGGCCAGATAGCGCGCCCACAGATCGTCGGGCTCCATCATGTGAAGGTCGCTATCGAGGATCAGGTATCCGTCGCGTGCCATGTGTGTCCTCCCATTTTAGAGGCGCCGGTGTAGCTGTCCGTAGGGCGGATAAGCGCAGCGCCATCCGGCAGAGCCGACGCGATGTTCGGCGGGTTTCGCGTCGCTCCACCCGCCCTACCGTTCGACCTGCTATTCGACGGGCACGAAGATGCAGTGGCGGATCTGGCCGCCAACCGCCTTCGACAGATGTCCCTTGCCGGTCGTATCTTCGACCAGGATGACTTCGCCCGCGCCGATGATGCGCGCTTCGCCGTCGCTCGCGGTTATCTGGACGCCGGCGTCGAGGTTGATGATGTATTGCCGGCGCGGCGCCGGATGCCAGTCGAGGTCGTAGGCCGGCTGGACCTCGCGGAAGATGATGCCGGTCGCGGGCAGCCGCTTCGACAGCTTGCCGGCCGGGCCCTCCTCGGCCCAATCGATTTCGATGTCGCGGAAATGCGACTGGCCGTTGGGGTCGGTGTAAAGATTGTGGATCCGCATCGCGCCGCCTCCGTCGGTGGGTCGAAGGCGCGATTGTAGCGGCGTCGCGTCGGGTCGCGCCAGCCTCGATTAAGCCGGCGCCGCGATGCCCAGGCTTGCGGAGCCTAATATCCCGTCGAGTAGGGCGACGCCCCGTAATAGGCGGGAGCCGCGTAGTATCCCGGCGCGGCGTAGCCGGACGAATAATAACCCGCGGAGTAGTTCGGCGCGTAATAGGCGGCCGGCGGCGCGTAATAATAAGACGAGTAGTAATTCGGATAATAATACGGCGGTGCGACCGCCCGCAACGGCGCGGTGGCAATGGTCGCCGCAGTGCCGACCACAGCGGCTCCGGCGACAAACGGCCAGAACAGCGGGTTATGACGACGGCGAGCCTCGGCGTCCGCGAATGGCGCCGCGGCCAAGGTCGCGACGATCGCGGCGAACAGAGCACTCCGCTTCCAATCCATCCCAGCTCTCCCAATTACCAACGGCGCGGTCACGCTGAACCGGCAGCCGCAGAAATGCAACCGCATCGTCGCATTGTACGCGACGGTCCCGGCTGACATCCCCATCTTCAACATTCCGATCCGTCGAGCACCCTCTTCGCGTGCATAGGTGCGAGGACGACACACTGCTTGCGCGGCCGTGCGCGCGTCATGATGATGGCGCGTTATCGCGGGAGATGTTCTGACATGGAATTCGGCAGCTTCATGGAATTTCCGCCGGTCGCTTCCGGCGGCGACAGCGCCGCCTTCGACGAGGCGCTGGCCGAGGTTGAAACCGCCGAGCGCGTCGGCCTCGACGCGGTCTGGCTGGCCGAATTGCACGGCGCACCCGAGCGCTCGGTGATGTCGTCGCCGATGATGGTGGCGAGCGCGATCGCCGCGCGCACCAGCACGATCAAGATCGGCATCGCCGTCCAGGTCCTGCCGCTGTCGCACCCGCTGCGCCTCGCCGAGGAAGCCGCGACGATCGACCAGATCAGCCACGGAAGGCTGATCTACGGCATCGGCCGCAGCGGCGTCGTGCGCACCTATGAGGATTACGGCATCGCCTACGCCGAGAGCCGCGAGCGCTTTGCCGAGACGCTCGACATCCTGAAGCAGGCGTGGACCGAGCCGAAATTTTCCCACGAGGGCAAGTATTACACCTTCAAGGACGTCGCGGTGACGCCGAAGCCCTACCAGAAGCCCTATCCCGAATTGCGCATGGCCGCGGCGACGCCCGAGACCTTTCCGCAGATCGGCCGGCTCGGCCTGCCGATTTTTGTCGCGGTGCGCCAGGGTCCCTTTGTCCAGCTGGCCGAGCGCATCAGATCCTATCGCGAGGCCTATGCGGCGGCGGGCCACCCCGGACGCGGCCGGGTGTTCCTGCGGGTGCCGGCCTACCTCGCCGAAACCCGCGAGCGCGCCCGCGCCGAGGCGAAAGACAGCATCATGGGGTTTTTCCGCTATCAGGCCGAGCTCGGGCGCGATTCGGCGCGCCGCGCCGGCGGCGACCTGGCGGTGCAGCGGCTGCGTCAGGTCGAACGGCTTGAGGCGCTGACCTATGACGAGGCGGTCGCGACGCAGATCCTGGTCGACGACCCGGACGGCTTTACGGCGCGGTTGCGCGAAGTCGACGAGCAGATCGGGCTCGACGGCATCCTCGCCGAATTGAATTGCGGCGGGAAAATTCCGCAGGACCGGGTGCTGAACGCGCTGCGCCTGTTATGCGAAGAGGTAAAGCCGCGGTTTCATTGAGGGGTTTCAAGTCCCTTATCGAAGCCGCGCGGCGACCACTCAGCCGCGTCGCGGCAACCCGGTCAGATCCGGATTAATTATCGGCCTGATTACTGTCGCCGTGGGAAGCAGCGGCCGATTCCGGGGCTGAGGAATTCGCGCTGCGGCGCTTGGCGAGCGCGCCCGGATCGATCGGCTTCAAATGTGCAGTCATCGAGGTCTTGCCGTCGGCGGCGACCCAGGTCGCGGCGAGTCCGCCATCCTGGCGCGGGCGAAAGCGCAGCGTGCTCTTGCCGGGTTCCTCGAAGACAAAGCTGTCCTCGACGATACGGCCCTTGCGCCGGGTCCAGGTCGCCGAGCTCTTGTTGTCGATGCTCGGCCCGATCGCATAGACCGCGGTCAGATTGTCGCCCCGCGCCGCTTCGACGCCGAGCAGGATTTCGCGGCCGTTCGGATAGAACCCGTACCACACGTCGCGAAACGCATCCGGCGCCTTGGCGCCATCCTGCGCCGCGCCCGAGCCGGTCGGCGCCGCCGGCGCCGCGGCCACGCGTTGGGGCCTGGATTCGGCCATGTCGGCCGGAAGCTTCAGCTCGGCGCTCGGCATCGTGCCCCAGCGCGGCGTGCAGACATGCTCGCCCGAAAGTTTGTCGTTGTTGGCGAAGTCGCGGATGCAGCTCCCAAAGCGCCGCACGAACAAACCGCTCGACGCCGCCCAATGGCTGGTCAGGTAGGCGGGCTGGTCGATCACCGCGTAGCCGAGCCCGCGCTCGGACAGTATCTGGCGCGACCGATCGCCGCGCCCGCCAGGGTCGAAATTGTCGCCGTGGAAGTAAAACACCATGACCCGGGCGCGCTTGACCCGCTCGAGCAGCGGGTAGAGCCTGGACGCGTTGAGCCGCCAGCTATCGTAGAAATCCTCGAAGCTGCCATAGGCGGCCGGGGCGGTGGCGACGATGGCATCGACATTGGACGAGCCCTCGGCCGCCATCAGCGACAGGAACGCACCAAACGACTGCCCGGCGAGGACGACCTGCTTATAGCCCTTGTGCTTGAGCGCGGCGGCATGGTCGATCAGACGCTTGGTGCTGTCGCTCAGCGTGTCGCCGCGGCTCAGCCGATCGAAACGCATGACGTCCCACCCGTCATCGCGCAAGACCTGCAAATAAGCCGGGGTCGGCGATTTGGAGTCTTCGGTGGCGATCGATCGGCCGTGGCTCCAGACGACGACGCCCTTGGCCTGACCAGGGCCGAAAGCCGGCTCCGGAAACGCCGGGTCGAGCCCAAGCGCCAATGCCGGGGCGGCAATAAACAGCCCGGCGGCCAGTATCAAGGCGGCCAATCCCAGACCGGCCAATCTCAAGCCGACCGGCCTTGTCGACAGCAACCGATTCATCCGCGCGCAACCCCCTGCTTGTTCGGCATACGGGTAAACGCGTGGAGTTTAACAAAAAATCTCGGTTTGTGTCACTTCGTAACGTCGCGGCAGGTCAAAGCGGGAGCACTCCAAGCCGCCGGAATCGCTTACGTTTGCGAAGTCTTGGGATGTGCGACCATCTGGCGCAGACGGATTGAGCGATTTGGCACCTGCTTTACTCGCGTTGCAGGCTCATCAAGACGCCAGCGCCTAGCAACACCCCGAGTGCTTCGATGCCCGGGCTGATCTGGCCGAGGATCATGCTGAGCACGGTGCAAAGGACTGTGGCGAATCCGAGCAACATCGGCATGGCGGCGGTTCCAAGTGGAGAGCGGGGGGTTGACGAGATCGGCGAAGCGGCGTTGTAACGGACGCGCAGAGCGGTTTATTCCCGCGCCTGGAGAGCGAGAAGCCGATGCCGGTACTTTATGTCGCACGCAGCGCCAGGCTCGCCCGCTGGGCGTCCGATGTCGGGTTTGGCAAGCACGTCTATAAGGTCGGGGTGTGCGACGACGACCCGAAGGCGCTCGCGGCCGCCGGCTGGGCCGGCGAGACCGATTGGAAGATCGTGGGAAGCGAGCCGGTGGAGGGGCTGAGCGAATCGGATGTCATCGAGCGGCTTGGCCGCAGGCAAAAACCGATCGACCCGAAAATCTACCCCAAGCTCAAGGGCGCGACCGGGGTGTTCCGGGTCGCCGCCGAGCATGTCGAGAACCACATCATCGTCGGGCGCGCGCTGGCCGGCGACAGCGACCGAATCGACATGAAGCTGAAGCCGGCCGATTTCGCCCTCTATCTGATCCACAACGCGCTGCGCTGAGAGCAGGAACCCCCACCCGCCCGCGCCGTCGGCGCGGTCGACCTCCCCCGCTTGCGGGGGAGGGAGGGTCGGGGTGGGGGCTTCTCTTCGCGGACAGTGCTCATACCATCCGGTTGAGACGCTGACCTCCTTCACCGTCATGGCCGGGCTTGTCCCGGCCATCCATGTCCTTGCTCCTGCTGTGGGTTTTGAAGGCGTGGATGCCCGGCACAAGGCCGGGCATGACGAATCAAACATTGGGGCGCTTGGTATCAGACCCCCAGATAGCGCTGCTGCAGATCGGGCGCGGCGGCCAGTTCGGCGGAACTGCCGGACCACACGGTGCGGCCGCGTTCGAGGATGTAATGGCGGTCGGCGAGCCTGAGCAGCGGCGCGATGTTCTTGTCGACGACGAGGATCGCCTGGCCGCTTTCCTTCAGGGAGGCGAGGACCCGCCAGATTTCGGCGCGAATGCGCGGCGCCAGCCCCTCGGTCGCCTCGTCGAGCAATAACAGGCGCGGGTTGGTCATCAGCGCCCGGCCAATCGCCAACATCTGCTGCTCGCCGCCGGACAAGAGCCCGCCGAGGCTGGCCAGCCGCTCGCGCAGCGCCGGGAAAAGTCCAAGCACGCTGTCGATGGTCCATCGGCCGGCGCCGGAAGCAGTCGCCACGAGGTTTTCGTGCACGCTCAGATTCGGGAAGATCTGCCGCCCCTCGGGCACCAGGCCGAGGCCGAGCCGGGCGATCCGGTAGGGCGGCAGGTGCTGGATCGGCGCACCGTCGAGCCGGATCGTTCCGGCCTGGGCGCGGACGATCCCCATCACCGACGACAGGGTGGTGGTCTTGCCCATGCCGTTGCGCCCGAGCAGCGTCACGACCTCCCCGGCCCCGACGGCGAGATCGACCCCGAACAGCACTCTGCCGTCGCCATACCCGGCGTCGAGGCCGGTGACCTCGAGCATCACGAATCTTCCTCGCCGAGATAGGCGCGGCGCACCTGCGCGTCGGCGCGGATCGCCTCGGGCAGGCCGGTCGCGATGATCCGGCCGTAGACCATCACGGTGACGCGGTCGGCCAGCGCGAAGACCGCGTCCATGTCGTGCTCGACCAGGACGATCGCGAGCCGGCCTTTGAGGCCGGCGAGGAGCCGCACGATGTCGGCCGAATCGGCGGGCCCCATCCCGGCGGTCGGCTCGTCCAACAGCAGCAGGCGCGGGCGGGTCGCCAGCACCATCGCGAGTTCGAGCGCGCGCTTTTCGCCATGCGACAGCGCGGCGGCCGGCATATCGGCGCGGTCGGCGAGCCCGATTTCGGCCAACGCCGCCCGCGCCGGCTCGCGCAGCCGCGCGTCGCCCTGCGCCGGCCGCCAAAAGCGGAAACTGTGCCCCGCATGCGCCTGCACCGCGAGCGCCACATTGTCGAGCGCGGTGAACTCGCGAAAGATCGATGTGATCTGAAACGAGCGGGCGATGCCGAGCGCGGCGCGGCGCGCCGGCCCGAGCCGGGAGATGTCGGTCCCGGCGAAGCGGATGGTCCCGGCATCGGGGCGCAACTCGCCGGCGAGCGCGGCGATTAGGGTGGTCTTGCCGGCGCCGTTCGGTCCGATCACGGCGTGGATTTCGCCGGGTTCGACGCCAAGCGCGACATCGTTCGCCGCGACGAGCCCGCCGAAGCGCTTGGTCAGTCCCGATGTGGCGAGCAGCGGTTCAACCATGCGGGGGGCGCGGCGCCCGGATGAGGCCCATCAGGCCCGATTTCGAAAACAGCACGACGATGATCAGCAACGGCCCGAGGATCGCCTGCCAGTGCTCGCTCCAGCGCGACAGGACGCTCTCCAGCAACAGATAGACCGCCGCGCCGAGCACCGGCCCCAATAGCGTGCCGATGCCGCCCAGGATCACCATCATCATGATCTCGCCGGAACGCGTCCAATGCATGATCCCGGGCGAGACGAACAGCGTCAGATTGGCGAACAGCGCGCCGGCGACGCCGCACACCGCCCCGGCGATCACGAACGCGGCGAGCTTGTAGCGAAACACCGGGAAGCCGAGCGCGACCATGCGCCGCTCGTTCGAGCGCACGCCCTGCAACAACACTCCAAAGCGCGAGCGCACCGCGCGCCCGCCGAGACACAGGAACAGCGCGAGGCAGGCGAGAACGAAATAATAGAGAATAGTCGGGTCGGCGAGATCGACGAGGCCGCCGAAATCGCTGGGCCGGCCGATACTCAACCCATCGTCCCCGCCATACTGGTTGAGGCTGATTCCGAGGTAATAGACCATCTGGCCGAACGCCAGCGTGATCATGATGAAATAGACTCCCGAGGTCCGCAGCGAGACGATTCCGATCACAAGGGCCGCCACAGCGGCGGCGGCGAGCGCCGCGGCGAAATGGACGAAACCGTTCGTCACCCCGTGAAAGCTCAGGATGGCGACGGCGTAGGCGCCGATCCCGAGATAGGCGGCATGGCCGAAGCTGACGAGGCCGCCATAGCCTAGGATCAGATCGAGGCTCAGCGCAGCGATCGCGAAGATCATCACGCGGGCGAACAGCCCGACATAAAACGGCGCGTCCGCCGCCGCCGCAATGACCGGCACCAGCGCCAGCGCGGTCAGGCAAACGAGCGCCGCGATTCCCCTCGCATCGATGGCCCTCAATTTGATCGCCCTTAGCGGCCGCGCGGCGGGAAGAGGCCCTGCGGGCGCACGAACAACACCGCCGCCATCAGGATGTAGATCAGCATCGAGGCGAGCGCCGGGCCGGCGCTGTCGGCCGCCGCCCGGCTGGTGAACAGCGCCAGCAGCGGGCGCAGATAGGCGCGGCCGGTGGCGTCGACGATGCCGACCAGCAATGCCGCGACGAAGGCGCCACGGATCGACCCGATGCCGCCGATCACAATGACGACAAAGGCCGAAATCAGGACGCTCTCGCCCATCCCCGATTCGACCGTGAAGATCGGGCCGGCCATGACCCCGGCGAGCGCGGCGAGCGCGGCGCCGAGCGCGAACACCGCCGTATAGAGAAGAGTGACGTTGACCCCGAGCGCGCCAAGCATGACCCGGTTCGAGGCTCCGGCGCGGATCAGCATGCCGATTCGGGTGCGCGCGATCAGCAGATACAGCAGCAAAGCGACGGCGAGCCCGACCGCGATGATCGCCAGCCGGTAGGTTGGATAGGGGGCGCCCGGCAGGATCTCGACCCGCCCGTTCAGGAAATCGGGCACGCGCATGTAGAGCGCGGTCGCCCCAAACAGGATGCGCACGATCTCGTTGAAGAACAGGATGAGACCGAACGTCGCCAGCACCTGGTCGAGATGGTCGCGCGCGTAGAGGGTGCGAAAGAGGGTCACCTCAAGCGCGATTCCAACGACGATCGCGGCGGCGAGCGCGGCTGCAAGCCCGATCAGGAACGACCCGGTCGCGCCGAAAACCGCCGCGGCGACATAGGCGCCGACCATGTAAAGCGAGCCGTGCGCCAGGTTGATCACGTTCATGATGCCGAAAATCAGGGTCAGCCCGGCCGCCATCAGAAACAGCATGACCCCGAACTGCGCCCCGTTCAGCACCTGCTCGATAACGTAGATCATCGCGATGGCGCGGCCCGCCGCCACCCCGTTGTCATCCCGGCGCAGGCCGGGATCCACCTCTCAGCTTCCCGACTGCATCCGAGCAGGCACGACCGTCGGGGCCTCTCCGCAACCGCGGGAGCTTGCGGTACCATGGGTCCCGGCCTTCGCCGGGATGACAATTGAAATTGTACTGGCAGCGAACGGCCCGCCTACTTCATCTTGCAGTCGCCGGCATAGGAGTCGGCATGGTCGGCGAACACGGTTTTCTGGATCTTGCGAACGTATGTGCCGTCGCTGTCCTTGCCGATGCGCAGCAGATAGAAATTCTGGATCGGGAAGTGGTTGGTGTTGTACTTGAACTTCCCGCGCACCGACGGGAAATCGGCCTTGGTTAGCGCGGCGATCAGCCCCTCCTTGTTCGCGACATCGCCTTTGACCGCGGCGACGGCGCGGTCGATCATTGTGATCGCGTCAAAGCTCTGCGCCGCATAGAATGACGGGTAGTAATTGTATTTTGCGCGGAATGCGGCGACGAACTCCTTGTTGCGCGGGTTGTCGAGGTCGGGCGACCAGAAGCCGACCTCGTAATTGCCGTCGGCAGCCTCGCCGATCGCCGGCAGCGTCGTCTCGTCGGCCGTGAAAGCCGAATAGAGCGGGATCTTCTCGCGCAACCCCGATTGCGCGTATTGCTTGACGAACTGGATGCCCATGCCGCCCGGCAGGAAGACGAACACCGCCTTCGGGTTGGCGTCGCGGATCTGGCTGATCTCGACCTGGTAATCGGACTGGCCGAATTTCGTGTAGATTTCGGCCGCGACCTTGCCTTTGAAATAGCGCTTGAAGCCGGTCATCATGTCGCGCCCGGCGGCGTAGTCGGGCGCGATCATGTAGACGTCGTCCATCTTTTGATCCTGCATGTGCTTGCCCATGGCTTCGGGCGTCTGGTCGTTCTGCCACGAGGCCGAGAAGAAATTGGGCGCGCATTGGGCGCCGGCGAGCTGGTGCGGGCCGGCATTGGCGGAAATCAGGATGGTGCCGGATTGGATGATCGGCTGATAAGCCGCGAGCAGCACGTTCGACCAGATGAAGCCGGTCATGAAATCGACCTTGTCGCGCTTCAGCATCTCGTCGGCGACCTGGCGGCCGACATCGGGCTTGAACTGGTCGTCGCCATAGACGATCTGCGCCGGCACGCCGCCGATCTTGCCGCCGAGCATGGCGAGGGCGAGATCGCTGGCGTCCTTCATGTGCTTTCCGATAATGCCGGCCGGGCCGCTCAGCGTCGTGACAAAGCCGATCTTGATATTGTCGGCGGCCTGCGCCGGAAGGCTCAGCAGAATTGCAGCGGCAGCGGCGATCAGCTGTCTTTTCATCGTTCCCTACTCGCCGGTGAGTTGTTCGTGGGCGGGAGCCTATAGCATCATCGCGCCGGTGCGCGCGCGCAACAACGAGATGCCGCGTCGGGCGCCCGTGCGGCGGGCGTTTTGGCGTTTGCCAAGGGCAGGTGGCGTGAACCGATGACATCGAAAGAAGCGGGTGGGGGAGGGGGCTGGCGCGATCGCCGCTCCGGCAATGGCTGGGTCGCCGCGCTGGCGGTTTACCGCGAGCCGCGCCTGCTGGCCGTCCTGTTGATGGGGTTTTCGAGCGGGCTGCCGCTGGCGCTGACCGGGGCAACGCTGTCGCTGCGGCTGGCCGAACTCGGCGTGTCGCTGACGGCGATCGGCCTGTTCACGCTGGTGCGGTTCTCGTACAGCTTCAAATTCGTCTGGTCACCGCTGATCGACCGGCTGCCGCTCCCTGGCATCACCTCGCGGCTCGGCCGGCGGCGCGGCTGGGCGCTGGCGATCCAGCTGGCTCTGGCCCTGGCGATCCTGGCGCTCGGCTTCACCGATCCGAGCGTCAGCCCGTGGCCGACCGTGATTGCCGCGATCGTCGTTGCGTTCTTATCAGCCAGCCAGGACATCGTGATCGATGCCTACCGCATCGAGTTGCTGCGCTCCGACGAGCAGGGCGCCGGCGCCGCCGCGACGCAATGGGGCTATCGCTTCGGCATGATCGTGTCGGGCGCCGGCGCTCTCTATGCCGCGAGTTTCGGCGGCTGGGAATTTGCCTACGCGGTGATGGCGGGGCTGATGCTCGTCGGCATGGCGACGATCTGGCTGACCCCGGAACCGGGCGGCATCCGCGAGCTCGAAGCACTGCCCGGAGCGACTGCCGCCGCACGGCTGCGCGCATGGCTTCAGCGCGCCGTCGTCGCCCCGTTTCTCGATATCTTCCAGCGCAGCGGCGCGGGCGGGTTCGTGCTGCTCCTGCTGTTCGTCGTGCTGTACAAACTGGGCGACGCGATCGCCGGCACGATGTCGAACCCGCTTTATGTCGCGCTCGGCTTCACCAAGGTCGAGATCGCCACGATCGCCAAACTCTACGGCGTGATCGCGACGCTCGCCGGGGTGGCGATCGGCGGGGTCCTGGTGCTGCGCCTCGGGATCTTTCCGGCTTTGCTGATCGGCGGCGTACTGCAGATGCTGTCGAACCTGACATACATATTGCAGGTGTGGGCGGGGCACGATGTGGCGATGCTGGCGTTGACGATCGGAACCGAGAACCTGACGAACGGGATCGGCTCGGCCGCGTTCGTCGCCTATCTGTCCGGGCTATGCAATTTAGCCTTCACCGCGACGCAGTACGCGCTGCTGTCGTCGCTCGCGACCGTCGGCGTCAATGTCCTGTCGGCGTCGGGCGGCTTTCTCGCCGACGAACTCGGGTGGGTCCCGTTCTTCCTGCTCAGCATGGCGATGGCGCTGCCGGGTCTGGCGCTGCTGGTCTGGATCAGGCCGCGATCGCCGGTCACGCCCGCACCGGCCAACGCCTCAACCGTAGGAGAGTAGCTGGGTGCGGTGGCGCTTCAGCCAGGCGCGCGGGGTCGCGCTGTCCGGGGTCATCGTGCGCACCAGCTTCCAGAAGCGCGGCCCGTGGTTCATCTCGACCAGATGCGCGACCTCGTGCGCGACGACGTAATCGACCACCGTCTCCGGCGCCAGCACGAGCCGCCAGCTGAACGATAAGGACCCCGTCGACGAGCAGCTGCCCCAGCGGCTTTTCGTGTCGCGCACCGCGACGCCGGCCACCGGCTTGCCGATTTGCGCGGCGTAGAGACGGGCGCGTCCGCTCAACTCGTGCCGGGCGAGACGCACGAGGTGGTCGCGGACCCGGCGGGCGACATGCTCGGGCGCGCCGCGCACCCGGATCTCGCCATCGAAGATCGCCACCGGCGGCGCCGCCGGGTCGCTGTCGCGGCAAATGCGATGCGGCACGCCGAAGACCGGCACGATCGCGCCTTCGACGAACGGCACCGGCATCGGCAGCGCCTCGAGCCGGGACGCGATCCATCCGCGATGGGCATCGAGGAATTTGAGCCCGTGTTCGGGCGGGACGCCGTGCGGCAGGACAAGCTCGACCTGGCGCGCCGACGCATCGATGCGCAACAACAGTCGCCGGGCGCGGGCATTGACCCGAATCGACACCGGCGCGCCGAGATCGAGCGCGGCCGCCCGACGCGTTGCCTCCTCGAGGGAAACGGTAGGCGCCCTGCCGATCCGAAACAGCTTCACCGACGAATTCCCCGCGGTTTTGGATTAGTTTCGGAGGCGCTCCATTAAGCTTCCCGCTCCTGTCACGGTTTGGGAAGGTGCAGTTGTCTGCTCTCGACGCGGAGACACGCGTGCCCGAGATCGTCCTACGCCAAGCCAGGCTCGACGATGCCGCCGAGATCCATGCGTTGCTGCTGCGCCTGGCGCCGGAGATCCCGCTCCTCGTCGACACGATCGAGCGCGAGGAAGCGCTCTACGCCCTGATCCGCAATTGTGCGCGCTCGGGCGAATCGTGGGTGGGTTGCGACGGGGCGGGGCAAATCGTCGGCTGTGTCGTGGTCGAGCCAAACCAGCTCGGCCGCCATTACGCCGAGCAGGAAATGCTCGAATTGCGCCATGCCGGAGCGGCGCCGGAATATCGCGGCGAGGATGTGGTCGGCCGGCTGATCGCCCGACTCCTGGTCCGCATGCTTCCGGTAGCGGCCGTCGTCAACCCGCAAAACCGCTCGGGCTTGGCCGCCTGCCTCGACAAACTCGGGTTTCGCCGGAGCGGCGCGCGCGGCGGCGAGCAGCGCTTCCGCTGGGATCCCGGAGCGGGCGGCTGACCATCCAAATAAGTAGATCGTATTTTCGCTAAAGTATCCAATAAATCATCGGAGTTTATTGGTAAAGAGACGCACGATTTTCTTAACTTCTGTTGCCTTGTAAACCGATTGTTAATTATAATACTCAAGCCTCCTCCCGGGAGGCGCGGCGAAACCCTTGGGATTTGGGAAGTCGCTGCAATCGATTTTCAGGGGCAGGACAATGGAAGCTCCGGATACCGCCGGCAAATGCGTACTGATCGTCGAGGACAATTTGTTGAACATGAAGCTGTTCAGCGCGATGGTCGCCGCGGAAGGCTACGGCGTGTTGCAGGCCGCCGACGCGGCGCGCGGCCTCGATCTGGCGCACCAGGAGTGCCCGGATCTGATCATCATGGACGTTAAATTGCCGGGCATGTCCGGGCTCGAGGCGACGCGGATACTGAAGGACGACGCCGACACCGCTGACATCCCGATCATCGTCACGACCGCTTATGGATTGACCGGCGACGACGAGGAGGTCAAGGCAAGCGGATGCGACGCCTTTCTGGCGAAGCCGATCGGGCTCTCCGAACTGGTCGAACTGATCGACGTTCTCATGCTGCGCTCGGTGCCTGAGCCGCGATATGTGCGCCGTCTGATCGAGGCGAACGCAAAAAGCGCCTGATTAGCGGGGCGGGGCGGGGGGCCGCCGCGATCACGCGTCGGCTCGGTCGATCAGGTGGATGAACGAACCTGCGACCGAACCGCGCCGCAACCCGCTCGCGCCGAGATCGCCGCCCGATGCATCCGCCAGCGCGAACAGCGGCGCGTCGCCGCCGGTGGCGAGCGTCGTCGCGTAGTGGAATTCGTGGCCGCGAAACCGCGCGCCCGCGCGCCCGAGCATTCCGTCGCCGAGCAGGGTAGCCGCGCGATAGCCGAGATGCAGCCGCCGCTCGGCGAAGCTGGTGGCCAGCGCCAGCAGCCCCGTCATCCGATGAACCTGGCCATCCGCGTCGGTCAGCGCGTCGCCCAGCATCATATAGCCGCCGCACTCGCCGTAGATCGCCGTGCCCGCCGCCGCGGCCCGGCGCAGCCCGGCGCGACAGCTTTCGGCGGCGGCGAGCCGGGCGGCGTGAAGTTCCGGGTATCCGCCGGGCAGATAGACGGCATCGGCGGTCGGGTCCGGTGGCTCGTCGGCGAGCGGCGAAAAAAACGTGACCAGGGCGCCCGCCTGCCGCCACCCGTCCAGCACCGCGGGATAGGCGAAGAGGAAAGCATCGTCGCGCGCCACGGCGATCCGTTGCCCCGGCGGCGGCAGCGGCGCGCTCGGGGCGACGGTCGCGAGCCGGGCGGGGCGGGCCAGCGCGACCAGATTCTCGATATCGATGCTGGCGCCGATTGCCGCCCCCGCGTGCACGATCGCCGCTTCGGCCGGATGCTCGCCGGCGGGGATGAGGCCGAGATGGCGCTCGGGCAGCATCAATTCCGGCGTCTCCGGCACAGACCCGAGGCACGCGACATCGGGCAAATGCCGCGCCATCGCGGTCTCGATCAGCGCCTGATGGCGCGCCCCGGCGACCCGGTTGAAAATGACCCCGGCGAGCTTCAGCGCAGGGTCGTGCCGGGCAAAGCCCGCGACCAGCGCCGCCGCCGAGGCGCCCTGCCGGCGTGCATCGACGACCAGCACGACCGGCCAGCCGGCGAACCGGGCGAGCGCGGCGGTCGAGCCCGCTTCGCCGTCGGGTCCGGCGCCGTCGAACAGCCCCATGACGCCTTCGCACAGCACGAGATCGGCGCCGGATTCGAGCCGCCCGACGAGCCCGCGCAGCGTCGCCGGGCGCATCGCCCAGAGATCGAGGTTGAGGCAGACCCCGCCGCTCGCCGCCGCATGGAAGGTCGGGTCGATATAATCGGGCCCGGCTTTCGCCGCCGCGACACGCATCCCGCGCTGGCGCAGCGCCCGCAACAGCCCAAGCGTCACGAGGGTCTTGCCGCTGCCCGAAGCGGGCGCGGCGAGGATCAGCCCGCGTCCGGGTCCGGTACGGTTTCCAGGGATCGGGCGGGCTGGTGCTGTCATCGGACACTCGCCTGCTCAATTTCTGGTCGCGTTGCTGGGCCAGGCGCGGCGTGCTAGCGTCAATTCAACCAGAACGGGGGATTGCGATGATCGGGACCGGGCTGCGCGCGTTCTTCGCGCTGGCGATAGCGATAGGCTTCGGGTTTGTCGGCCCGGCGCAGGCCGGGGCAACCTTCGACAAGGTCAAGCAGGCCGGGACGTTGGTTTGCGGCGTCAATCCCGGGCTTGCCGGGTTCGGCCAGCCCGACAATCAGGGCAATTATAAGGGTCTGGACATCGATGTGTGCAAGGCGATCGCCGCCGCTCTGTTCGGCGATCCCGGCAAGGTCAAATACGTGCCGCTGACGGCGCAGCAGCGTTTTACGGCGCTGCAATCGGGCGAGATCGACATCCTGTCGCGCAACACCACCTGGACGTTGCAGCGCGATACCGAACTCGGGCTCAATTTCGGGCCGGTCGTCTATTACGACGGCCAGGGCTTCATCGCGCCGAAGAAGCTCAATGTCAAAAGCGCCAAGGAACTAAACGGCGCGACGATCTGCGTTCAGCCCGGCACCACGACCGAGCTCAACCTCGCGGATTATTTCCGTGCCAACAAGATGACCTTCAAGCCGCTCGTTATCGAGAAGCTCGACGAGGTCGTCGCCGCCTATTTTTCGGGGCGCTGCGACGTGTACACGACCGACCGCTCCGGGCTCGCGTCAACCCGCATCGCGCGGGCGCAGAACCCGGACGACCACGTCATCCTGCCGGAGGTCATCTCTAAAGAGCCGCTGGCGCCGGTAGTGCGACAGGGCGACGACCAGTGGAACGATGTCGTGCGATGGGTCGTCTACGCGCTGATCGAGGCGGAGGAGGTCGGGATCACCGCGAAAAACATCGACGAGAAGCTGAAGAGCGAGGACCCCGGCATCAAGCGGATGCTCGGCGTCACCCCCGGCACCGGCAAGTCGCTCGGGCTCGACGATAAATGGGCCTACAACGCGATCAAGGCGGTTGGCAATTACGGCGAGATCTTCGAGCGCCACGTCGGCAAGGATTCGCCGCTCAAGCTCGATCGCGGCATCAACGCTCTGTGGACCCAGGGCGGCCTGATGTACGCCGTGCCGATCCGCTGAGGGCTGACGCCTAGCGATCTTCCGGCCCGCCGTGGCGCGCGACACCGCGGCCGCCGAATCGCGGCCGAAGCGGCCGCCGCCGTGGCACGATCCGGCTGTCCGCGCCGTCGTGTTCCAAATCTTGTTCGTCGCCGCGATTGTCGCCCTGGGCGCGTTCCTCGTCCACAACACGCTGCTCAATCTGCGGCGCCAGAACATCGCCACCGGGTTCGGGTTTCTCGAGCGCGAGGCTGCTTTCGAGATCGGCGAGTCGCTGATCCCCTACTCCCCGGCCGACAGCTACGCCGCGGCGTTTCTGGTCGGCCTGACCAACACGCTGTACGTCGCCGCGCTCGGCATCGTGCTGGCGACGATCCTCGGCGCCCTGATGGGTCTCGCGCGGCTGTCGGGCAACTGGCTCATTCGCAAGCTGGCGCAGATCTATGTCGAGATCTTCCGCAACATCCCGCTGGCGCTCCAGCTGTTCTTCTGGTGGGGCGTGTTGCGCTGGAGCGCGCCGGCGCCGGGACGGGCATGGCAGCCGCTCCCCGATGTCTTCGTCAGCAACCGCGGCATCGTCTTTCCAATGCCGGAGGCGCATGCCGTCCATTCCTGGCTGCTGCTGGCGCTATTGGCCGGGATTGCCGCCGCTTGCGGGCTGGCTCGCTGGGCGCGGCAACGCCAGGCGCGCACAGGACAGATTTTTCCGAGCGGGTGGTTCGGGCTGGCGCTGATCGTCGGCCTGCCGCTCGCCGCTTTTGTCGCCGGCGGCGCGCCGCTGCGGTTCGAGGTTCCGGCGTTGCGCGGGTTCAATTTTGTCGGGGGAGGGGTGTTTTCGCCCGAATTTGCCGCGCTGCTGGTCGGCCTCGTGATCTATACCGGCGCGTTCATCGCCGAGATCGTGCGGGCCGGCATTCTCGCGGTCAGCGCCGGCCAGAGCGAGGCGGCGATGGCGCTCGGCCTGACGCCGTGGCAGCGGATGCGGTTGATCCTCCTGCCCCAGGCGCTGCGCGTCATCATTCCGCCGATGACGAGCCAATACCTCAATTTGACCAAGAACAGCTCGCTCGCGGTGATCATCGGCTTTCCCGATCTGGTGTCGATCGCCAACACGACGATCAACCAGACCGGCCAGGCGATCGAGGGCATCGCGATGATCATGGCGGTCTATCTGGCGATCAGCCTCTCGATCTCGCTGTCGATGAACCTCTACAACCGCGCCGTCGCCCTGGTCGAGCGCTAGGCGATGGACACGCCCATTTTGTCATCCCGGCGAAAGCCGGGATCCATGGTTCGGCTCCCCTCACGTCGACGAGCGGGTGCCACGCCTTTGTTTATTTCCACGCCTTTGTTTATCCGGAGATCCCGGACTCGCGGCACGATGGATCCCGGCTTTCGCCGGGATGACATTTAGCGAATGGCGGATATCGAGCACGAATTGGGCCGCGAATTGCCGGTCCCCGCCGCGCGGCCGCGGCCGCGCACGCACGGGCCGATCGGCTGGCTGCGCGCCAATCTGTTCAGCAGCCTCTTCAACACATTCCTGACGCTGATCGCGCTTTGTTTGCTTGCCGTCACGATCCCGCCGATCATCCGCTGGGGTCTCGTCGATGCGGTGTGGAGCGCGCCGGACGGGCTCGCGTGTCGCGGAGCCGATGGACAGGAGGCGGGTGCCTGTTGGGCCTTTGTCGGCGACAAGCTGCGGTTCATCCTGTTCGGCCGTTTCCCCTATGACGAGCAGTGGCGGCCGTTGCTGGTCGTGGCGATTTTTGTCGGATTGATCGTCGCGAGCTGCGATCGCCGGCTATGGGGGCGGCGCCTCGTCGGGCTGTGGCTCGCCGGGTTTGTCGCGGTCGGCGTCTTGATGTGGGGCGGCGTTCTCGGCCTGACCTATGTCGACACCTCGCTGTGGAGCGGTCTGCCGCTGACCCTGATCCTCGCGGTCGTCGGGATGCTGTTCGCCTTCCCGTTGGGGATCTTGCTGGCGCTTGGGCGGCGCTCGGAATTGCCGGCGGTGCGCGCGGTCTGCGTCGCCTATATCGAGCTGGTGCGCGGCGTGCCGCTGATCACGGTCTTGTTCATGGCCTCGGTCATGCTGCCGCTGTTTCTGCCGAGCGGGCTGACGATCGACAAATTGCTGCGGGCTCAGGTCGCGTTCATCCTGTTTGCCGCGGCCTATCTCGCGGAGGTCGTTCGCGGCGGGCTGCAGGCGATCCCGCAAGGCCAGATCGAGGCCGCCGACGCGCTCGGGCTCGGCTATTGGCGGCGCACCCGCCTGATTGTGTTGCCGCAGGCCCTGGCGATGGTGATCCCGCCCTTGGTCAACACCTTCATCGGCACCTTCAAGGACACCTCGCTGGTCATCATCATCGGCCTCTTCGACCTGCTCGGCACGGTCAACGCCGCGCTCGCCGACGCCAATTGGCAGGGTTTCTATGTCGAAGCCTATGTGTTCGCGGCGGCGATCTATTTCGGATTCTGCTTTTTCATGTCGCGCTACAGCCTGATGCTGGAGCGCGAGTTCAACCAGAGCCGGCAGCATTAACGGGAGCGGCGGCGATGGCCGAGAGTAACGCGAGCGACGCCGATGGGCCGATCATCGCGATGCGCCACGTTCATAAATGGTTTGGCGACTTCCACGTGCTCAAGGATATCAACCTCGAGGTGGGTAAAGGCGAGCGCGTCGTCGTCTGCGGTCCGTCGGGCTCGGGAAAGTCGACGATGATCCGCTGCGTCAACCGGCTCGAAGAGCACCAGCAGGGCCAGATCATCGTCGCCGGCATCGAACTGACCGCCGATCTGAAAAACGTCGAGGCGATCCGTCGCGAGGTCGGCATGGTGTTCCAGCAGTTCAACCTGTTTCCGCATCTGACGGTGCTGGAAAACCTGACCCTGGCGCCGATCTGGGTGCGCAAGATGCCGAAGCGGGACGCCGACGAACTCGCCCGTCTTTATCTCGAACGGGTGCGGATCCCCGAGCAGGCCGACAAATACCCGGGCCAGCTCTCCGGCGGCCAGCAGCAGCGCGTCGCGATCGCGCGCTCCTTATGCATGAAGCCCGAGATCATGCTGTTCGACGAGCCGACCTCGGCGCTCGACCCGGAGATGATCAAGGAAGTGCTCGACGTCATGATCGAGCTCGCCGAGGAGGGCATGACGATGGTGTGCGTGACCCACGAGATGGGGTTTGCCCGCACCGTCGCCGATACGATGGTGTTCATGGACCAGGGCGAGATCGTCGAGCGCGCCCCGCCGGCGGAGTTCTTCGCCAATCCGAAGAGCGAGCGCACGCGTCTATTCCTGAGCCAGATCCTCGCGCATTGAGGCAAGACGATTCGCCAGGAGCCAGACCCGCGGACCGGTACGACGATTTCTGGCCGGGTGCGTCCCGCAGCGAAGCCCGGGACGACAAATTCGTCTTGGGAAATTTGCTCGGGAACGCAAGAGTTCGCTCAGCGGCACGTCTCAGCGCAGAACGACCCAGGTATAAACCGGATGGAAGTGGCACAATTTGGATTGATGCCGCCGGGAGGACGGGGATGACGAGTGCCTTCGACGGCCTGCGCGTCGTTGATTTCACGACGACCATCGCCGGGCCGCATAGTACCCGGCTGCTCGCCGATCTCGGCGCCGAGGTGATCAAAATCGAGCCGCCAGAAGGCGATATGATGCGGGCGCGCCCGCCGTTGCGAAACGGGGCCAGCACCTCGTTCGGCCAGCTCAATACCGGCAAGAAAAGCCTCGTTCTCGACTTGAAGCGTCCCGAGGCGGTCGCCATCGTGCGCCGGCTCGTCGCCACCGCCGATGTGCTGGTCGAGAATTTCCGCCCCGGCGTCATGGCGCGTTTCGGGCTCGATTACGCCGCGCTCGCGGTGCTAAAGCCGGAGCTGGTCTATTGCGCGATCTCGGGTTACGGGCAGACCGGGCCATCGGCCGGACGGCCGGCCTACGCGCCGGTGATCCACGCCTCGTCGGGGTACGATCTGGCCCATCTCGCCTATCAGGACAGCGATCGCCGGCCCGATTATTGCGGCATCTACATCGCTGACGTGCTGACCGGGACCTACGCGTTCGGCGCGATCGTGGCCGCGCTCTACCAGCGGCGCGACACCGGGGCGGGCCAGCTGATCGACGTCTCGATGCTGGAGAGCATGCTGAGCCTGACCCTCAGCGAGATGCAGCAGGCGCAATTCCCGGTGACGCCGCCGGGCCGGCCGATCTTCGGGCCGATCGCCACCAAGGACGGCTATCTCAATCTGTCGGTCGCCAGCGAACGGACTTTCCAGAACCTGGCGGCGGCGTGCGGGCGGCGCGACTGGATCAGCGATCCGCGCTTTGCCCAATACCCCGATCGGCGGGCCAATTGGAACCTGTTGATCGACGAGCTCGAGATCTGGTCGAAAGAACAAAGCAGCATCGATGTGCAGCAGATCTTCGACCGGCACGGGGTGCCCGCCTCGCCCTATCGCACGGTCGGGCAGGCGATGGCCGACCCGCAGCTGGCGCACCGCAAGTCTTTCGCCGAGGTGCACGACCGGGGCGGGGCTTTTCAGGTTCTCAACCCGCCGTTCCGCTTCTCCGCCGCGACCGCCGCGGCGCGGCCCTTTGTTGCCGCGCTCGGCGAGCATAGCGCGGCGATGCTCGCCGAATTGGGTTATGGCCCGGCCGAGATAGCCGCGCTGGTCGAGGCCGGCGTGACGACCCTCGCCGCCAGTGCGCCGTGACCTAACGCGCCCTGACCTAACGCGCCGTGACTGGGCAACTCGGCGCGTCGGGCATGAACGAGTAGTGGCTCGTCGCGCAGGTCGTCTGGCATGCTTCCACGCTCGACAGGCAGCTGATGTTGCGCCGGCTGCGGTCGGCAATGCACTGGCACAGCCCAATAGTCGTCCGCGGTACGGCGACCGGTGCGGCAAGCCGGGGCGGTGTCGCGGGGGTTGCGGGCGGCCGCTGCACCCGGACCGGCCGGGCGTCCTGGGCCGCGGCCACACCCAGGCCGCCGGCGCCCAGCAACAGGCACGCGATCGGCAACAGAACCAGCAAGGCGCGCCGTACTCCGGCCGGGCGCTGCGCGTGGCGCCGCGTCCCTGTCATCGCCCGCCCCCTCTGATGTCGTGCTAACGGGCTAATTCGGATAGACGATCGTGCGCAGCATGATACGCCGCTCCTGCGGGTGGTAATCGCCGGCGCCGCGGTGCATCGTCGCGCGTTCGTCCCAAATCAGCAAATCGCCGACCTGCCAGGAGTGGTAATAGACAAACCGCTCCTGGGTCGAGTGCGCCGCCAGTTCCTCAATCAATTCCCACGCGGCTTGGCGCCCGACGCCGACAAAACCGTGCGTGTGCATCGGATTGACGAACAGGATCGGGCGGCCGTTGACCGGGTGCGGGACGACTGCCGGGCGCGGCAGCTCGCTATACGGTCTTTCGGTCGCACCCTTGTCATCGCCATACAGGCGTTCGCCAGCCGGGCCGGAGCTGCGGCCGTGCAAACCCACCAGTCCCGCCAGGCGCTCCTTCATCGCCGCGGGCAATGCCGCGTAGGCGGCCTGCATATGGGCGAACATCGTGCCGCCTTTCGATGCGGGCACCTCAAGCGCGTGCAGCATCGCGAGAAGTGGCAATTCCTCCTCGTAGGTCGAATCGGTATGCCAATCGGTGGCGCGCTTGACGCCGTACCAGTCGACCCTGCCATCCTCTTCGACATTGGTCAGCCATGACACTTCCGGATGCTCCGGATGGCGGTATTTGACGAGTGCATGCTTGCGCGGCACGCCGAAGCGGCGTCCGAACGCGGCAATGTCCGCGGCGCCGAGCTTCTGATCGCGGAATACGAGGACCGGATGCTCGGCAAAGGCGTTGCCGATCCAGGCGAAGGTCTCGTCGTCGAGCCGCGACAAATCCACCCCGAGCGCTTCGGTGCCGAGCGCTTCGCCGAGCGGGCGCAGTTGCGGTGAACCGAGCATGCCAACCTCCCATCGTGCCGCGTAGCGGGCTTTTACGGCCCGCCGCTTACTATGGTCTGGATCGGCCGACCGCTGCAATGATCCATGGAGCACCCCCAACGGAGCCCTCATGGAGCACCGCTCGGATGGTGCGCCCGCGGCCATATGGTAGATTAGCCCGGTTGCGCGTTAGCATTTTATCAACCGTGTTTTGCCACATTCGGCCGACGCGCAAACCCGGAAAGGGACCCGTCATGCAACTCGGAGATATGCTCGTCGCGCGAGGGCTGGTGAGCCAGGCCGACGTCGAAGCCGCGCTCGACCGCCAGGTGAAGGATGGCGGGCGATTGGGGGAAAATCTCGTTGCGATGGGGCTGGTCACGGCCGATCAGATCGCGGCTGCGGTCAACAGCGCGCCGGCGATCCCGACGGACCTGGCGGAGAGCGGCATCTCCGAGCGCAATCTGTTGTACCTGATGCTGAAATTCATGCACGTCGAAGGCTGCGAGACGGTGCTGGACTTGGCCAACCGGATGAAACTGCCGCGCCGCCTGATCCAGCAGCTGATCCAGGACGCGATCCAACAGCGATATCTCGGGGCGACCGGCGCAACCAGCGATCTCGCGCTGTCGACCCATTACGCAATGACCGAACCCGGCCGCGTCGCGGCCAAGGAGGCGCTCGACCAGAACCTTTATATCGGGCCGGCGCCGGTATCGCTGGTCGCCTACCGCGAGCAGATCGAAAAACAGCGCATAACCAACGAGATGGTAGACGAGAAGACACTGCGCGACGGCTTCGCCGGACTGGTCGTGCCGGAGCACATGTTCCGCCGGCTGCTGCCGGCGATCAATGCCGGGCGCAGCGTCCTCTTGTACGGCCCGCCGGGCAACGGCAAGACGACGCTGTCGACGCGCATCGCGGGTCTCTTCAAGGACCCGGTCTATGTCCCCTATGCGTTCGAGGTCGGCGGCCAAATCATCAAGGTCTTCGACTCCCAGATCCACCAGCCCCGCCAGCAGGAGATTCAGGCGCATACCTCGACCGCGCTCGGGCTGCAGCGCGAGACGCACGACCAGCGCTGGGTCGCCTGTTCCCGGCCGGTGGTGATGGCCGGCGGCGAGATGACCTTGGAGATGCTCGATCTGCAATGGAATACGGAAGCCCGCTTTTACGACGCGCCGCTGCACGTCAAGGCGATCAACGGCATGATGCTGATCGACGATTTCGGTCGGCAGAAATTCCCGCCCAACGACCTGCTCAATCGCTGGATCGTGCCGATGGAGAGCCAGGTCGATTTCATGAAGCTGAACACCGGCGCGAGCTTCACCCTGCCGTTCGATGTGCTGCTGATGTTTTCTACCAATCTGCAGCCGGCGGACCTGATGGATGCCGCGTTCCTCCGCCGCATCCAATATAAAATCAAGCTGTTTGAGCCATCGCGTGAGGAATATCATCAGATATTTGTTGCGGTGGCCAAATCACGCGGGCTGGCATTCGATCAGGACGTCTTCGATTATGTGGTGGGGATGTTGGTTCCGTTTGGCCTCGCATATTATCAGCCGAGATTTATCTGCGATCATGTGCTCGAAGCCTGTAAATCTTTCAAGCTCGCGCCGCAACTGACGAAAGAGCTGGTCGCTGAGGCGCTGGCCAATCTTTACGTCGATATCGAGGATGCGCGCGGCGCCGAAACCGTCGCGGCGGAGTAACGATAAACCGGGAGCGGCGGCTCGATCCTGCATGGGCGTGAATCGGCCTTCGGCTGGATCAGCGATGTGCGTCCTTCGAGACGCCCGCGTTGCGGGCTCCTCAGGATGAGGTTCTTTCTTAATGCGATCAAAGACATACCCTCATCCTGAGGAGACGCGAAGCGCCGTCTCGAAGGACGCGGGATCGTGTTGCAGCCGGTCTTTTGCGGTTCGCTGGGATTGATTGCGGCGCTATTGCGCAACCCAGCCGCCGTCGATCGACAAAGCCGCGCCGGTGATCGTCGATGCTGCGTCGCCGCACAGGAAGACCGCGAGCGCGCCGATCTTCTCCGGGGTCGTGTAGTCGAGCATCGGCTGCTTCTCGCGCACCAGATCGTCGCGCGCTTGGCCGACCGGAATGCCCAGGGCCTGGGCGCGCGCCTCGATCTGCTGCTCGACGAGCGCGGTCAACACCCAGCCCGGGCAGATCGCGTTGCAGGTGATGCCCTGATTGGCGGTTTCGATCGCGGTGACCTTGGTCAGCCCGACGAGGCCGTGCTTGGCGCTGACATAGGCGGCCTTCTCGCCGCTGGCGACGAGACCGTGGGCCGAGGCGATATTGATGATGCGCCCCCATTTTCGTGCGATCATCAGCGGCAGCGCCGCCTTCGCGGTGTGAAATGCGGCCGACAAATTGATCGCGATCACCGAATCCCAGCGTTCTTCGGGGAAATCGACGATGCGCGCGACATGCTGGATGCCGGCGTTGTTGACGAGGATGTCGACGCCGCCGAAGCGCTCGGCCGCCGCGGCGACGAGGGCGCGGATCTCGGCCGGCTTTGCCATGTCGGCCGCGACGTAGGCGACGCGCACGCCATGCCTCTCGGCAAGCCCGGCGCGTTGGTGCTCGATCGCCGCGAGGTCGCCAAAGCCGTTCAGCACGATGTCGCAGCCCTCGGCGGCGAGGGCGCTCGCGATGCCAAGCCCGATCCCGCTGGTCGAGCCGGTGACGATCGCGCACTTGCCGTTCAACATGAACCCTCCGGGGAGCCGGGTCTCTATTCGCCCATCTGCAACAGCGCGCCGCGGCGCCTGGCATCGTGAAAGGCGATAAAGAAGATGACCGCGCCGATCACCAGATAGACGACATCGAGCGCCAGCGCGGCGAGGAAATAATCGGTGCGGAAATGATTGTCGATCAGGACCGCGCGCATGCCTTCGAAAACATAGGTCGAGGGCAACGCCCAGGCGAAGGGCTGGAGCCAGCCGGGCAGGGTCGTCACGGGATAATAAACGCAACTGAGCGGGGCGAGCGCGAAGATCACGGTCCAGGCCAGGCCCTCGGCGCCCATGCCGTGGCGCAGGATGCCGCCGCAGATCGCCAGGCCAAGCGCCCACCCCATCATCAGCAGCACGACGAGAAAGGCAATGAGCGGCAGCCCCATGTCGAAGATCGAATAATGATAGAGCGGGATCGCCAGCAGCATCGCCGGCACGATCCCGATCGTGACCCGGATGACGCTCATCGCCAGCAGCGAGATCAGCCATTCGTAGGGCCGCAACGGGGTCACGAAGAGCTGGCCGAGGTTGCGCGACCACATCTCATCGAGAAACGACATCGACAGCCCGAGCTGGCTGCGGAACAAGAGATCCCACAGCATCACCGCCGCGAGCAGCACGCCGAAGGCGCGCGCGATATAGCTGCTGTTTTCGGCGAGGAACTGGCTCATGAAGCCCCAGATCAGCATCTGCAGGGTCGGCCAATACAACAGCTCGATCGTCCGCGGCCACGAGCTGCGCAAGATGTACAGATAGCGCAACAGCATCGCCCAGACCCGCGCCGGCGAGAAAGGCGCCTCGCCCCGCTGTCGGATCATTCGCCCGGTCATAGCGCCGGCTCCAGCGTTGCCGTTGTGCCGCGCGCGATGTGCAGAAACACCTCTTCGAGATTGGCGCGGCCGTAGCGGTCGATCAGCTCGTCCGGGCTGCCGCGGTCGACGATGTGTCCCTCCTTCATCATCATGACCTGCGAGCACATGCGCTCGACTTCGGCCATGTTGTGCGAGGCCAACAGGATCGTCGCGCCGGTGCTGGCGCAATATTCTTCAAGGTAACCGCGCACCCAGTCGCCGGTATCCGGGTCGAGCGAGGCGGTCGGCTCGTCGAGCAGCAACAGCTCGGGCTCGTTCAGCAGCGCTTTGGCCA
Organism: Rhizobium sp. Q54; assembly: GCA_945861155.1. Classification (GTDB taxonomy): domain Bacteria; phylum Pseudomonadota; class Alphaproteobacteria; order ATCC43930; family CGMCC-115725; genus DATARH01. The sequence goes on from CAMATN010000021.1 coordinate 38,963, forward strand.
GCGCCACCCGGGTCTTCTGCCCGGCCGACAATTTGCCGGCAGGGCGATCGAGCAGCGTCTCGATCTGCAAATCGCGGGCAAGCAGCTCGATGCGTTCGCCGCGCCGCGGCAACCCGTAGAGCCGTCCGTAGATCTGCAAATTCTGCCGCACGGTCAATCGGTGCGGCAGGTCGACATAGGGCGAGGAGAAGTTCATCCGCGGCAGCACCCGATAGCGGTGCCGCAGCACGTCTTCGCCAAAGACATGGACCCGCCCCGAACTCGGCAGCAGTAGACCCAAAAGGATCGACAGCGTCGTGGTCTTGCCGGCGCCGTTGCCGCCGAGCAGGGCCGCGGTGACGCCGCGCTCGACGGCGAAGCCGATGTCGTCGACCGCGACGGTGCCGCCATACCGCTTGACGAGATGGTCGACCAGGATGACGGGCTCGGGCATCGCCCCTATATGCCCCATTACCGGCGGATCAACCAGTAGACCCCCCGGCATTTAGGCGCATTGGTGGCATGAGCAGGAGCAGCTGAACTGCCCGGCGGGAAGAAGCCCCGAGAGCTTGCGAACCGAGTGGCGGTGGCTCGGACCAACTTGGTGCGTCCTTCGAGACGCCCGCTCGGCGGGCTCCTCAGGATGAGGTTCTTTCTTAATGCCATCAAAGACATATCCTCATCCTGAGAGGCGCGAAGCGCCGTCTCGAAGGACGTGGGAGGAGGCCCCGGTGAACATCGCCAATCTGACCGCCCGGCCCGAGCCGAGGATCGCCTTCGACCGGATCAGCCTGCGCCGATTGGTGCTGATTCGCTGGGTCGCGATCGCCGGGCAGGTGGCGACCCTTGTTGTCGTGCACTACGCGTTCGGTTTCCGGCTGCCATTGCTGCCGGCGCTCGGAGTGGTCGCGTGCTCGGTGCTGCTCAACCTCTTGATGATCGTCTACCGCCGCGCCGCGACCCGGCTCGGCGAGCGCGAGGCCGCCTTTTTTCTCGGCTACGATCTGTTGCAGCTCGGCGTGCTGCTCTATTTGACCGGCGGGCTGGAAAACCCGTTCGCGATCCTGATCCTGGCGCCGGTGACGGTGGGGGCGACGGTTCTGTCGCTGCGCCCGGTCATCGCGCTGGCGATATTCGCCATCGCGGTCATCAGCCTGCTGGCGCTGTGGCACATGCCGTTGCCGTGGCGCGGCGAGCCGCCGGATTTTCCGCCCGAATTGGTGCTGGGCCTGTGGACGGCGCTGGTTATCGCCACAATTTTCATCGGCGGCTATGCCTGGAGCGTCGCCGAGGAAGCGCGGCGGCTACGCGATGCGGTCGCCGCGACCCAGCTTGCCCTGGCGCGCGAGCAGCGGGTCTCGGCGGTCGGCGCGCTGGCGGCGGCGGCGGCGCACGAACTCGGCAGCCCGCTGGCGACGATCCTGGTCGTCGCCAAGGAGCTGGTCCACGATCTGCCCGCCGATTCGCCCTACCGCGAGGACGCCCTGCTGCTGCTGAGCCAATCCGAGCGCTGCCGCGAGATTCTCGCGCAGCTGGCCCGTCACCCCGACGATGAGGGCGCCTCGCCCTATACGCGGTTGCCGATCTCGGCCCTGGTCGAAGCCTCCGGCGCGCTGTATCGCGACCCGCGCGTCCGGCTGATCTTCGCGACGACGGGCGAAGTCGCGACCGAGGAGCCGCTGGTCCGCCGCAGCCCGGAGATCATGCACGGGCTCAATAATTTAATTCAGAACGCGGTGCAGTTCGCCCGGAGCGAGGTCAGCGTCACGATCCATTGGGACAGGTCCGATGTCACGGTCGAGATCGCCGATGACGGGCCCGGCTTTCCGGCGCATCTTCTCGGCCGGCTCGGCGAGCCGTATCTGTCGACCCGGGCCGGCGCCTCGAACCATATGGGGCTCGGCATCTTCATCGCGCAAAGCCTGCTGGAACGCAGCGGCGCCGAACTGACCTTCGACAATCTTGCCGAAGGCGGCGCGGATGTTGTCATTTCCTGGAAACGTGCCAATTTGGAGACGGTGGCGCGACCCGATGCCGCAGCGGCGCAGCTTGGGTTAGGATAGCTCTAATCAGGCGGGGCGCCGCCGGCAATGAGAGGCTGAACGGCATGAATGCGAGCGATCGACCCCAGTGGAACTCCGGCCCAGGGAGCGCAGGCCCCGGGACTACAGATTCGGGGCCTGCGGGTTCGGAGGCTGAGGCCCCGCCGTTGCGCGGCCTGCCCGAATCCGAGCGAACGCTGCTGATCGTCGATGACGACGCGCCGTTGTGCCAGCGCCTCGCCCGCGCGATGGAGCGGCGCGGCTTTGTCGTATCGACCGCCGACGGGGTGGCCTCGGGTGTCGCCGCCGCGACCGCGCATCCGCCGGCGTTCGCGGTGGTCGATCTGCGGCTCGGCGACGGCAGCGGCCTCGATGTCGTCAGCGCGCTGCGCGGCGCGCGGCCGGCGGCGCGCATCGTCGTCCTGACCGGCTACGGCAACATCGCGACCGCGGTCGCCGCGGTAAAGGCCGGCGCGCTCGACTACCTGCCCAAGCCGGCCGATGCCGATGCGGTCGAACGCGCGCTGCTTGCCAAGGAAAACGAGACGCCGGAACCACCCGAGGACCCGATGTCGGCCGATAGGGTGCGCTGGGAGCACATCCAGCGGATTTTCGAATTGTGCGAGCGCAACGTCTCCGAGACCGCGCGCCGCCTCAAGATGCACCGCCGTACCTTGCAGCGCATCCTCAGCAAGCACGCGCCGCGGAGTTGATCCACACGGTGTAATTTGCGGCGAGGGCGCCGTGCGTCCTTCGAGACCCGCCCCTGCGGGGCGCTCCTCAGGATGACGAACATTTATTTGTAATATCAATGGTCTGTCCTCATCCTGAGGAGGCCGCGAAGCGGCCGTCTCGAAGGATGCACCGGCCAAGAACGATGTCTTGAGGATGTTGGCATCCCTCGACCCGCCGGCGGGCGCGCCGCGGGATGCCGCGATAAGCTCCGGCAGCTCGCGTTCGACGCGCCCCGGTGCGCTATTGATTGATTTCGGGCTCGACGAGCCGTGCCAGGTTTCGCAAGGATTCTTGCCAGCCGAGATAACAGGCCTCCGGCGGGATTACGTCGGGGATGCCTTCCTGCGCGATGTTGACCTCGGTGCCGACCGATACCTTCTTCAACACCACCGTCACCTGAATGTCGCCGACCAGATTAGGATCGTCGAATGTGTCCGTGTAGCGCAAGCGTTCGTTCGGAACGAGCTCGACATATTCCCCGCCAAACGAGTGGCTTTTGCCCGTCGTGAAGTTTCGGAAGGACATTTTGAATGTGCCGCCGACTTTCGGTTCCAGATGAAACACAGTGCAGGCAAAGCCGTTGGGCGGCAGCCACTTCGCGAGCGCGTCCGCTTCGAGGAATGCGCGATAGACTTTCTCCGGTGTGGCTGCCAGAACGCGGTGCAAGCGCACGGTGTTGGGCATGGTCGCGTCTCCTGTGTTGGATTGATGTGCTCGCGGTCGATAAGGGGCGGAGAGGCCGGCAAGGATGGACCTGACATCGGCCTACGATGCCACAATCGCGCGCTAAATTCCGCGCACATCCCGCATTCCGTCATTCCGTCGAAGGCCGGGATCCATGTCTGCCGTGGATACCGGCTTTCGCCAGCATGACAAAGGAAGTACCCGTGCGAATGCGCGTCGCCGGGTTGCCGGCGCAGGGCCCGACCGCTAGAAAGCAAGGATCGCTGGTGAGGTGGATGATGGCCGAGGCAGACGGCGAGTCGACGATGCGGCCCGACAGCACGCTCGATGCGACCGGGCTGTTGTGCCCGCTGCCGGTGCTGAAGGCGCGCCGCGCGCTGAAGGCGGTGCCGGCCGGCGGCATCCTTGAAGTGCTGGCGACCGATCCCGGCGCGACCAAGGATTTCGAGCATTTCTGCCAGACGACCGGCTGCGTGCTGATCGAGGCGAGCGAACAGCCCGGCGGCATCTTGAGGTTTCGCCTGAAGAAACCGGGTTAAGAGGAGACGCGCGATGGCGGCGGCGTTGATTACCACACCGCGGCTGATGGCGGTGGGCGGCGGGGCGCTAGCGGAATTGCCCGGGCTGCTGTTGCGGCTCGGGCTCGGACGGCCGCTGATCGTCACCGACCCCTATATCGCGGGAAGCGGCATCCTCGACCGGGCGACGGCGCTGCTCGACGCCGCGGACATTCCCTGGTCGGTGTTCTCCGACACGGTGCCGGACCCGACGACCGAAATCATCGGCATCGGCGTCGAATTGCTGCAGGCCGGCGCGTTCGACAGCCTCGTCGCGATCGGCGGCGGCAGCTCGATCGACACGGCGAAGGGCATGTCGGTGCTGTTCGCCAATGGCGGGCGGATCGCCGATTACAAGGTGCCGAACGAGATCCCGCTGGCCGGGCTGCCGGTCGTCGCGATCCCGACCACCGCCGGCACCGGGTCCGAAGTCACCCGGTTCACGGTCGTCACCGATACCGAGACCGACGAGAAGATGCTGATCGCCGGGCTTGCCTGCTGTCCGGTGGCGGCGATCGTCGATTACGAACTGACCTTGACGATGCCGCTGCGGCTCACCGCCGATACCGGGATCGACAGCCTGACCCACGCGATCGAGGCCTATGTCAGCCGCCGCGCCAACCCGTTCACCGACGGGCTGGCGAAAAATGCGATGAGCCTGATTGCCCGCAATATCCGCACCGTCTGCGCCGAGCCCGGCAACCACGCCGCGCGCGAGGCGATGATGCTCGGCGCGACGCATGCGGGCATGGCCTTTTCCAATGCCAGCGTCGCGCTGGTGCACGGCATGAGCCGGCCGATCGGCGCCTTTTTTCACGTGCCGCACGGGTTGTCGAACGCGATGCTGTTGCCCGAGATCACCGCTTTCTCCGCCCCGGCGGCGCTCGAGCGCTACGCCGATTGCGCGCGCGCGATGGGGGTCGCCGAGGAAGGGGAGGGCAGCCAGGGCGCGGTCGCACGGCTGTTGGACGAATTGCGCCGGCTCAACGCGGATTTGGGTGTGCCAAGCCCGCGCGCCTACGGCATCGACCGCGCCCGCTATGACGCGCTGTTGCCGGTCATGGCGAGCCAGGCGCTCGCCTCGGGTTCGCCGGCCCACAACCCGCTCGTGCCGACCAGCGACCAGATCATCGAGCTGTATCGCCGGGTATATGAATAGAACGCCACCGTTGTTGTCATCCCGGCGACGGCCGGGATCCACCGGTCGGCGCCCGGGACGCTGAAAAATGGGTCCCGGCCTTCGCCGGGACGACAATTTTTTTCTAACGCGGGATGAAGAGGCCGCGATCTTTCTATTCGAGCTTGACCTGGATGTCGTCGCCGACGAGGCGGATCGGATAGGATTTGAGGTCGTCGATGCAGGGCGGCGCGGTTGCCTTGCCGGTCTTCACGTCAAAGCGCCCGGCATGTAGCGGGCATTCGATCTCGCCCTTGTCGAGCCAGCCGTCGGACAGCTTGGCGTAGGCATGGGTGCAGATGTCGTCGGTGGCGTAGAGCGTGCCGTCGAGATCGTAGAGCGCGATCTCGCGCCCGGCCAAGATAACGCCGAGGACATCGCCTTCAGCGAGATCGCCGCGGTTGGCGGCCTTGACCCAGCCGGAATCGTCGCTCATCGGCGGCTCCCTGCTCTATGGCGCACTGCAGCCCGCCGGGCTTAGGCGCGCGCAGCAACCCGCGGGGCGCGCTTCAGGAAATCCGGCAAATCGTCGCCAAAGCCGACGACCCGTTGTTCGTCCGGCTGCGGCTGCGGCTGACGACGCGGCTCGGCGGGCCGCGCGGCCGGATGCGGGAACAATTTTACAACCGGGTCGGCGGGGAGGGCGGCGGCAACCTGCGATTCGCCAGAACGAGGCTCGATCGGCGCGGCGCGGTCGCGACGCGGACGCGCGCGGGGGGCGGGCGCATCCGAGCCCTTCCGCGGATCGGCCCGTTCTTTTTCCACCGGGGCGGTCCGCGACCTGGTGCGTTCCGGCGAGGTGCGTGTCGCCGACGCGCTGCGGCCACGGCCGCGGCGACGCTCGCCGCCTTCGAAATCGAGCGCGGCTGGCGCCAGATCGGCGACCGTCGATACCGGGATCTCGTTGCCGATCAGCTTTTGGATCGCGGCGACCATCTTGCCGTCCTCGGGGGCCGCCAGGGTGAAGGAGCGGCCCTTCCGGCCGGCCCGTCCGGTGCGCCCGATGCGGTGGACATAATCCTCGGCGTGGTGCGGCACGTCGTAATTGAAGACGTGCGACAAACCCTGGATGTCGAGGCCGCGCGCCGCGACGTCGCTCGCGACGAGCAGCCGTATCTCGCCGGTCTTGAAGCGCTCGAGGGTTTCGGTGCGCTTGGGCTGCGGCAAGTCGCCGTGCAAAGCCGCCGCGTCCAGGCCGAGCCGCGATAGCGACTTTTGCAGGATGTCGACATCGCGCTTGCGGTTGCAAAAAATCAGCGCGTTTTTGACGTCTTCGCTGACGATCAGCCGCAACAGCGCGTCGCGCTTGTCCTCGGGCGCCATGATTACCAGGAACTGCTCGACCAGTTCCGCGGGCGACGCCGGCGGCGCCACCGAGATCTCGACCGGATCGTTCAAAAACGCGTCGGCGAGGCGGCGGATTTCGGGAGGCATCGTCGCCGAGAAGAACAGCGTCTGCCGGTTCTTCGGCAACAGGCTGACGATGCGCTCGACATCGGGGATGAAGCCCATGTCGAGCATTCGGTCAGCTTCGTCGATGACCAGGATGCGCACGTCGGATAAGAGGATCTTGCCGCGCTCGAACAGATCGAGCATGCGGCCCGGCGTCGCGATCAGCACATCGACGCCGCGATCGAGCTTGCGTTCCTGCTCGGCAAAGCGCGAGCCGCCGATCAATAGCGCGGTCGATAGCCGGTGATGCTTGCCGTAGCCCTCGAACGCGGCCTGGACCTGCGTCGCCAATTCGCGCGTGGGTTCAATGATCAGCGAGCGCGGCATGCGCGCCCGCGCCCGCCCGGCGGCGAGCTTGTCGATCATCGGCAGCGCGAAGCTGGCGGTTTTGCCGGTCCCGGTCTGCGCACAACCGAGCACATCGCGGCCGCTGGCGACGACGGGGATGGCTTGCTCTTGGATCGGGGTGGGGGTTGTGTAGCCGGCGTCTAAGACCGCCTGAAGAAGTTCAGGCGACAGTCCAATTTCTGTAAAATTCATCGAGAAGTATTTGCCTTGCCTAAGGTGTAGGCGGGCGGCCCGCCCGGAATGGTAATTGGGGGTCTCGCGCCAAAAGTCAATGGTTTTCGACGAGTGCGGCGACCCGTTGCGATTAAACCGAACAGGCGGCAGCGCTCAGCGGCGGCGGAACTGCGGCCGCGGCCCCATCGGCGGGGCCGAGGTGTCCTTGTGGCGGAAGTTGATCCGGCCTTTTGTCAAATCGTAGGGCGTCATTTCGACCGTGACGCGATCCCCGGCCAAAATACGGATGCGGTTCTTTTTCATCTTGCCGGAGGAGTAGGCGAGCGTTTCGTGCCCGTTATCGAGCTTTACCCGAAACCGTGCGTCGGGCAGCAGCTCCATCACGATGCCGTCGAATTCGATCAGGTCTTCTTTGGCCAAATGCGCATTCCCCATAAGATAAAAGGGGCGCCGCGGCGCCCCTGGCGACGGAAACTAGACCGCCCGCAGGTTGACCGCCGAAACGCGGCCGCGCTGGCCCTGTTCGAGCTCGTAATCGACCTTCTGGCCTTCGTTGAGACCGTCCATGCCGGCCTGCTCGACCGCGGAGATATGAACGAAGATGTCGGCGCCTCCGTCGGTCGGCTGGATAAACCCATCGCCCTTTTGGGCGTTGAACCATTTGACCGTGCCGGTCGCCATCAGCAGGAACTCCGGTTGGTAGCAGGCCGCCGCACGATGTGTGGCGGATCGAAATTCGGTTGGTCGGGAAACACAATCCACCGCTCGCGGGCGAGCGTCGGCAGCGAAGCCGAGCCCAAACGGGCCGACGCTCGCTAGGTAAGCGGACGCGGGGATTTACGCAAGGCCCGCGAGCGGCGATCGCGCGGTTTTCGCCGCGGGCGCATGCCGGGCGCATGCCGGCTGAAACCATGCCGGCGGGCTGAAAGCGGCCCGGCTACACATCGAGGTCGCGGGCGAAGCGGGCGTTTTTCTGGATATACTCGAAGCGCAGCTCCGGGCGCCTTCCCATCAGCGTCTCGACCAGCTTGGCGGTGCGCGCGAAGCCGTCGTTCGGCGTTTCGCCGTCCGACATCTGAGTTGCGGCGGGGTCAACGCGCTCCGGCAATTTGACCCGCAACAAGGTGCGCTGCGCCGGGTCCATCGTCGTCGCCCGCAGAAAATGCGCCGGCATTTCGCCAAGCCCCTTGAACCGGCTGATCTCGACCTTGCCGCGGCCGTTGAAGGCGCCCGCCATCAATTCTTCGCGGTGCGCATCGTCGCGCGCGTAGATCGTCACCTCGCCCTGGGTCAGCCGGTAGAGCGGCGGCAGCGCCAGAAACAAATGGCCGTCGTCGACCAGCTGCCCCATCTCGCGGAAAAAGAAGGTCATCAGCAGCGAGGCGATATGCGCGCCGTCGACATCGGCGTCGGTCATGATAATGACCCGCTCGTAGCGCAGCCCCTCCTCGCGGTAATGCGAGCCGCTGCCGCAACCGAGCGCCAGGACGATGTCGCTGAGCTCCTGATTGCCCCGCATCTTGTCGGTGGACGCGCTCGCGACGTTGAGGATCTTGCCGCGCAGCGGCAGGATCGCCTGTGTCACGCGATCGCGCGCCTGTTTTGCCGAGCCGCCGGCGCTGTCGCCCTCGACCAGAAAAATCTCGGTCCCGGCGGCGCTGTCGCGGCTGCAGTCGGTCAGTTTGCCCGGCAGGCGCAGCTTGCGCGTCGCGCTCTTGCGCGACAGCTCTTTTTGCTGGCGCCGGCGCTGACGTTCCTCGGCGCGCTCGGCGATGCGGTCGAGCAGCAGCTTGCTGGTCGCCGGGTCGGCGCTGAGCCAGTGGTCGAAATGGTCGCGCACCGCGCTTTCGACGATCCGCGTCGCCTCGGCCGAGGCGAGGCGCTCCTTGGTCTGCCCCTGGAATTGCGGGTTGGGCAGGAACAGCGACAACAGCATCGCCACCCCGGTGGCGACATCCTCGCCGGTCGACTGGGCGATGCGCCGGTTGCCGATCAATTCGCCATAGGCCTTGATGCCGCGGGTCAGCGCGTTGCGCAGCCCTGCTTCATGGGTGCCGCCCTCGGGGGTCGGGATCGTGTTGCAATACGAGTGGCAGAACCCGTCCTCATCGTCCTCGGGCCATACGACCGCCCATTCGACACTGCCCCCGCCATCGGGAAATTCCGCCTGGCCGAGAAACGGAAGCGGCGTCAGCAGATCGCGTTCCGACAGGCTGGCGGCCAGAAAATCGCCGAGCCCGCCGGGGAAATGCAGCCGCGCTTCGACCGGCACCCCGTCGGGGCGCGGCACCACCGGGTCGACGCGCCAGCGGATCTCGACGCCGCGGAACAGATAGGCCTTGGAACGCGCCATGCGGTACAGCAAGGCCGGGCGGAACGCGGCGTCGCCGAATATGTCCGGGTCGGGGTGAAAGCTGAGCGTCGTGCCGCGCCGGTTCTGTACCGCCCCGCAATCCTCGACCGGCCCGTCCGCCACCCCGCGGCGGTAGCGTTGCCGCCACAGCCGGCGATCGCGCGCGACTTCGACCTCCAGCACATCCGACAAGGCGTTGACCACCGAGACGCCGACGCCGTGCAGCCCGCCCGAAGTTTTGTACGCGTTGCCGCCGAATTTACCGCCCGAATGCAGCATCGTCAGGATGATCTCGAGCGCCGACTTCTCCGGAAAGCGCGGATGCGGGTCGACCGGGATGCCGCGGCCGTTGTCGCGCACGGTGATCCACCCGGCGGCGGTGAGCTCCAGCTCAATCCGCGTCGCGAACCCCGCCACCGCCTCGTCCATTGCATTGTCGAGGGCCTCGGCAGCAAGATGGTGCAAGGCGCGCTCGTCGGTGCCGCCGACATACATTCCGGGGCGACGCCGCACCGGCTCCAGACCCTCGAGGACCTCGATGTCCTTGGCGGAATAGCTGTCGTCGGAGCCGTTCGCCCCGGAGTTCGCAGGGGGCGGCCCGAGGCTGTCGAAGAGATCGTTCATGGCCCGATTATAGGGACCGTGGCCTCAGGCGCAAGCAGGATGCGGTATATCGTTTAGTCGGAATAACAACATCTTGGGTAGATAGAGGGTTGCGGCAACGGGGCAATGCTTTCCGTGGAACCGAACGGCCTCGGCGGGATTTACGATCATGATGATGATGATGACCAATGAGCGGAAAATCTGGGAAGCCGCCCTCTTGTTGGTGCGACGACACGGCAGTGACGCCGTCGGAATCGCCGAGCGCGAGGCGGAGCGGCTACGCGCTAGCGACGACGAACTGACCTGCGTTGTCTGGTGCTGGATCGCACGGTCGACGGCGGAATTGCTTCGACCGGTGCCGGAGGCCGACGAGCGGATTCATTAAAACGAGCGCTGCAACCGAATTATTGCCGCGCCTCAGCACGCCGCCTCTTCACGTCGGCGAGCGGGAGGGCGATATTCCCCTGGTCGCAACGTCCGGCGAGGCAAGCGCAATGGCAGAAGGTTTCTTTGGCCGCTTCGGCGGAAGCGGCCAATCATCATCGAAGAGCGCATCGGAACGCGATTTCGAGGTCAAGCTGACCGACGAGGAGTGGCGCAGCCGGCTGAACCCCGAGCAATATCGGGTGTTGCGCGAGCACGGCACCGAGCGCGCCGGAACGAGCCCGCTCGACAAGCAATACGGGCCGGGAGTCTATCATTGCGCCGGATGCGGCGAAAAATTGTTCGATGCCGGCACCAAGTTCAACAGCCGCACCGGCTGGCCGAGCTTCTTTGCGCCGCTCGATGATGCGGTCGACACCCGCAGCGACCGGGCCTTGTTCATGGTCCGCACCGAGGTGCACTGCCGGCGCTGCGGCGGCCATCTCGGCCATGTCTTCGAGGATGGGCCGGCGCCGACCGGATTGCGCTATTGCATGAATGGCGTGTCGCTGGAATTCCAGCCCGGCGCCGACGACGCGCAACCGACAACGGCGGCGAAGAAAACCGAATAATCGTACAACGGCGCCCCCGGACGACCCCGATGGGCCGTCTCGGGTACAGCGGCTTCCGGGCTGTAAATGTCAGTTAGTCGGTGCGCGTTCCGATCACACCGCGTCGCGGCCGCGCTCGCCGGTGCGGATGCGCAGCGCCTCCTCGACCGGCAGGATGAATATCTTGCCGTCGCCGATCTTGTCGGTGCGGGCCGCCTGCTGGATGGCCTCGACCGCGCGCGCGGCGAGGTCATCGTCGACGACCACCTCGATTTTGACCTTCGGCAGAAAATCGATCACATATTCGGCGCCGCGATAGACCTCGGTGTGACCCTTCTGCCGGCCGAAACCCCTGACTTCGCTGACGGTCATGCCGGTGATGCCGACCTCGTGCAGCGCGCTCTTCACTTCATCAAGTTTGAATGGCTTGATGATCGCCTCAATTTTCTTGGCTCTATTAGCAAAACGTATTGAACTCACGCGGCGATGGCGGCGGCGAGGCAATATCGCGGGGTCGGGCCGGAGTGCAGGACGATCAGATGGAACCAGCGCAGGTAACTGCCGAGGTAGCGAGTGGCGATGCCGCGGCGGGGGC
>CAMATN010000022.1 GCA_945861155.1 Rhizobium sp. Q54
AGGCCCCTCGTCGGGCTTGACCCGGCCGTTTGGCGAGCGATTGCCGTTTGTCGAGACCCCTCACCCGGCCCTCTCCCCGCAAGCGGGGGGAGGGGGACGCACATTCTCTCAAACGGGGTTCCCTCGCCCCGTTTACGGGGAGAGGGACAGGGTGAGGGGCTGCTTGCCGCCGAGCTTAAGCGCCAGCGCCCGGCGCGACCGGCAGTTTACTTTTCGGTGAGTTGCCGGCGCGCTTCCTCTTCCGCGCGGGTCAGCTCGGTGCGCAGCTGCGGCTCGGAAAGCTGGATTCCCTTCGCGACGAGATCGGCCTGGACCTTTTCGATGACGTCGCCGTCGCCTGGCCGCTCGAAATCGGCCTCGACGACGGTCCGGGCATAGGTATCCGCCGCTTCCCCCGCCGGCATGCCCAAGCGCTCGGCGACCCATAATCCGAACAGCTTGTTGCGTCGCGCGGTGACCCGGAACGTCAGTTCCTGGTTGCGTTGGAATTCGGCCTCGTATCCTTTCTGGCGGTCCTCGAAACTCTTCATGGTCACCCCTCCTTCGTGGCTGATCTATTGACGGTTATCGCGCGCAGTGCTGTCGCGCGACGCGGCGGTGGCCGGCTCCTCACCGAACCAGTGCGGCCGGCGGTGCGCGGTCCAATCCAGCGTGCGGTCGCGCAACCGGCGCAGCGGCGGCATGTCCTCGGCCAACAGCAGCAAGCCGAGCGGGATCATCCAGATACCGAGAATCGGGAGAATGAAGAGACAGCCGCCGAAGATGAACAAGAAGCCGGCCGGGATGCGCGCCCACCGCGTCGAGGGTTGGCGCAGCCAGCGAACCGCGGCTCCCCACCGTACCGGCAGGCGGTCTGTCAGGTGTTCCAGCCGATCGTCGTGGCGCTGCGCGCCGCGATCATTGGGATCATGGTTCGACATAGTGCTCCTAAAGCATGGCGGGGAGCGCGGGACCCTTCAAGCCTCGTCCCTTACAAGATCCTCGTCTCTTACAAGATAAAGCGCGACAGATCGGCGTTCTGGGCCAGCGTACCGACCCGCTCGCGGACATAATCGGCATCGATCGAGACATGGGTGCCGCTCGGCTTGTCCGAGGCGGTGAAGCTGATCTCCTCGAGCAGGCGCTCGAGGATCGTGTGCAGGCGCCGCGCGCCGATATTCTCGACCGTGGCGTTGATCTGCTCGGCCAGCCGCGCGATCTCGTCGATCGCCTCGGGCAAAAACTCCAATTCGACGCCCTCGGTCGCGAGCAAGGCCCGGTATTGCTTGATCAGGCTGGCCTCGGGCTCGGTCAGGATGCGCCGCAAATCGGTGCGGTCGAGCGCCTTTAGTTCGACCCGGATCGGCAGCCTTCCCTGCAGCTCGGGCAGCAAATCGGACGGCTTGGCGAGATGAAAGGCGCCCGACGCGATGAACAGGATGTGGTCAGTCTTGACCGTGCCGTGCTTGGTCGCGACGGTCGTCCCCTCGATCAGCGGCAACAGATCGCGCTGCACCCCCTCGCGGCTGACATCGGCGCCGGTCATGCCGCCGCCGCGCTCGCTGCGCCCGCAGATCTTGTCGATCTCGTCGAGAAACACGATGCCGTTCTGCTCGACCGATTGGATCGCCTCGCGGACGACCCGGTCCTGATCGAGCAGCTTGTCGCTCTCCTCGGCCATCAGCACGCGGTAGCTCTCCGAGACCGTCAGCTTCTTCGGCTTGGAGCGCCCGCCGAACGCCTTGCCGAAAATGTCGCCCAAATTGAGCATGCCCATCTGCGCCCCAGGCATCCCCGGGATGTCGAAGGTCGGCAGGCTCGCCGCGGCGCTTTCCTGGACCGTCACCTCGATCTCGCGGTCGTCGAGCGTGCCCTCGCGCAGCATCTTGCGGAATTTTTGCCGCGTGTCCGGGTTGGCGGTGTTGCCGACCAGCGCGTCGAGCACGCGCTCCTCCGCGGCCAGCTCGGCCTTGGCCTCGACCTGCTTGCCGAGCCGGGCGCGGGTCATCCCGATCGCGATCTCGACGAGGTCGCGGGCGATCTGCTCGACATCGCGGCCGACATAGCCGACTTCGGTGAACTTGGTCGCCTCGACCTTGAGGAACGGCGCCTCGGCGAGTCGCGCCAGGCGCCGCGCGATCTCGGTCTTGCCGCACCCCGTCGGCCCGATCATCAGGATGTTCTTCGGCAACACCTCCTCACGCAATTCGGGCGACAGCTGCTGGCGCCGCCAGCGATTGCGCAGCGCGATCGCGACGGCGCGCTTGGCGTCGTCCTGGCCGACGATGTAGCGGTCGAGCTCGGAGACGATCTCGCGCGGGCTGAACGAGCTCATGCTCCACTCCCGTCGTCATGGCCGGGCTTGTCCCGGCCATCCACGAAAAGAAACACGTGGATGCCCGGCACAAGGCCGGGCATGACGCTGGAGGTTGCAGCCCGGAACATTCTATGCCGGCAGCTTTTCGAGGGTGATCTTGTCGTTGGTATAAACGCAGATCTGCGAGGCGATGGCCATTGCGCGCCGGGCGATCGTCTCGGCGTCGAGCCCGTCGATCTCTATGAGGGCGCGCGCCGCCGCCAGCGCAGAGCCGCCGCCCGAGCCGATGCCGATGATATCGTCCTCGGGTTCGAGCACGTCGCCGGTGCCCGACAGGATCAGCGAAACCTCTTTGTCGGCGACCGCCATCATCGCTTCGAGCCGGCGCAGATAGCGGTCGGTGCGCCAATCCTTCGCCAATTCGACACAGGCCCGGGTCAGCTGCCCGGAATATTGCTCGAGCTTGGCTTCGAGCCGCTCGAACAGGGTGATCGCATCGGCGGTGGTGCCGGCAAACCCGGCGATGACGTGGCCGCCCGCGAGCCGCCGCACCTTCCGGGCGTTCGACTTGACGACGGTCTGCCCCATCGTGACCTGGCCGTCGCCGGCAACGATGACCTCGCCGCCCTTGCGCACCGACAGGATCGTCGTGCCGTGCCACAGGATGTCAGCGGAGCCGTGTGTCATAAAGCTGCATGTAAGGAGGGCGGGTGCGCCGTCAAGCGCGCCCACGGACCATTAGGGCTCGGTCGGGCGCTTTACCAAGACCGTGTCCCCCTCGACCCGCACCTCGTAGGCCGCGACATCGGCCGATGCCGGGCCATCGACGAACTTGCCGGTGCGCACGTCGAAGAACGCATAATGCAGCGGGCACTCGACCAGATAGCCGTCGAGTGTCCCCGCCGACAGCGGCGCGCGCCGATGCCCGCACATGTCGCGGATCGCGTAGAATGTGCCCGCGACATTGGCAAGCAGAACCCGCTCCCGGTCGACCGCGACGCATTTCATGCCGCCGGGCGGGATGTCGGCGACGGTGCCAACGGGCACGAAGCCATCGGACGACGGCGCTTTGTTCGCATCTTCTGTCATTGCGAGTGGAGCGACGCAATCTCGATGGGACCGGGTCAATTCAGGTTCGTAAAGCCGAACATCTTGGCGGCGTTGTCCGAGGTGATCTTCCTGAGATCGGCCTCGGGCACCCCGGCGAACATGCGTTCGAGGAATTGCTGCGAGCGGGGCCAGGTCGCCTCGGCATGCGGATAATCGCTGCCCCACAGCATGTTCTCGACCCCGATGCGGTCGCGCAGCTGGACGCCGAGATCGTCTTCCATGAACTCGACGAACATGTTGCGCTTCCAATAATCGCTCGGCAGCATGCCCTCGCGCGATTTCCAGCCTTTGGTGAAGACCGGGCGTTCGAGATAGGTGAAGTCCATCTGCTTCAGCCAGTGCGGGATCCATGACGCCTCGTGCTCGACCGAGCCGATCTTCAACCGCGGATAGCGGTCGAAGACGCCGGCGAACAGCATCGCGCTCAGCGAATAGCGCACCCAGTAATCGGTCGTCGAGCGCCCGGCGCCGGTCAGTTCGCCGAGGTTCATCGTGAACTCGCAGCCGGGGACCCCGCCGCGCGGCGTGCCGATATGCAGCAGCAGCGGCATGTTGAGGTCCTGCGCGGTCCACCACAGCCGCTCGTAGATCGGGTGGCGATAGGGCTTGTCGGCCTGCGGCGACACCGGGATGAAACAACCGACCAGGCCCAGCCGCGACACCCGCTCCAGTTCCTGGCAGGCATCCTCGACATCGTCGACGTTGAGCATCGCGATGCCCTTCAGGCGATCGGGGTAGGGCTTGCAGAAATCGGCGATCCAATCGTTGTAGACCCGGCAGATTTCCGACAGCAGCCGGCTGTCCGGCACGCGGTACCAGAACAGCCCCTGGCTCGGCTGCAAGACCGAGCCCCAGATGCCGTCCTCCTCGTTTTCGCCGATCATCGCATGGGCGTCATAGGCGCCCTTGCGCACGTCCTCCCAAACGCCGAGGAAATCGATCTGGGTCGGGTCCTCGAAGCGCTGACCGGCCTGCATGACCGCGCCCAACGTGCCGACCTGCTGGCCGTCAAGCATCCAGGCATCGTATTCGCGCCCGGCCGGGGTCCGGCGCCGCTCCATGACAGGCGCGCGGTCGCGGAATTTGGGGTCGATGCGGTCGGCATACATGTCGGGCGGCTCGACGATGTGCGAATCGGCCGAGATGAGCTTGTAGGCTGACATCCGAGACCTCCCTATTCAGACCGGCCTATTCCAGACCGGCTAACCCGATTCCAGCGCCATCATATACGACAATTCCGGTTGTCCGAGAGCGATTTCCGAACATCGTTCAGAACGTCCCCTCGGCCGCGATTTCGCCGCATTTCGGCCGGTGAAGCCGGACCGGCCCGCTCCCGGGGAGCGGGCCGGTCCGCATTGCGGTGCTGGCTGGCGCCTAGTGCAGCGGCGAGAACGATGCCGGGACCACCAGCATGTTCTGCTGGATCAGGGTCTGGCCGGGCTGCCCGCCCTTGGGCGGCCAGACGCCATCCTTGACGGCCTGGGCGCGGACCGCGAAGCGCTCGGCGGCGTCCTTATAGGCCCAGATGTGGCACCAGATATTGAGGTCCCCCAATTCCGAATGGCCGGCGAAGGCCAGCGGCGACCGCTTGACGCGCTCGCTGATCGCCCCGGCCCAGCGTTCGATCTGGGCGGGAATCGCGCCGGGCGCCAGCGTGTACATCCGGATTTCGTAAATGCCGCCGAGCTGGCGCGGCTCGAGCTTCGGCGAGAACGGCGCCGGGATAAAGACCTGGCTTTTCTGCTCGACGACGAATTCGCGAACATTTGGTGGCCAGCCCGCGAGCTTGGTGGCTTCGGCCCGCAGCCGGGTGCGCTCCTCGAGGTTCTCATAGGGCCAGACGTGGATGACCTGGTTCAACGGGCCGACCTCGCTGTGCCAGAAGGCGGCGAGCGGCGAGACCTTCGCGCGGATCGGCAAGGCTTGGGCGAACCGCTCCTCGAAGGTGGCGGTAGTGCCGGGCTGCAGCGTATAGGTGCGCATTTCGACGATCATCGGGGTTTCCTCCGCTGGGGTTTGACCGCAAGACGCTAGCCCCCCCAGCGCATCGCGACAAGGCTTGCGCGATGGACCCAAGCGCGCTTCAGTGCGCGCGGCGGTTGCGCCACAGGCGGGTCGCGAGGACCCGCACAAGCCGCCCGCACAAGCCGATAGGGGAAGCAAATGGACGTGATCCTGATAATAATCCTGATCGTCCTCCTGTTGGGAGGCGGTTTCGGCTTTTCGCGCTACGGCTACCGCGGTGGGATCGGCATCGGCGGCATTCTGCTGATCGTGCTGATCCTCTATCTGGTGCTCGGCCGCGGCCGGATTTGACGCATCGAGACGGGGAGGCCTTTACAATGAAAATCAAGCGGATCGAGCATATCGCGATTGCGGTCGCCGACCTTGACGCGATGGCGGGAATGTTGCGCGACAAGTTCGGCATCGAGGTCGAATACAGCGAGGACCGGCCGGCGAGCCGCACCCGGCTCGCGATGCTTCCGGTCGGCGAGAGCTATATCGAGCTGTTGCAGGGATTGGCGCCGACCTCGCGCGCCGCCGAATGGGTCGCGCAGAAAGGGCAGAGCCTTTTCCATATCTGCTTCGAGGTCGAGGACATCGACGCCGCCTTGGCTGAACTGAAGGCGAAAGGCACGCCGCTGTTGAACGAGACGCCGATTATCGGCCACGGCAATTGCCGCATCGCTTTCGTCGACCCGAAAGCGACCGGCAACATCCTGTTCGAACTCGCTGAAATGCCGGCGGAAGGCGCCGACGTACACTGATGCCAGCGGCGGGCCCTGGCCCGACCCGGGGTCTGGCCGCACCCTCGGCCATCTATGTTTTCAGATATAAATAATTACACGATATATCTGTTCGTTTTTCTCCCTGATCCTGTTCAGGCAAAGCAGCTCAATGGTGGAGAATGCTTTATGTTGTTTAAACAACCCGTGATTGCCATGGCCGCCGCGGCTCTTTTTGTAGCGGTTGGCTCCGCACCGGTGTCGGCCCAGCAGAATTGCAACAGTCTCTATAACAGCGTCATGGGAGCCTATCAGACGATCGGCCCGAACTCGCCGCAATACGCCGAACTGGCCGGTTATTACAATGCGCGCTGCCTGTCCGGCTCGTCGATGCCGAATTCGCCCTATTCGTATCAGGCGCCATACGCATATCCCTACCAGCAGCCGGCGCTAGATCCGGGCGCCGCGATTTTGGGCGGTGTCGTGGGCGGAATATTGGGTCAGGCCCTGGACGGCGGTCATCGGCGTCGCCACGACGACAATCGCTGGCATCATCGCGGCTGGTGATGCGCTCTTCAGGCGAACGCCCGGTGCCAGGGACATAGGCGGGTCCGCAAGGCCGCCAGACTTGGATTATTTGCCGGCGTTTACTTGGCGACGTCCATCATGACAGCGCGGGCGACCCGCACGATGCGGGCGCCCGCCTCGCGCAGGCGCGGCTCCGGGGCGCTCAGCGCGATCCGCAAATGCCCGGCCGCGCTGGCCCCGAACCCGTCGCACGGCAGCACCGCCACCCGCTCGCGCTCGAGCAGCAGCCGGGCAAAGGCGGCGGAATCGAGCCCGGTGCCGCGTATGTCGAGCAGCACGAACATACCGCCCTCGGGCGGCACCACCCGGCAGCCCGGCGCCTCCCGCAGCAGCGCCGACAGCATGCCGGCGCGAGCCCGGTAGGCTTCGCGAAGGGCGGCGACTTCCGGCAAGTCGCGGCTCAGCGCGACCAGCGCGCCGTCCTGGATGAACGCCGGACCGCCATAGAACAGGCACAGCAACAAGTTGAACAAATGGCGGGCGAGCGCCGGCGGTCCGACCACCCAGCCGAAGCGGAAGCCCGGAATGGCGTGAGATTTCGACAGGCTGCTCACGACGACCGTGCGCTCGGCCATCTCCGGCAACGACCAGGCGCTGACATGCGGCCGGGCAAAAGCGAGGTCCTCGTAGACCTCGTCCGACAACAGCCACAGATCGTGCCGGCGGCACAGCGCGGCGATCGCGGCGATCTCGTCCGGGGTAAGCACCGCGCCGGTCGGGTTGTGCGGGCTGTTGATCCAGATGACCCGGGTGCGCGGCGTCACCGCCGCGGCGATCGCGTCGAGGTCGGGGTGGAACCCGGTTTCGGGCCGCAGCGGCACCGTCACGATGCGCGCGCCGCTCGCGCCGATCACCGCGCCATAGGTGGCATAGATCGGCTCGGGGACGATGATTTCGTCCCCCGGCCCGGCGAGGCATTGCACTGCGCAATAGAGCCCGCCCTGGGTTCCCGGTACGACGGCCACATTGTCGGCGCGGCAGGCCTGGCCGGTGCGCCGCGCGACCCGTGCCGCGATTGCCTCGCGCACCGCCGGATAGCCGACGATTGGCGCATAGCCGGTGCGGTGCTGCCGCAGCGCCGCGACGGTCGCCTCGATGATTGCGGCGGGCGGGTCCTGGTCGGGGTCGCCGACGGTCAGGAAGATGATGTCCTCGCCGGAATCGCGCCGCCGCTCCCCGTCAAAATGGATTTCCCACGCCGCGGCGCCCTTTCCGGTGATCCGCTCGACAAGCGGCGCATAGCGCATCGCGGTCTCCGCCTCGGTATTCGGCCTGATTAGTATCCGGCAGCCGCGCCGGCGGGTCGGCGCGGGTCGTTGACCCCGACGAGAAGGCGGTCGGGGCCGATCGCGATCAGCTCGACCGCGCCCCACGGTGCTTGCTCGGCAAGAAGATGACCGCGGGACGCGAGCGCGGCGAGGGTCTCGGCCGAAAAGCCGCCGCGCTCGTGAAAAAGCGTGTCCGGCAGCCATTGGTGATGAAAGCGCGGCGCGGCGACGGCCTCCGGCGGGGTCAGACCGAAATCGACGATGTTCACGATCGTTTCGAGGACAGCGGTGGTGATGCGCGGGCCGCCGGGACTGCCGAGCACCAGGACCGGCCTTCCATCCTGCTCGACGATCGTCGGGCTCATCGACGACAGCGGCCGCTTGCCGGGCGCGATCGCGTTGGCCCTGCCTTGCACCAGCCCAAACAGATTAGGCGCGCCCGGCTTTACCGTGAAATCGTCCATTTCATTGTTGAGCAGGAAGCCGGTGCCGGGTGCGACCATGCCGGAACCAAAATTTCCGTTCAGCGTATAAGTAATCGCGGCGGCGTTCCCTTCGCCGTCGACAATCGAATAATGCGTAGTCTCGGCGGGTTCATGAGGCGGGATGCCTGGCCTAAGTGTACTGGAGGGCGTGGCCTTGTCGGGGTCGATTGCGGCCCGGATCGCGGCGGCGTGGCCCGGCGACAACAAACGCGGGCGCGGGTCGGCGACAAATTCCGGGTCGCCGAACGCCGTGTTGCGGTCGACATAGGCGTGGCGCATGGTCTCGGCCATCAGGTGAACGGCTTGCGGCGAGCGGTAGCCGAGCCCCGCCAGATCCCATCCCGCGAGGACGTTGAGCATCTCGCACAACACCGTGCCGCCGGCGCTCGGCGGCGGCGCCGACAGCACCCGATAACCGCGGTAGGAGCAGGTGACCGGCGCCGCTTCGCTGACCGTGTAGTCGGCGAAATCCTGCGCCGTCAGAACGCCGCCCCGCGCCGCAGCGGCGCGGCCGACCGCAGCGGCGATCGGCCCGCGATAAAAGGCGTCGGGTCCGGTGTCGGCGATCAGCGCCAGCGTTTTCGCCAGGTCGGGCTGGACGAGGCGGTCGCCCGCGCCGTACGGCGTCCCGTCGGCGCGCAGGAAAATCCGCGCCGCCTCGGGATCGGCCGCGAGCCGCGGCGCCCGCGCCGCGATGATCGCGGCGTCGGCGGCGCCGAGCACAAACCCGTCGCGGGCAAGCGCGATCGCCGGCGCCATCGCCGCGGCGCGGCCGAGCCGGCCGTATTTGGCGAGGGCGTGGTCGAGCCCCATCACCGTGCCCGGCACGGCGGCGGCGCGGTAGCCGTAAAGGCTCGCCTCGCGCACAGCCTCTCCGGCAGCGTCGAGGTACATGCCGGGGGTGGCGGCGCGCGGCGCGGTCTCGCGAAAGTTGATAACAATCGGGCTGCCACCGGCCGGGCGGATCAGCATGAACCCGCCGCCCCCGATATTGCCGCAGCACGGGTCGACGACCGCCAGCGCATAGCCGACCGCGACGGCCGCATCGACGGCGTTGCCGCCGGCCTCCAGAATGTCGCGTCCGACCGCGCTCGCCGCGTGATGCGCGCTGACGACCATTCCGCGCCTGCCTTCGCCCAGGGATGAAGCGGCCGCGACGCCGGGGGAAAGCAGTGATGCCGGCAGCCCGACAAGAAAAGCGACAAGCGCTCCGAAAAGAGCATTTCGGTTGATAGCCCAAGAATACGTCAAGGTACGGGAGCCGCGGGCATCGCTTCGCGGCTCTGCGCGAGGGTGCGTCACCTTTGAAAAAGATGGTAAATTGATCAAATTTAACCACGAATTGTGATGCATTTGTCTCAACCGCCAATTAGCTTCCCGACCTACCAAACGGCGCATTGCGGTCGTCTCCCCGCACAGCCGATCCAATGAACATTTGCCGGCGCCGCGTTTACGATTTGCCGCACTTTCCGACGCGTTGTCGGCGGCCCGCGACAAACCGCGCGGGTGTCGGTATCGATCCGTTAAGTACCGCTACTGCAATCTGTCATCGGAATGCGATAGCGTCGACAGCTGATCGGGTAGTTCTCGGCTTTCGGCAGGTCCCTGTAGGAGGCAAAACCAGCGATGTCATCTTCCCCGATCGCTAATCTCGGGATTGTCGGCGGCGCGGCGGCATCGGTCGGCCCGGGGCGACAGCATCTCGATGACATTGAGGACCAGGCAATGGCGCGGCTCGCGACGCGGCAAGGTGAGGGCGATAGGCTCGCGGCGGCAGCGATCGACACGTTCGGGGGCAATGCGGCCGGGGGCAATGTGGTTGGCGGCAACGTCATCGAGCTCGATTCCCCGCAGCACCGACGTGGCGGCCTCAACGACCGGAAATTTTCGAAAACGCCGCGGATCAATCCGCGCGCCGTCGCGCTCGCGGTGCGCGTCGCCGATGCGCTGGTCATCGCCGCCGCGGGGGCCGTGGCGTATTGGCTTGAGCCCGGCTTTTCCTGGCCGATCGACCCGACGGCGGCATTCACCGCGCTTGCCCTGATGGCGATGCTGGTGCGCTCGCCCAATGCGGAGCCTCGCCTGCTGCACGATTCTCTGCGACGGCCATTGTCGCGGCGCCTGGCCGATTGCGCCCTGCGCACGCTGTTGCCTTTCGTCGTCGGCGTTCTGGTCCTGATTGTTCTGGTACCTGCCGGCAATGCGGTGCGAGCGCCGCTGACCCACTGGCTGACCCTGTGGGGAATGGGCGCGGTGGGCGGTATCTGCGCGGTGCGGCTCGGGCTCGCGGCCTTGACCGCGCAGTGGCGCCGCCAGGGGCGCCTCAAGCAGGCGGTGGCGATCTTTGGCACCGGCGATCTGGCGGAACGGCTGCTCGGGCGGTTGCGGCAATCCTCCCCCGATGCGATCGAGCTGGTCGGGGTGTTCGACGATCGTTCGCGCCGTCGCATCGCGAGCCCGGGTCTGCGCAGCCTGGCGGTCGGCACCTCGGACGATCTGGTCGCGCTGTCGCGCCACCGCGACATCGACCGGGTTCTGGTCGCGCTGCCGCATTCGGCCGAGCAGCGGGTCACCGAGGTCTTGAAGAAGCTGCGCCAGATGCCGGTCGAGATCAGCCTCGCGCCTGACATGGTCGGCTACAATCTCCCGTTCCGCGAATCCGACGAGCTTGCCGGCCTGCAGCTGGTCGAAGTCTACGGGCAGCCGCTGACCTTCGGGCAGATCCTGCTGAAGAGCGCGATCGACAAGACGCTGGCCGGCTTGGCCCTGCTCGCCGGCGCGCCGCTGCTGATCGCATTGGCGGTCGCGATCAAGCTCGACAGCAAGGGGCCGGTCCTCTTTCGGCAGAACCGCCACGGTTTTGGCGACCGGATGATCGGGGTCTACAAATTCCGCACGATGTACGCCGACATGGCCGATTACGACGGCGAGGTGCAGGCCCGGCTGAACGACCCGCGAATCACCCGGATCGGCCATTTCCTGCGGCGCTGGAGCCTTGACGAGCTGCCGCAGCTTTTCAACGTGCTGCGCGGCGAGATGTCGCTCGTCGGCCCGCGGCCGCATGCCGTCAGCATGACCGTCGAAGAGCGGCCCAACCGCGACATCGTGCCCGATTACGCGCTGCGTCACCACGTCAAGCCGGGCATTACCGGGTGGGCGCAGGTCAACGGACACCACGGCCCGGTCGCCACCGAGGAGGATTTGCGCGCGCGCGTCCGCTGCGATCTCGACTACATCAACAATTGGTCGCTGTGGTTCGATTGCCAGATCCTCCTGCGCACCGTGAAGATCGTCCTCGGGCAGCGCCACGCTTATTGACGCCGGCCAGTTGACACCGAATTGACGCCCCTGGCGCGCAACCGGCTTGCGGCGCTTCGCCGAGTTCGGTGATAGTTCCCCACTGCCCCCATTCGATGCGGCCGGAGGGGAAACGGGAGCGCGGCGGTGAGGCTTGGGTGGCTGTTTTCGATTGCCCTGCTGGTGCTTGTCCCGCTCGGCGGGTGCGCGCCCTCCGCGCCCCGGTTGGCGGGCCCCGGTGTGTTTCCCGGCGGCGTCCCGATAACCGACGAGCATGTGCTGGCGCCGAACGACGAGCTCGAGGTCCGGTTTCCGTTCTACGCCGATCTGAATGACCGGGTCCTCGTCGGTCCCGATGGGCGCCTCTCGCTGCAGCTGGTCAACACGGTCCCGGTCGGTGGGCTGACGGTCGCCCAGGCGACCAGGCTGATCAACGAGCGCTATGCCGGGGTGATACGCGAGCCGCAGGCGACGGTCACGTTGCGCACCTATGCGCCGCAGCAAGTCTTTGTCGACGGCTGGGTCAACAATCCGGGGCTGGTGCGCAGCGACGTGCCGCTGACCGTGTCACGGGCGCTGGCGCAGGCGGGCGGTGCCAAAAGCGGCGCCCATACCGACCATATCCTGGTATTGCGCCGCGGTTCCGACGGCAAACTCTATTACTATGAGGTCACGCTCGGCAATTATGGCGGAGCCGGCGCCGAGGATCCGCTCCTCAAATCCTATGACGTCGTGTATGTTCCGCAGACGGTTTTTGCTTCGGTGTCCGACTTTTTGGCCAATTACGTCAGGAATGCGCCACTCTATTTCCAGTATACAATTCGGTAATATTGACGATGGCCGCTCGCGACCGCCTGGTATCCCAAGGACAACCGCATGGCCGCTAACCCCTATGAGCTAACGACCCGCGAGCTCCTCAGCATCCTGTTCAAGGAATGGCGCAAGCTGGCTGGCGTCTTTCTGGGATTGGCGCTGCTGGTGATCGGCTATTCCTATACGTTGACGCCCTACTACGAGGCGACCACCCGGTTGCTGATCAAAAGCGGCCGCGAGTTTCAGGTGCGTTCCGATCCGAACCAGCCGATCGCCTCGGTCCCGTCCACGACAAAGCAGGAGATCGTCAATTCCGAGATTCAAATCCTGACCAGCCGCGACCTGATCGAGGCGGTGATCACCCGGATCGGCGCCGACCGGCTCTACCACGGCAGCGCCGGCTGGTTCACCTCGGACGCCGGGGCTCTCGAGACGGCGGTGCGTCAGTTCTACGCCGATTTCAAGGCGATTCCGGTCGAATTGGCCAATGTCATCGAAATTACTTATCGCAACCCGAATCGTGCTATCGCGGTCGAGACGCTCGATATTCTCGTCGACCTCTACCAGAAAAAGCACGCGGAGATGTTCAGCGATCCGCGCCACAAATTTCTCGAACAACAGACCAAGCAATACGAGGATCAGCTTGACGCGGCGACCCGCAGCGTCACCGACATCAAGAACGCCAAATCGCTGTTCGATGTCGACACGCAGCGCGCCCGGCTGCTCGACGAACGCGCCTCGATCAGTACCATGCTGCAGCAACTGCGCAGCCAGTCGGTCGACGCCCGCCAGCGGATCGATTTTCTTAATGCCCGGCTGAAATCGACCCCGCCGCTGGTCGCCGCCGGCGACAGCCAGGCCGATGTCATCGAACAGGCCAAGGCGCGGCTGCTCGACCTCCAGGTCAGGACGCAACAGCTGCGCGAGCGCTATGTCGGCAACGTCAAGCCGTTGCAGGACGCCGAGCAGGAGATGGCCAGCGTCAGGCAATTCATCAGCGGCCCGGGTGCGGCGCGCAAATCATGGTCGCAGCGCAACACCGCCTACGACGACATGGTGGTCGCGCTGAACCGGGCGCAGGCCGACGCGGCGCCGCTCGACCAGCAGATCAAGCTGCGCACCGAGCAGGCCGCCGCGCTCGACGAGAGGCTGCGCAGCCTCGAAGAGGGCGGCAAGACGCTCGACGACGCGCAGCGCGAGCGCCGCACCCTCGAGGAACTGGTCCGCACCTACCGGGGCCGCTACGAAGAGGCCCGGATGAACGCCGACCTCGACCGCGGCAATGTGGTCAGCCTCAGCGTCGTCCAGAAGCCCTCCGCGCCGGCGCGCGCGGCCGGACCGAGACACCTGCCCTACGGTCTGGCCGGCGTGTTGATCGGCCTCCTCGGCGCGGCTGGCGTCCTCGTCTACCTGCTGGTCTTCCGCGAGACGCTGATCACGGTCGAGAGCGTCGAGCGCATCATCGGGGTTCCGGTTCTCGCCTCGGTGCCGACCTCGCGCCGGCCGAGGAACGGCAACCTCCAGGCCGCATGACGCGTTCCGATTCGCCCGGCCGCCGCGGCTGATTGCGGGACCGCGCGATGTACGAGAGCTTTTACGGCCTCACCCGCACGCCGTTTGCGGTCACCCCCGACCCGGCGATGCTGTTCATGAGCAAGGTGCATCGAGAGGCTCTGGCGACGATCATCTACGGGGTCGAGACCCGCAAGGGGTTCATCGTCTGCACCGGCGAGGTCGGGACCGGCAAGAGCACGATCATCCGGGCGTTTTTCGACCAGACCAGCGCCGACGCGGTCAAGCTGATCTACATCTTCACGCCGCAGGTCACCCCGCTCGAAATGTCCCGGTACATCTGCGGAGAACTCGGGCTGGAGGACCCCGACAGCATTTTCGCCGCGGTCCCCCGGCTGCAGCTCAAATTGCTCGAGGAGTTCGAAGCCGGCCGGACCGTCGTCCTGATGATCGACGAGGCGCAGCTGTTGCCGCCGGAGACGCTCGAATTCCTGCGGCTCCTCAGCAATTTCGAAACCGACACCGAAAAGCTGATCCAGATCGTGCTGGTCGGCCAGCCCGAGGTCGACACGCTGCTGGCCCGGCCCGATATGCGGCAGGTCAGCCAACGCGTCGCGCTCCGGGCGAGGCTCGCCGCCTTCAGCGCCGAGGAAAGCGTCGACTATATCGAGCATCGGTTGCGGATCAGCGGCGCCGGCGAGCTTGCCCAGATCATGTCGCCGAGCGCGGCGTGGCTGATCGTCGAAGCGGCCGGCGGCATTCCGCGAATCATCAACATCCTCGCCGACAACGCGCTGATTGCCGGGTTTGCCGCCGGACAGCGCCCGCTGGGCAGCCAGCTCGCCGCCCGTGCCGTCGGCGAATTCCTGGGGAATTCGGAAGCCGCCGCCCCGGTCGTCCGGCAACGCCTCGGCGCCGGCTGGCGCGCCGCCCGCCGCTTGCGCAGCGCGCTCGTCCGCGAGCAACGCGAGCCGGTCGAGTGGGACTCCGCCGTGCCGGCGGCGACGCCACCCCCGGCGGCGCCCCTGGCAAAGCCGCCCGCCCCGCCAGGCGGCACTCCTGTTTGGCCGGGCCCGGTTCGGGCTCGGGTCGGCCCGCCCGCACAAAAGCCGTTCGGC
Source organism: Rhizobium sp. Q54 (assembly GCA_945861155.1). Classification (GTDB taxonomy): domain Bacteria; phylum Pseudomonadota; class Alphaproteobacteria; order ATCC43930; family CGMCC-115725; genus DATARH01. Next base: position 15,214 of record CAMATN010000022.1, read on the forward strand.
AGGCGCCCGGCGCCCCGCCTTGACGCGACCCTCGCCGGGCCGAACGGCGCCGGTTGGGAGATCGCCCCCCTGGCGGCAAATGCGCCGGCAAATGCGGCGGCGCCTACAGCGGATTCCGGCGTTGCCTTCGGCACGCCGGCCTCGACAGCCGGGATGACCATCGTCGAACCGGTCGCGCAGCCCGTCGCCTTAGAGCCCGTCGTCGCGCAGCCCGTCGTGGAGCAGTCCCCGACATTGCCGTCCCCGCCCTTCAGGAGGGAGAGCGAGGGTCTCGTCCTCCCCCGCCTCGCCCCGACCGTCTCTGCCTCCAGCCCCCAGCCCTCCCTCTCGCGCAAGTGGAGGGTCAGCGAGGGACCCGGGACCGACCGTCGGCTCGATCGTGGTTCCGACGTCAACGACGCCGCGACGGTTGGGTCCCCGGTCGGCTCTCTTCCGGGTGCCGCCGAGGCTGCGCCGAACGGTACAACCATGCCTCCGGCCGCGGCTGACCTGACCGAAGCCGCGGTACGATGGCCGGCCCTGTCGCGGGTTCGCTCAGGGCTGCAGGCCGTGCAGCGGCGCGACCAGAATCGGGTTTAGGGCACCGCCCGGTTAACCTGATCCAGACCAATCGATCGACTTTATAGCGCCCGTTATCTATCGTCGGCATCCAGTGGCAGGGTTCGTCCAGCGGGCGCTTGGTGGCCCATCGGGACGGGCAGTGGGAAGGCGGTGGCAGGTGAGCAGCGTCTATGAAGCCTTGCAGCGCGCGAGGCAAGGCGGCGGCGGGCCGGCGCCGCTGCGGCAGCCGGCGGCGCGCGACAACATCGAGCGCTCGCCGGTGTCGCTCGCTCCGGGTCCGCTGGCGACGCCGCTGGCGCCCCTGTTCGCGGCCATTCGGCCGCTGCTCGACAGCAAGGAGGGCGTTGTCCTGCACATCGTCGCCGCCACCGCCGGCGAGGGAGCCTCGACGATCGCCCGCGAATTCGCGATGCTGGCGGGCACATCGGGCCATCGCCGCACCCTGTTGATCGATGCCGACCGGCTCAACCCGCAGACTGCCCGCGCGTTCGATTGCGATACCGGACAGGGGCTGGTCGAGTTTTTATGGGGCGGGCTCGACGGCGCCGATGTGGTGCAGCCGGTGGCCGGCACGCTGCTGTCGGTAACGTGCCTGATCGGCGAGCGCGGCCCCGCCTCGGTCGACGCCGACAGCCTGCGCGAGCTGTACGCCCGCTTGCGCGAGCAATTCGAGCTGATCGTTGTCGATTGCCCGCCGGTCGGCGAAGGTTATTCGGCCTTGCTGCCGGAGGCGGTTGACGGGGTCATCCTGGTCGTCCAGGCCGAAAAAACCCGCCCGGCCGTCATCGCCCGTGCCAAGGACCTCGTGCAGCAGGCCGGCGGCCAGGTGCTCGGCGCGGTGCTGAACCGGCGGACCAACTACATCCCGGAATTTCTGTACAAGCTGCTGTGAGCGCGGCGGGTCTACGGAATTAAAGCGTATGCGATCGAAGTGCTCGTTCCGACAATCCTTCCCAACTGTCATCCCGTGGGCCTTCAGCCCACGGACTTGTTCCGTGGGGAAAGCCGGGATCCATGGGTCAACCGACTGAGTGGCTGAGACGTGGGTCCCGGCCTCCGCCGGGACGACAAGATGTTTGTGGCATGATTGGCAGATCAGGACATTTGCCCGTGTTGCCCTGAATTACCGCTTTTTAAAACCCTGTCCCCCTATCATGTCCGCCATGAACTTGCCGACAAACCGCGCCCGGATCGCGGTTCTCAACCAGGGTTACATCCCGCATTACCGGCTGCGGTTCTTCGAGCTGCTCGCCGAGCGCGGCGGCGCCGAGTATGTCGTCTTTCACGGCGCGCCGCCGTCCTGGGTCGGGGTCGAGGCGGCCAAGGGCCCGTTCGGCTTTGCCCAGCGCTGGGTGGACAACCGCGAGATCCGCGTCGGCCCGTGGACCGCGATTTACCAGCCGGTGGTCCGCGAAATCCTGACCGGCGGCTACGACGCGGTCGTGCTCGGGGCCGATCTGAAATTCGTCTCAAGCGTGCTCTTGGCCCTGCTCGCCAGATTGCGCGGTATCGCCGTGTTGTATTGGGATTTCGGGTATCACCCGAAGCGCGGCTTCAGTCACGGCACGAGCGCGCCCGGCGGCGTGATGGCGGTGGCGCGGCTGGTCAAGAACGCCCTGGCGAAACTCGCTGACGGCTATCTAGCCTACACCAAATCCGGGGCGGAACGGCTGGCGGCAATCGGCTATCCGCCCGATCGCATCTTCGTGTTGCAGAACACGATCGACATGACCGAGCAGCTGCGCCTCTACGATGCGGTGCAACAGCGGGAGCCCGAACAGATCCGCGCCGAACTTGGGGTGCGGCCCGATTCGACCATATTCGTCTATCTCGGCCGGCTCGTCGAGTTCAAGCGCGTCGATCTGCTGATCGAGGCGGTGCGCCGGATCGCACGCGACCGCACCACCGCGAAGCCGGTCGAGGCCTTGATTATCGGCAGCGGCCCACTCGAGGCGGACCTCAAGGAAATGGCGGCGGATGTCCCCGAGGTGCATTTCCTCGGCGCGCTGCCGGCCAACGAGGCGGTCGCATGCGCGCTGAGAATCGCCGCGGCGGCGGTCATTCCGGGCGCGGTCGGTCTCGCGGTCAACCATGCCTTCGCGCATGGAAGGCCGATGATCACCGGCGACAACGAGCTGCACGGCCCCGAGATCGAATACATCGTCGACGGCGAAAACGGCATGATCGTGCGGGGCGGCGCCGCGGAGTTCGCCGCCGCGCTCGCTCGCTTGGCCGATTCGCCCGAATGCCAGGCCAGGCTCGCCGGCGGCGCCCTCGACGCCCGCCAGGGCTTGCGCATGGAAACGATGGTGGAGCAGTTCGACATCGGAATCCGCGCCACGCTCGAACGCCGCCGCCTCGGCAGACCCGGCAAGCGGCCGGCGGCATCGGCCGAAATCAAATAGGGACCGTTTCGTTGCTGTCTCGCCGGCAGTTTCTGCTCGCCGCCTCGCAGGCGGCGCTCGTCGCGCCGGCGCCAGCACAAGCCGCGCCGATTGCCGGGCTGCGCCGGATCGCGGCGTCGAAGGGCCTCCTGTTCGGCGCGATGATCCGCGGATCGGCGCTCGGCAAGGACCGCGCGCTGGCCGACATGGCGGCGCGCGAATGCAATCTGTTCGTCAGCCGTGCGATGCATTGGGATTACGTGGAGCCCAGCCGCGGCGTCTACGAATTCGCGCAGGTCGATGCCGATCGCGCCTGGGCCGAAGCCCACGACATGAAATATCGCGGGCATGCTCTGGTATGGGGCGAGCATGCGCCGGGATGGTTCAAGAAGCTCGGCGATCGCGCCGACGCGACCCGGGCGATGACCGATCACATCGCCAGGATATGCCGGCATTTCGCCGGCCGGATGCACTCGTGGGATGTCGTCAACGAGGCGATCAGGCCCGATCTCGGTCGCCCGGACGGACTCCGCCCTACCGCCTTTCTCGATCTGGTCGGTCCCGAGTACCTCGATATCGCGTTCCGCGCGGCGCGCGAGGCCGACCCGAAGGCGCGGCTCGTCTACAACGATTTCGACGTGGAACTCGATCTGCCATGGCACCGGCAGAAGCGGCGAACGCTGTTGGAGCTGCTCGACGGCTTCCGCAAGCGCGGCGTCCCGATCGATATGGTCGGGCTGCAAGGGCATTTGGAAACCGAGAAGATGCCCCATTTCGACGAGAAGGTGTTCGAGGGTGTGCTGCGCGAGCTGACCGACCGCGGCCTCGACATCATGATTACCGAACTCGATGTCATCGATCGCGGCGCACCCTCCGACATCGCGCGCCGCGATGCGCAGGTCGCCGCGGCCTATCGCCGTTATCTCGACGTTGCGCTGGCCAACCGGGCGGTCAAGGCGGTGATCACCTGGGGCCTCTCCGACCGCGACAGCTGGATCACCACCGACCGCTATCCCCAGACAAAGCGCGCCGACGGGCTAAAGCCGCGCCCCTTGCCGTTCGATACCGATTACGCGCCGAAACCGGCCTATGTGGCGATTGCCGAGGCGTTGAGCGGGGCGCCGGCGCGCTGATCGGGCGGAGCGGTCATTCTCGCAAGCGTCGCGGCGCCGCCGGTTTCGAGCGCGGCGACGCCATTCCACAGCGCCGCGCCGCGATCCGGGAGCAACCGGCAGCACATTTCGAATTTGCTGCGGGCGGCGTCGGGCGATAGCGGACGGGTCGGGCTGCCGAGAACTTCGGCGACATCGCAGGCGATTGTGCGTCCATCGGCGAGATCGAGTTCGACCCGTTGCGGCAGCAGCGCGTTGGGGTCGGGGTTGCCGTCGGCGATCACGGCAAGGCGGCGGGCGAGCGCCAGCGTCGCGGGGTCGGCCATCGCCGCGTCGGCAAAATCATCGATTCCGATCGTCCCGCGCCGCAAGCACACCGCGCCGACATAGCTAAGGCAGAGCCGCGCATAGGCGCCGGTCATGCCCTCTTGCGGCGGGCGGCCGACCAGCCGATGAGTCAGCGGCGGCACCGTGAAACGCCCGGCCCGCACCGAGTCGGCAGCGATGCCATGCGCCGCGATCAGACGCCGCAGCCCGTCGATCCCGCCATGCGTCGCGCGGCCCGACGGGAACGGCTTGTGGCTCAATTCGCAGATCCGCCAGGAGAGGCCGAGTTCGTTGAACGGGGCCGGGTCGGCGGCGCCGTCGAACAGCGCGAAATAGCCGAACGGGCCGGAAATCGGCGCGCGCGGTCCGGGCATGCCGCGCCGCGCCAACTCGACTGCGGTCACCGCAGCGCGCGCCGCGAACCCCATCTGCATCGCCAATTGCGGCGTCGCCTCGATATGCGCCTGCATCGTGCCGGCGCATTGTCCGTAATAGATCCCGAGCGCGTCGCGAGTCTGCGCCTCGTCGAGCCGCGCCAGAACGGCGAGCCCGGCCACCGCGCCAAAGCCGCTGCAATTGGCCGGCCGAAAAAACCTCATCGGCGGGCGCGAGCACAGGCCGAGCGTCACCGCGACGTCGATCCCGGCCGCGACCGCGCGCAACAGCTGCTCGCCCGAGATGCCGCCAAACATGCTCCCCTGGCGTTCGGCCCAGCCGAGCAATGCCGGCAACACCGCCGACATCGCGTGCACGACCGCGCCCTCGTAAACACAGTCGAATTCGAGGGCGTGCATCTGATAGCCGTTGACCATCGCGGCTTGGCCGAGCGGCAGGCGCTCGCCGCTGCCCCACACGTTCGCCTCGGCCGCGCCGCCCGAGGACGCCGCCATGTCGAGTACCTCAGGGCGCCACGGCGCCTCGGCGCCGGCGACGCCGACGCCGAGCGAGTCGGCGATGAAGGTCTTCGCCACGCTGCGCGCCGCGGCGGGCAGCGCGCCGTCTGACACCTGCCTCAGGTAAGCGACGATCTTGTCGACAACCAAATCTTGCATCGAGCCCTAAAGCCCCCACCCCAACCCTCCCCCGCTTGCGGGGGAGGGAGCGCGCCGTAACCTGAACTCCCCCAAGCGGGAGGGAGCGCGCCGTAACCTGAACTCCCCAAGCGGGGAGGGGAGCGCGCCGTAACCTGGACTCCTCAAGCGGGGAGGGGGCGCGCCGTAACCTGAGAGCCCCTCCTCCGCAAGCGGGGGAGGGAGGGACCCGCGCCGCAGGCGCGGGAGGGTGGGGGTTTATCCAAGCTCAGTCGATCGCGGCGTGCACCAGATTGGCGATGCGGTCGAGGCGGGCCGAATGCCAGGGATCGGGCGCCACGAAGTTGGTGATGTAGGTGAACGACACGCCGCTGGTCGGATCGGCCCAGGAATAGGACGTGCCGGCGCCGCCATGCCCGAACGTCGCGGGTGCGGCCAGCGTGCCGAGCCCGCGGATCTTGTCGCTGTCGCCGCGGACATGCGGCCCGAGACCGCGATGCATCGGGATGCCCCCCATCTGGTCGTCGCCGCGCTCGCCGGTATGGTTGCGCGTCACGTAGGCGACGAGCCGCGGCGACAACAGCCGCACATCGCCGAGCCGGCCGCCGCCCAGCAGCGTCTGGTAGAACGCCGCCATGCCGCGGGCCGTCGCATAGCCGCCGCCGCTCGGCAGCCCGGCGGCCTTGAATTCCGCCGAGTTGTCGCGCGGCTCGGGCGCGTAGGTGTCGGCACACCGCGCCTGCTCGCTGGAGGGAACGCCGACAAAGATGTCGTTGGCCAAGCCGAGCGGCGCCAGCACCCGGTCGCGGATCACCTCGCGGTAATCCCAGCCGGTCACCGCCTCGATCACCATCGCCTGGGTCAGATGCGCGGCGCGCGCGTGATATTGCAGGCGGGTGCCTGGGGTCCAGTCGAGCGAGAAGCCGCACACTTCGGCGCGCATCCGGGCATGGTCGGTCCAGCTTTCCTGGCTGACGTCGCCGGAGGGGAACCCGCCCTGGTGCGTCATGACCTGCTGCAGGGTGATGTCGCCTTTGCCGCGGGCGGCGAATTCCGGCAGGTGGTCGCTGATCTTGTCCATGAACGACAGGCGGCCTTCCTCGACCAGCGTCCACACCGCCGCGCTGGTCAGCACCTTGGTTTGGCTGAACAGCAGGAACAGCGTGTCGCCGCTCGCCGGCTGCCGTCCGCCCTCGGTCTTCGCCTCGCCATAGGAGCGGAACAGCGCCAATTGACCATGCCGCGCGAGCGCGATCTGCGCGCCGGGATAGCGGCTCTCTTCGATATGCTCGCGGATCAGCCGATCGAGATGCTCGAGCGGCTTCAACGCGAAGCCGAGGCTTTGCGGGTTGCTGGTGGGCAGCGGGTAATCGGACATCGTTGTCTCCTACGAGGAATTTCCTGTTTAGACCCTGTCATTGCGAGCGCAGCGACGCAATCGCGCGCCGATAGGGGCATCCCGACGAGATTGCCGCGTCGCTGCGCTCCTCGCAATGACAGTCTAGGCGGCGGCCAGACGGGCAATCGCACCGGCATCAGGCAGTTTGTCGAGCGTTTCGATGACTTGGCGCAACTCGTGGGCGCGGGCGGCGCCCAGCGCCGGCTCGGCCAGCGCGTCGAACTTGGCGGCGAGCCGCTCGCCTTGCGCGGCGATGTCGGCGCAGGGGATGCCGGCGTCGTGGCGCGCCCGCAGCACCCGCCCGTCGTTCAGCGCGACCTCGATCTCGGCGGCGGCCTGCGGCCAGTCGTCCTGGAAGTCGAGCGTGACCTTGTCGCGCAATGCGACCAGCGCCGGGTCGGTCGCGGTGGCGGTGCTGTAGGCGGCAAGGCTCGCGGTATCGACGCCCGACAATGCCATCGCCACGGTCTGGCGCAGGCTGAACTTGGCTTCGAGCCCGTCGGTCGGCGCCGGGATGTTGCACACCATCGCGCAGCTCCGGTCGAGCCGCAGAATCACGTCCGCGATCTGCTCGGGGACGATGCCGTGCCGCTCGCGCGCCGCCTGCTGGCGCACCGACCGGGCGCTCTCGATCGGCCCGTGCGTCAGGTAGCAGGCGGCATGGTACTTGAACAGATTGGCGAAGATGTGGAACCCATGCGGCGGGTCGGCGAGCGCCTTCTCGGGGTGGAAATCGGGGCCGTGCGTCAGCGCGAAACCCTGTTCGCATTCGACGAGGTCGGGGCGGCTCGAAAACCCGCGCGCCGCGAGCCGCGCCGCCAACAGCCCGCTCTGCGACGCCTTGCCGGCATGGAACGGTTTGCACATCGTGCCGAATTGCGATTTGAGCCCGGCGGCTTGAGTCCCGGCGATGCCGAGCGCGCGCGCCGTCGCCTCGGCGTCGAGGCCGAGCAGGCGCGCGCAGGCCGCCGCGGCGCCGAAGACGCCGACCGTGCCGGTCGCGTGAAAGCCCCTGTTGTAATGGCCCGGCCGCAGCGTCGAGCCGATGCGGCAGGCGGTCTCGTAGCCGGCGACAAAGGCGGCGATCACCTCGCGGCCGGAGCTTTGCCGCTGTTCGGCCAGCGCCAACAAGCCGGGCAGGATCGCGACCGAGGGGTGGCCGGGCATCGAGAGGTTGACGTCGTCGTAATCGAGCGCGTGGCCGATCGCGCCGTTGATCAGCGCTGCCGACAGCACCGGCAGCCGCGCGTTGTGGCCGATGACGCTGGCCTGGGCGGCGCCGCCGGCCTCGGCCAGTTCGTCGAGCAGGATATGGGCGAGCGGGTCGTCGGCTCCGGCCAGCGCCACGCCGCAATAATCGAGCACGCATTGCCGCGCCAGCGCCCGCACCGGTTCGGGCAGCGCATCATACGTGACCGCGCTCGCCTGTTCGGCTAGCAGCCGCGTCAACTCGGCCGACTGCGTACGGTTCACCAGATCGCCGTCCATTTTATTCCTCCACGCCTATCGTCATTACCCCCACCCCAACCCTCCCCCGCTTGCGGGGGAGGGAGTGCGATGGTACTCGTCATAGCCTTGCCCCGACCCTCGCGGAACTGGTCATAGCCCTCCCCCGCAAGCGGGGGAGGGTTGGGTGGGGGTTTTTCATCACCGCCCCATAAACCGCGGCTTGCGCTTTTCGTTGAACGAGGCGATGCCTTCGCGGCGGTCTTCGGTCGCGACCATGCGGTTATAGGCCTCGATCTCGAACATCATCGCGCTGCCCAAATCCATCTGCAGCCCGTAATGGATCGAATGCTTGGCCTGGCGCACCGATATCGGCGCGTTGTCGGCAATGCGGCGCGCCGTTTCGAGGGTCTCGTCGACGAGGCGGTCGGCGGCGCAGAGCCGGTTGACCATGCCCCAGTCCAACGCGTCCTGCGCCGAGAACGGCCGCCCGGTCAGGATGATCTCCTTGGCGCGCCGCTCGCCGACCGCGCGCGGCAGGTTCTGCGTGCCGCCAGCGCCCGGCATGATGCCGAGCGTCACCTCGGTCAGCGCGAAACGCGCGCTCTCGGCGGCATACAGAAAATCGCAGCACAGCGCCAATTCGCACCCTCCGGCATAGGCGGCGCCGTTGATCGCGCCGATGACCGGCACCGGACAGCCGATAAACGCGCGGATCATCCGCTCGAACAACAAATGCTGCGCCTGCCAGACCGCGTCGGTCATGCCCTGGCGTTCCTTCAGATCGCCGCCGGCGCAGAAGGCCTTGTCCCCGGCGCCGGTCACGACGACAGCGCGATAGGCCAGCGGATCGGCGTTGACCGCGTCGAAGAATGCCAGCAGGTCATGTCCCATCTGCGTGTTCATCGCATTGGCGGCTTGCGGCCGGTTGAGGGTCAGCAGGACGAGACCGTCGCCCTTGTCCTCGACCCGCACCGTCTCGAAATGATGGTCCATCGATCGCTCCCGGCGATTCGGGCGGCTGCCGCAACCGGCGCGGCGCAGCATGGGACGCAGGCCTTGTTGCGTCAATGCGGGTGGGCCGCGCTTGACAGCGGGATCGCGCTTGAACCGACTCGCCCCTATCGGAACGGAGGCTTCCCCTGCACGATTTGCTTCCATCGGGTGTCGGTGCCCAACTGCCGTTCGACGAGACCGACATCCGCCGCTGTGTCCCCGGCGAACTCGAAAAGGGTCGCAGCTATCACCTGCGCGGCGCGGTCCGCGATCTGCGCGCTGAGAACGATGGCGGGGGCGATGGCGCCCGGCTTGTCGCCGAGGTCGAGGGTACGGCGCCCATTCCTTATCGGGTCATCGTCGAGATCCAGGGACGCCGGCGCGTCAGGCTTCTGGGGCGCTGCAGCTGCCCGATTGGCTGGAACTGCAAGCACGTCGCCGCGGTCCTGCTGCAAGCGATCGAAACGCCGCCCGCTGGGTTCGCCGGGAAGCCGGTCGACCCGTTGGCCGGACCGCTCGGCGCCTGGCTCGCGCAATTGCCGCGCCACCTCGCCGATGCCGCCGCCACCGCCGAAACGCTGATCTACCGGCTCGACCGGCCGAACAAAGCGGGCGGCTCCTTCACGCTCGACGCGCGCATTACCCGCCCGCTCAAATCGGGACGCTACGGCGCCGGGCGCAGCGGCGCGCTAAGGGATATCGAAAGCAACCGGGCGGGATACGTCCAGCCGGACGACCGGCTGATCGCGCGGCTGATGCGCAACGCGTATTGGAGCGCGTCGGCGCTCCCGGACGACCCGGCGATCATGCGCCTTTTGATGCAACGCCTGCTCGCCACCGGGCGCTGCTGTTGGCGCGACATCAACGCACCGCCGCTGACCCTTGGCCCGGCCCGGCCCGGGGGCTTTGCCTGGCGCCTCGACAAGGACGGCAACCAGACCGTCGAGGTGGCGGTTGCCGGGGAGCCGGCCGGGGAGGGAGCGGCCGAAATCTTGCCGTGCGTCGCGCCGTGGTATGTCGATCCAACGCGCAATATCGCCGGGCCGATCGATTTCGCGCTGCCGGCGGAAATCGTCACCGGTTTTCTGCGGGCGCCGCCGGTTGCGCCGAGCCAGGCCGCCGCCCTGGCCGCCGCCCTGGCGCATGACTTCGCGGGCCTCGACCTGCCGGGACCGCGCACCGATGTGATCGAGGAGGTTCGGGCCGATCCGCCGATCCCGGTGCTGCGTCTGGTCAACCGCAAGCGCGCCTGGCGGTATGCCTATGGCCGCGCTCGCCCGGACGATTTGATCGACCTCGCCCTGCTGGGTTACGATTATGACGGGACCATCATCGATCCGGCATCGTCCCCGCATGAGCTGCGCCGGGTCGTGGACGGACGGGTGCTGGTGCGCCGGCGCCACATCGCCGCCGAGCGCGCGGCGCACGCCCGGTTGATCGGGTTGGGGCTCCAGCCGGCGGCCGAGTTCACGAAAGCGAAGGGCGAAGGCAAGCTGATCGCGCTCGGCTTCCCCGACGATTCGGCGTCTTGGGCCGGCTTTCTCTACGAAGCGGTCCCGGCATTGGAACGGGACGGCTGGCACGTCGAGATCGACGACAGTTTCCGTCAGCGCGTCGTCGACGCCGGCGGCGAGTGGAACGCGGCGCTGACCGAGGGGAGCGGCTGGTGGTTCTCGCTCGACCTCGGGGTCGACATCGCCGGCGAGCGAGTGTCGCTGCTGCCGGTGCTGACCTCGCTGCTGCGGCGGGTGCGCAACCTCGGCGCGGAGGGCAGCCTCGATGCCCTCGCCCATAATGGGGTGGTGTTCGGCCAGCTGGCCGATGGAAGGCATATCGCGCTCCCGCTCGAACGCACCAAGGCGATCCTCGGGACCCTCGTCGAGCTGTACGATCCGCGAAGCCTGTCGCCCGGCGGCACCCTCTCGATCTCGGCCGGGGAAGCCTCCGCGCTCGCCGCGATCGAACAGGCGACCCGGCTGCGCTGGCTCGGCGGCGAGCGGCTGCGCGCGCTGGCCGAGCGGCTGCAGGCGTTCTCGCGGATCGAACCGGTCGCGCCGCCGGCCGGGTTGCGGACCCAGTTGCGCGGCTATCAGCAGCACGGGCTCGACTGGCTGCAGTTCCTGCGCGAATTCGAGCTCGGCGGCATCCTCGCCGACGATATGGGTCTCGGCAAAACCGTGCAGACGCTGGCCCATATCCTCGTCGAAAAGCGCGAGGGGCGGCTCGACCGGCCATGCTTGGTGGTCTGTCCGACCAGCGTCGTGCCGAACTGGTGCGCCGAGGCGGCGCGTCTCGCGCCGGAGCTGCGGGTCCTGTCGCTGCACGGTTCCGATCGCGCCAGCCGCTTCGGCGCGATCGCCGACAGCGACCTGGTGCTGACGACCTACGCGCTGCTGCCGCGCGACGCCGACCGGCTGCTGGCGGTCGAATGGCATCTGGCGGTGCTCGACGAAGCCCAGGCGATCAAGAACGCGGCGACCAAGGCCACCCAGCTCGCCTGTCAGCTCCAGGCGCGGCACCGGTTGTGTCTGACCGGCACGCCGGTCGAGAACCATCTGGGCGAATTATGGTCGCAATTCGCGTTTCTGATGCCGGGCCTGCTCGGCGATGCGAAGCGCTTCGGGCGGGTGTTCCGCACCCCGATCGAGAAGCGCGGCGACGGCGAGCGCCGGAGCGTCCTGGCGGCGCGGCTGAAGCCGTTCCTGCTGCGCCGGACCAAGGCCCTTGTGGCCCCCGAGCTGCCGCCCAAGAGCGAGATCGTCAGCCCGCTCGAATTGTCGGGGCCGCAGCGCGATCTCTACGAAACCGTGCGCCTCGCGATGCACGAAAAGGTGCGCCAGGAGGTCGCCGCCAAGGGCTTTGCCCGCAGCCATATCGTGATCCTCGACGCGCTGTTGAAGCTGCGCCAGGTCTGTTGCGACCCGCGCCTTGTCAAGCTCGCCGCGGCGCGCAAGGTCACATCGAGCGCCAAGCTGACGCATTTGATGGAGATGCTGCCGGCGCTGATCGAGGACGGCAGACGCATCCTGTTGTTTTCGCAATTCACCAGCATGCTCGACCTGATCAAGCCGGAACTGGTGGAGGCCGGGATCGATTTCGTCGAATTGCGCGGCGACACGAAAGACCGCACCGCCCCGGTTCGGCGCTTTCAGAACGGCGAGGTCCCGCTGTTCCTGATCAGCCTGCGCGCCGGCGGCACCGGGCTCAACCTGACCGCGGCCGATACGGTGATCCATTACGATCCATGGTGGAACCCGGCGGTCGAGACCCAGGCCACCGATCGCGCCCACCGGATCGGCCAGGACAAGCCGGTATTCGTCTACAAGCTGGTGACGCAGAGCACGGTCGAGGAGCGCATGATCGAACTGCAGGATCGCAAGCGCGCGCTTGCATCGGGCATCCTCGACGAGCGCGAGGCCGCCGGGCCGCTGCTCGACACGGTCGATCTGGAGCGCCTGTTCGAGCCGCTGCCGTGAGGCTAGGGCGAGGAGGGTCTCGGATCAGGCTGGGGAGCCCTCTTCGGCGCTGATCGTCATTCCCGCTTTCGCGGGAATGACGGATCGAGGGTGCTCCGACCCTAAGTGAGCGTGCTCTAGGCGGCGGCGCTTTCGCGCCGCGCGGTCTTTACGACGCGGGCGAGCATCGCAGCAGCATTGCGGTGCAGGATCTGCTCGCGCGCTTCCTCGCCGATCTGCGCGTCCGCGAGCGCCTTCCGGGTCCAGTCAACGCCGAACGCGCTGCCGTCGGTGCCGCACACGATGCGCTCGGCGCCGTACAGGCTCACGGCCGCCTCGATCGCGCGCGGGCCGAACGAGTTGCAATCGACGTACACCTTCGCCTTCCGGAAACGCGACGACGGCAGCTCCTCGGTTGGCGTGTCGAGTAGGGAGCGGTGGTCCATGCGCTCGACTTCGTAGGGAATGTTGCCGCCCAGATTGTGGACCTGGATCGTCAAATCGGGGTAGGGCGCGAGGTAGTCGGTCAGAGACAGCGTCACCATCACCGAAGAGAGGCTCGCCTGCATGTCGAGCGTGCCGTTGCGGCGGCGCGAATTGTCGGTGTCGCCCGCGACCTTGGGGAAAGAATCGCCCGGCCGTGGGCCGTGATGGATGAAGAGCACCGCGCGGTGGCGGTTCGCGACTTCCATCAGCGGACGCATCGCTTCGGCGTCATCGCGTGTCAGGAAGGCGTTGCCCGGTATCTGCGCGCCGATCATGCCCGGCAGCGCGAGCGCCCGCTCGAGTTCGGCGGCGGCGGCGGAAATATCCGTCAGCGGCAGCGCGGCAAAGGCGGCGAAGCGGCCGGGATGCTCCTCGCAAATCGCCGACAGCCGGTCGTTGATGGTCCGGCACAGCGGCCCCGACACGTCCAGCGGCTGGGCCTCGACCCAGCAGAACGACCCCTGCAGCGACAGCACGCTGACCTCGACGCCCTGGCGGTCCATTCGCTCGAGGTGGAAATCGACGTCGTCGAAAGCCTCGGCGAGCGGCGCGTCGCCCATCCGTGCGGCCTTCAGCACCTCGACGCCGTCCGGGTTGCGCAGGATGCGCGGTTCCCTGGTTCGGGCGCGCAGGGCGTCGGCGACTTCGGCGGGCCTCCAATGGGCATGCATGTCGATCATGGGCGTGTCCTCCCTAAGTTGTCCGGCAGCTTAACCCGACCGCGGCCCGCCGCAAAGCATCCCGGCGCAAAGTATCCCGCCGATCTGCTTTCCGTCACCGAGCCGATTGATTTCGTCCGCTGAGGGGTTAGGCTCATGCCCCTTGGAAAAGAGGAGGTTGCGATGCCCGAACCCGAACGCATCGATCGGCGCCGGACGGCGCTGATCGCGTACGACGTCTGCCGGCGCGCGCTGACTCCGTCGGATCCGGCACGCCGGGCGGCGATGCGACCCGTGCTCGATGCCTGGGTGCAGATGATCGCGGCCGCGCGGGCGGTGGGCGTGCCGGTGATCTACACGACGCCCGTTAGCCGTGCCGATGGCGCCGATGTCGTCTTGCTGCCGACCGACCTTTCGGCGGAAACCGGCGTGCCGCCGCTCACCAACGGTGTCGAGGGCACGGCCGAGGCCGGCTTCCCGGACGAGATCGCGCCGGGCCCCTCGGATTACGTCTTCCTCAAGCGCCGGCCGAGCGCCTTCTATGGGACGGGCGTCGCCGAGCTGCTGCACATGCTGCGGCGCGACACCGTTATCATCGGCGGCGGCGCCACCAATCGCGGCGTCGAGACGAGCGTCCGCGAGGCCTTCAATTTCGACATCGCATCCATCGTGGTGCGGGAATGCTGTTGGAGCGGCGACGCGGCTGCCCAGGCCTACAGCCTCGACAAGGCGATGAAAATGTACGCGCGCATCCGGCGTCTCGAACAGGTCGTCGCCATGCTGCGGGAATAAATACGAGCGGGCGCCGCGAGGCTCGCTGCGCGAGCTGACAGACACAGCAAAGGAAAGAGCGACATGCGTCTCTTGGTGGTTGGAGCCGGCTCGACCGGCGGGTATTTCGGCGGACGCCTGGCCCAGGCCGGACGGGACGTGACTTTCCTGGTGCGTCCGCGGCGCGCGGCCCAGCTCCAGGCAGGCGGCCTGCAGATCGTCAGCCCACACGGTGACGTCACAGTGCGGCCGAAGCTCGTCACCGCGGATGACATCGATGCGCCTTACGATGCCGTGCTGCTGGCGGTGAAAGCCTATTCGCTCGATGCGGCGATCAAGGATTTCACCGTCGCCGTCGGGCCGGACACGACGATCATCCCGATGCTGAACGGCATGCGCCACGTTGACATACTGGAGGAGCGCTTCGGCAAGCAGGCGGTTGCCGGCGGTGTCTGCAAGGTCGCGAGCACCATCGATTCAGCCGGTCGGATCGTACAGCTCGCGAATTTTCAGGAACTCGCCTATGGCGAGAGCGATGGCTCGGTCTCGCCGCGGATGGAGGAACTCGACGCTTTCATGCAAGGCGCCGGGTTCGATGCTCGGCTGTCGCGCTCGATCGACTACGAAATGTGGGAAAAATGGACACTGCTCGCGACGATTGGCGGGATCAACCTGCCTGATGCGCGGAAATATCGGCGAGGTGGTGGCGGCGCCCGGCGGCGCGGCATTCATCCTGGGCTTTCTCGATGAGGTTGTCAGCGTGGTCAGCGCCGTCGGCCAGGCGCCGAAGCCGGCATTCGTCGAGGGCGCGCGGACGACGCTGACGACGCCGGGCTCGACACAAAGTCCGTCGATGTTTCGCGATCTCCAGCAGGGCAGCCCGATCGAGGCCGATCAGATCATTGGCGACCTGCTCGCGCGCGGCGGAAAAGCGGGCATCGCGACGCCGCTTCTCGCCGCCGCCTATGCGCACACATCCGTCTATCAGCGCCGGCTCGCGACATCATGAGCGGGAGCGGGCGAGGACATGTGCTGCTGAGCCACGGCCGGCGACTCATGATAGAGTAGAGGCCGCGCCAATTTTGTGATCGATAGGGGACAACAACATGCAGTACCGACGCATCTCGGCCGATTGCCATCTCGACATGATCTGGCTGCCGCCCGATCTGTTCACCTCGCAGGCGCCGCGGGACCTCAAAGACCGCATGCCGTTCGTCACCGAGGGGCCGAACGGCAAGGAGTGGGTCGCCAAGAATGGCGCCTCGTTCGGCCTGGTCGGCGGCGTCGGATCAGCCGGACGCCTCTACGAACCCGGCAAGCAGCATCGGGCCGACCGCATGGCGGAAGCCGGTCTTTACGAAGACGGCTTGAAGGGAATTCGCCGTCCGGGCGACCCGGATCTGCGCGCGAAGGAACTCGACCGCGACGGCGTCGACGCCGAGGTCATCTACGGCGTGCTTGCCGCCGCGGCGAAGCTCAGCGATGCCGAGGCCTCGGCCGAGATGCTGCGCATCTACAACGATTTCATCATCGATTTCTGCAAGCACTACCCCGATCGCATGATCGGCCTCGCCTGCCTGCCGTACGGCGATGTCGAGGCGGCGGCGACAGAGGTGCACCGTGTCGCCAAATTGGGGGTGAAGGGCGTCGAGCTATCCTGCTCGTGGGATATGCAGCCGATGTGGCATCCGAGCTGGAACTCGCTCTGGCAGGCGATCAACGAGACGCAGCTGCCGCTGCATTTCCACACGTTCCCGTCGGTCGATCCGAAGCTGCGGGCGGAAGTCAAAGGCGAATCGCTGCTGGCGCTGCGCTACAGCAGCATCTGCCTGTTCCAAATGACGCTGGGCAATATCCTGACCGCGCTGGTGGGCGCGGCGGTGTTCGAGCGCTTCCCGAACTTGCGCGTCGTGTTCGGCGAGAGCGGCATCGGCTGGATCCCGTACGTGCTCGACCGCATGGACTACGAGTATCAGGATCAATACCGCGAGATTAAGCTGAAGCTGCTGCCCAGCGAATACTGGCGTCGGCAATGCCGTGCGACGTTCCAATTCGACCGCATCGGCACCAAGCTGATCGAGGATATGGGCGTCGAGACCCTGATGTGGGGCTCCGATTACCCGCATCCCGACGGCATCTGGCCGGATTCGTCAGAATACATCGCAAAGCAGTTCGGCCATCTGCCGGCTGACATAACCCATAAAATCACCTGCGAGAACGCCGGCAAGTTCTATGGGCTGATCAACTAAGCAGAGTTCACTTGATCGTGTCACAATTCATCGATCTGCCCCCTGTCGTCATGGCCGGGCTTGTCCCGGTCATCCACGATTTTGCGCCAGTAGATGTCCGAAGACGTGGATGCCCGGCACAAGGCCGGGCATGACGGGCATGTGTGTCTCATTCAACGAATCCCTGCTTAGGGCAGGCAATTTTCCGGGACAGCGAGCGCCGGGAACCCGCGATACTGGTCGCTGTGGTCGCCATTTTGGTTCGGCATCCCGGGTTTCGTCAGCAGACCGCGCGGCGCAATGAAACTGGATATGCGGCGGCGGGGCCGCTCGTGCCAGCCGATATTGAAGGCGGCGAGCTTCGGGAAGAATTGCAGCTCGCTGTAGGGCAGATGGTCGTGGATCCACCACGCCATCGCCTGCCAGGTGATGCCTTGGTCCAGGCGGTCGACCAGCCACGGCACGACCACACTGGTCATCGCTCCGATGCCGCCGTCTTGGCTGCGCTGGTCCCAGATATGCCGCCCTCGGTTGCGCTCATTCGAACCGCAGCTCTGAAAATGTGCGTTCCCGTAGGCGTTGACCTCCGGCGATCGGTATGCCGACCGGATCGCCAGCCGGCCGAATGTCGCCTGCAGGGGTTCGAGGAGTTGCTCGCAAAGCTGTCGGCCGGCGGCAATCGCGAGGTCGGGATCATCGGGCAGGTTGGCCATCCCGTTGATCGCCGCGATCTCGCTGTGGAGAAAATCGCGCATGAAAAACGACCGCGACAGCCGAACCCGCCCAAGGGCTTCGGCGCTTCGAACAGATTTGGGCATTTTCATTTTTCGTTCGGGGCACCATAGCCACCGCCGCCCGGCGTCTCGATGACAAACACATCGCCGGGCGCCAGTTCGGTCTTGTCGGTGCCGGTCATCAAATGGCGGCTGCCGTCTTTGCGCTCGACCCATTGGCGGCCGAGGGCTCCATCGGCGCCGCCGGCGAGCCCGAACGGGGCGATGTTGCGGCGCGACGAGACGATTACGGCGGTCATCGGTTCGAGAAAGCGGATCCGCCGCACCGCACCGTCGCCGCCGCGCCAGCGTCCGGCGCCGCCGGAGCCGCGACGGATCGCAAACGCCTCGAGCCGCACCGGATAGCGCAGCTCCAAGACTTCCGGGTCGGTCATCCGGGTGTTGGTCATGTGGGTGTGCACCGCCGAGACGCCGTCGAACCCCGGCCCGGCGCCGGCTCCGCCGCAGATCGTCTCGTAGTATTGGCGGGTCGCGTCGCCGAAAATGAAGTTGTTCATCGTCGCCTGGCTGCACGCCAGCGCTCCGACCGCGCCCAACAGCGCATTGACGACGGCCTGCGAGGTCTCGGTGTTGCCGGCGACGACCGCCGCCCCCGGCTGCGGCGACAGAAAGGTGCCGGGCGGGATCACCAGCCGGATCGGCTTCAGGCAGCCGTCGTTCAGCGGAATGTCGCTGCCGACCAGGCAGCGCAGCGCATAGAGGACCGCGGAGCGGGTCACCGCCGGCGGCGCGTTGAAATTGTCGTCGCGCTGAGCGCCGGTGCCGGTGAAGTCGACCGTCGCGGTGCGCGCCCGGTGATCGACGGTGAGGGCGACCCGGAGCGGCGAGCAATCGTCCATCGTATAGGCGAACGAGCCGTCGCCGATCCGGTCGATCACCCGGCGGACGCTCTCCTCGGCGTTGTCCATCACGTGATGCATATAGGCGCGCACCACCTCCAGGCCGAAGCGGGCAACGACGCCGCGCAACTCCTGCACGCCCTTCTCGTTGGCCGCGATCTGCGCCTTGATGTCGGCCACGTTGACGTCGGGGCTGCGCGCCGGGTAGGTCGCCGATGCCAGCACATGGCGGAACTCGGCCTCGCGCAATTCGCCGCCATCGACCAACAGGAAATTGTCGAGGACGACGCCTTCCTCTTCGAGGGTGCGCGAGACCGGCGGCGTCGAGCCCGGGGTGATGCCGCCGATGTCGGCGTGGTGCCCGCGATTGGCGACGAAAAACAGGATGTCGCGCCCGGCGGCCCCGGCGGCCCCGGCGATGTCGAACACCGGGGTGATCACGGTCACGTCGGGCAGGTGAGTGCCGCCGTTATACGGGTTGTTGAGGGCAACCACGTCGCCCGGCTTCAAGGTGCCGCGCCGCAGCCGCAGCACGGTCTGCACGCTTTCGCCCATTGCGCCCAAATGGATCGGGATATGCGGGGCGTTGGCCACCAGCCCGCCTTCGGCGTCGAACACCGCGCAGGAAAAATCCAGCCGCTCCTTGATGTTGACGCTGAGCGAGGTGTTCTGCAGCACCGCCCCCATCTGCTCGGCGACGTTCATGAACAGATTGTTGAACAGCTCGAGCAGCACCGGATCGGGTGTCGCACTGCCGGCGGCCATCCGTGTCGCGCGCGGCTCGACGCGGCGCAGCAGCATATGGTCGAGATCGGTCACTTCGGCGCGCCATCCCGGCTCGATGACCGTGGTCGCGTTGGCCTCGCGGATCAGCGCCGGCCCGGCGATATGGTCGCCCGCCCGCAAACCCGTGCGGTCGAACACCGGCGCGACATGCTCGGCGCCGCTGGTCCACAGGGCGACCTGGTCCATCGCGTCAGGGCCACCGCCGGCGCGACGCGGCACCCGGATCTCGCGGACCGGCTCGCCGGCGGCGCTCGCCTCGACCGCCAGCGCCTCGACGACCAGTTTCCGTTCGGGCGTGGCAAAGCCGAACCGCGCGCGATGCGCCTCGGTAAACACCGGCACGACCCGATCGGGCGGGCCATAGGGCACGATCAACGCCGTATCGGTCCCCTGATAGCGCAGGTGAAGCATGTGCCGGATTTCGATCTCCTCCGGCTCGGCGCCCTGCGCTGCCAAGGCCGCCCTCGCTTCCTGCGCCAGCCGCGCGGCGAGCGCCTCCAGCCCGGCCATCTCGTCCGCCGCGAACGGCGCCTCGACGGCCTGCTCGCGCATGAATGTCTGGTCCGCGAGCCCCATGCCGTAGGCCGACAGCACCCCGGCGTAGGGGTGGATGAAAACGGTCTCCATGCCGAGTTCGTCCGCCACCAGGCAGGCATGCTGGCCGCCGGCGCCGCCAAAGCATTGCAGCGCAAAGCGCGTGGCGTCGTGCCCCTTCTGCACCGAAACCTGCTTGATCGCGTTGGCCATGTTCCCGACCGCGACGCGCAGGAACCCTTCGGCAACCGCCCTCGGGTCCTGGGGTTTGCCGGTGGCGGATGCGATCTCGTCGGCCAGGGCGGCGAATTTTGCCGCGACCACCGCGGTATCGAGCGGCTGGTCCGCCGCGGGGCCGAAGATCGCCGGGAAATGCGCCGGCTGAAGCTTGCCGACGCAGACATTGGCGTCGGTCACGGTCAACGGGCCGCCGCGGCGGTATGAGGCCGGCCCGGGATCGGCGCCGGCGGAGGCCGGGCCGACGCGGAACCGCGCCCCGTCGAAATCGAGGATCGAGCCGCCGCCGGCCGCCACGGTGTTGATCGCCATCATCGGGGCGCGCATGCGCACCCCGGCCACCTGGGTCTCGAAGGTGCGCTCGAACTGGCCGGCGTAAAGCGCCACGTCGGTCGAGGTGCCGCCCATGTCGAAGCTGATGATCCGGTCGAACCCGGCGGCGGAAGCGGTGCGAGCCGCGCCGACGATGCCCCCGGCCGGACCCGACAGGATCGCGTCCTTGCCCTGGAAGCCCGCCGCGTCGGCGAGGCCGCCGCTCGACTGCATGAAATAGAGCCGCACGCCCTGAAGCTCGGCCGCGACCTGGTCGACGTAGCGGCGCAGGATCGGCGAGAGATAGGCGTCGACCACGGTGGTGTCGCCGCGCGGGACGAGGCGCAGCAATGCGCTGACCTGATGGCTGGCCGAGACCTGCGCGAACCCGGCCGCCCGCGCCAATTCGGCCAGGCGGCGCTCGTGCTCCGGATACTTCCACGCATGCATCAGCACGATGGCGCAGGCGCTGATGCCCGCCGCGCGCGCCTCGGCAAAGGCGCGGCCGGCGTCGGCTTCATCGAGCGCCTCGATCTCGCTGCCGTCGATGCCGACCCGGCCGCCGATTTCGACCACGCTCTCGTACAGCATGCTCGGCAGCCGGATATCGAGATCGAACAGGCGCGGCCGCGTCTGGTTGCCGATCCGCAATGCGTCCGCGAACCCGGGGTTGACCACCAGCAGGGTGCGCTCGCCTTGGCGTTCGAGCAGCGCGTTGGTGGCCACGGTCGTGCCCATCTTCACCGCCTCGACGATGCCGGGCGGGATCGGCGCCTCCAGCTTGAGGCCCAGCACCATCTTGATGCCGGCGATCGCCGCGTCGCGGTAGCGGCCCGGGTTCTGGCTCAGCAGCTTGCGGGTCGACAGGCTCCCATCGGGCGCGCGGGCGACGATGTCGGTAAACGTGCCGCCCCGATCGATCCAGAATTGCCAGCCGCCGTGCCCGGCTTCGTTGCGCCTTGTCATTGCCGCTCCACGATCCGCTCGCCCGGTGCGTCAACCGGTCCGGCGTGCGCGTTGTCGGCAATTGATCGGCTGGCCGCAACGAAAATTGGTCGCAACCGATCGAGAGATCGTCATGCCGGCAAAGGCGGGATTCCCAAAAACGCCGCGAGCAACAATCGCGCGGCGGCGGCGGGGGTGCGGGCGCCGGCGATGACCTCGCGCTCGATCTCGGCGAGGCGCTCGGCGACAGCAGGCGCGGCTCGGAACCGCTCGACGAGGCCGTCGCCGATCTCCGTCCACAGCGCGGCGCGGGCCTGCTCCGCACGACGATGCTGCCAACCGCCGTTCGCTTCGAGCACGGCGCGAAACCGCGCGACATCGTCCCACACGGCGTCGATGCCGCTGCCGGTCAGCGCCGAGACGGCGCGCACCGCGACCTGCCATTCGGGAATTGCCGGGCGAATGAGGCGCATCGCGTTGGCATATTCGGCGGCGGCGCGCCGCGCGTGGTCCAACAACGCGCCATCCGCCTTGTTGACCAGGATCAGGTCGGCCAGTTCGACGATGCCGCGCTTGATGCCCTGCAATTCGTCGCCGGCGGCCGGCGGCAGCACCAAGACGAACATGTCGACCATCTCGGCGACATTCGTTTCGGCCTGGCCGGCGCCGACCGTCTCGACGATGACCGTGTCGAAGCCGGCCGCCTCGCAGACGAGGATCGCCTCGCGGGTACGCCGCGCGACGCCGCCCATTTCCACGCCGGCCGAGGAGGGCCGGATGAACGCCGCCGGGGCACGCCCGAGCTCGGCCATCCGCGTCTTGTCGCCGAGAATGGCGCCGCCGCCGCGTTTTGACCCGGGGTCGACCGCCAGCACCGCGATGCGGCGCCCGCGCGCGATGCCGTCGAGCCCGAAACGCTCGATCAGGGTCGATTTGCCGGCGCCGGGCGGCCCGGAAATGCCGATGCGGGTGGCGCCGCCGGTCGCCGGCAGGATCGCCTCGATCAGTCTTTCCGCCTGATGGCGGTGGTCCGGGCGGGTCGATTCGACCAGCGTGACGGCGCGGGCGAGCGCTCGCCGGTTGCCGCCGCGCAGCGCGGCGACGAGGTCGTCAGCGGCCACGCTCATTCCAGGATGACCGCGGGCCGCTCAGTTCGCGGCCAGCGCCGCTTCGCGCTCGGCCGCCTCCTGCTGGCGCGCCCACATCATCGCATAGACGCCGCCGCGCGCGAGCAGCTCGCGATGATGGCCGCGCTCGACGATGCGGCCGCCATCGAGCACCAGTATCTGGTCGGAATCGACGACGGTCGACAGGCGGTGCGCGATGACGATGGTGGTGCGGTCGATGGCGACCTCGGCGAGGCTCGCCTGTATCTCGCGCTCGGTCTTCGTATCGAGCGCCGAGGTCGCCTCGTCGAAGATCAGGATGTCGGGCGCCTTCAGCACGACCCGCGCGATCGCGACGCGCTGTTTTTCGCCCCCCGACAGCTTGAGGCCGCGTTCGCCGACCGTCGTGTCGTAGCCGTCGGGCAATGCCGCGATAAAATCGTGAATGCGCGCGAGGTGGGCGGCGGCCTCGATCTCGGCCGGGTCGGCGCCGGGCCGGCCATAGGCGATGTTGTAGTAGATCGTATCGTTGAACAGCACGGTGTCCTGCGGCACGACGCCGATCGAACGCCTGAGGCTGTCCTGGGTTACCTCGCGCAGATCCTGGCCGTCGATCAGGATGGCGCCGGCATTGGCGTCGTAGAAGCGGAAGAGCAGCCGGGCGATCGTCGACTTGCCGGCGCCGCTCGGTCCGACGATCGCAAAGGTGGCGCCGGCCGGCACCGTGAAATCGACGTCCCGCAGGATCGGCCGGCGTTCGTCGTAATAAAAATCGACATGGCGGAAGGCGACCGTGCCGCGCCCGACCGCGAGCGGAGGCGCCGCCGGCCGGTCCTCGATCTCCGGCGCGATCTTCATGATCGCCATCATCTGTTCGAGATCGGTCAGCGACTGCTTGATGTTGCGATACACCATGCCGAGGAAGTTGAGCGGCTGGTAGAGTTGCAGCAGGTAGGCGTTGACCAGCACGAAATCGCCGACCGTCATCGTGCCGGCCGCCACCCCCTGCGCGGCGAGGACCATTACCCCGATCAGCCCGATGGCGATGATTACGCCCTGGCCGACATTGAGCAGCGCCAGCGTCGTCTCGCTCTTGACGGCGGCGCCTTCATAGGCGGTCAGGGCGCGGTCGTAGCGCGCGGCCTCGTGCGCCTCGTTGGCGAAATACTTGACGGTCTCGTAGTTCAGCAGGCTGTCGACCGCCTTGGTGTTGGCCTCGCTGTTGCGCTCGTTCATCTCGCGGCGGAAGCGAATGCGCCAATCGGTCACGAGGAAGGTAAAGGCAACATACGCGACGATCGTCGCCAGCGTGACGAGCGCGAAAGTCCAGCTGTAGAGCTTCCACAGGATCGCGCAGACGACAACGATCTCGAACACCGTCGGCACGACGTTGAACAGCATGAACGACAGCAGGAATTCGATGCCCGCCGTGCCGCGCTCAACCGCGCGCGCCAGACCGCCGGTGCGCCGTTCGAGATGAAAGCGCAGCGACAGCGCATGGATGTGCCGGAAGGTCGACAGCGCCATCCGGCGCACCGCGCGCTGGCCGACCTTGGCGAAAACCGCGTTGCGCAGCTCGTTGAAACCCTGCGAGGTGATCCGCGCCGCGCCATAGGCGAGGATGACCGCGACCGGCACCGCGATCAGGGCGCCGGGATCGGGCATCGAGAGCGCGTCGACGGCATGCTTGTAAAAGAACGGGATCGTGATGTTGACCAGCTTGCCGGCGATCAGCAGCACCAGCGCCAGCACCACGCGGGCGCGCAGCTCGAGCGAATCGCGCGGCCACAGATAGGGGCCGAGCCCCTTCAGCGCGCGCAGCCCCTCGCCGAGACGCTCTTCAGGCTCCGGCAGACCGGAAACCGACGAGCGGCCGACCACCCGGGCGCTTCTGGGGCTCATGCGGAGGGGCTCATGCGGAGGGGCTCATAGTGGCAGGGCTCATCAGGCTGGTCCCGGCGGGGGTTGCGGGCGCGGCGCCAGGGCGGCGGTCATGCCGCGCGGCACCCGCCACCCGATCAGCAACGCGCCCAATACCAGCACGGCCCCCCACAGGAACGGGCTGTTGGGGCCGAAGGCGGTGAACAGCCCTCCGGCGATCAGCGGACCGAGGACGCGCGACAGGCTGCCGACCGATTGCGCGACCCCCATGATTTCGCCCTGCTGTTCCGCCCCAGCGCTGCGCGAGATCAGGCTGTTGATCGAGGGCTGCATCGCGCCCATGCCGAGCGCCAGCGCGCTGACGGCGACGATCAGCGTCGGCAGCTCGCGCGCGAAGGGCATGACCAACAGCCCAAGCGCGATCAGCGCCAGCCCGGCAAGCATCAGCCGTTCTTCGCCGAACCACCGGGTCAAGGGGCCGATCAAGCCGCCCTGCATCAGCGCCGACAACACCCCGACGTAAAAGAATACAAAGCCGGTCGAGCGCGGCCCCCAGCCGAATTGCGCGATGGCCCACCAGGCGAAAATCGTCTCCATGCCGGAAAAGGCGAGGGTCACCAGAAAAAACACACCGAGCAGCCGCGCCAGCACCGGCCGACTGAAGCTCGCCCGGGTGGCGGCGATCCGGCCGCGCGAGCGATATGTCCCCGGCGACGCGAGGCTTTCCGGCAAAATGAGGATGACGCCGACAAAAGCGGTGAACGACAGCCCGGCGGCGATCAGGCAGGGCGTCGCGAGGTCGGCGGTGGCGAGGTCGTCGCCGGCGATGACGCCGCCCAGCGCCGGCCCGATGATGAAGCCGAGCCCGAATGCCGCGCCGATCAGCCCCATGCCCTTGGCGCGATTCTCCGGCGTCGTCACATCGGCGATATAGGCTTGCGCGGCGGCGATGTTACCGGCACAGGCGCCGGCCAACCCGCGCGCCACGAACAGCATCCACAGCTCGGTGGCGAAAGCGAGCCAGACATAAGCCAGCGCCGCGGCGGCCATGCTCGTCATCAGCACCGGCCGCCGGCCGACGCGGTCGCTCAACCGGCCCCATAGCGGCGCGGTCAGCATCGACATCAGCGAGTAGGAGGCGAACAGGCCCGTCATCTGCAGCGGCGAAGCGTGGAAGCGCTCGGCGTAGAACGGCAGCAGCGGGATGACCAGTCCGAACCCGACGAGATCGACAAAAACGATGAGGAAGAGGATGGGCATGAAGCGTTGTTGATATCGCGCGGGCGCCACGCCGAACAAGAGGCGAGGTTGGAGGGCAGGAGCGGGGCTGTCGCCCAGGCCAGCGAATCGTCGTGGCGCGGTCCCACTCGATCAGGCGTCGCCGCCTTCCCGCGACATCCGCTTTTATAGCTAAAGCCCGGCAAACTTGGCGCAAATTTGCCTTGCGGTTGGGGATGAATTTTTCTCGACACGGAACGGAATTAACCGCACCTTAATCCCGGCCGGGCTTTATTTGGGTCGCCCGAACAAACCTAGGAGCCTTCCAATGAGCGTATTCAAGCACGTGATGGAGCAGAATTCGGTGTTCAACCGCTTGCTGCGTGACGATTCCGGCGCCACCGCGATCGAATACGGCCTGATCGCCGCCTTGATCGCCGTCGCCGCGATCGCCGCGTTCCAGCTCGTCGGCACCAACCTGAGCAGCATCTTCAACACCATCGCGGGCGATCTGTAATCGCGCGCGGCGCCTGATTCGGCGTCGCTAACCGGCCGACCTCGCCGTCATTGCCGGGCGCGACCCGGCAATGACGCAGCTTGGGGCGCCGCCATACGCGAGCGGTCGTGCAGGGCCTGTCCGATCGGGCCGTGACGCAATCGATTAGGCCCCGGTCGGCTGACTAGCCCGGCCGGGGGCTTTTTTTTGCGTCGGCCGCGTTCCAACCCTGGCTCGATTGCCGCGCGGCCATGCCGATTCGCGCCGCTTGGGCTTGGCTTTCAAAAAATTTCGGACCACGCCTTGCCCGACCGAGGGTACGCGAGACTAGAATGGCTCGGGATACCTCGGCTCAGCCGGTAGGAGTGTGGGCAATGCAGCTTGGCAAACTGGGCGTATGGGCGGCGATGGACGTGCTGACGGCGGCCGAGGGCGCCGAGTTCGCGCGCCGCGTCGAAGCGTGGGGCTATTCCGCGTTGTGGCTGCCCGAGAGTCGCGGCCGCAATGTGCTGGTTCATTCGTCGTGGCTGCTCGCCAACACAACCGACCTGATCATCGCCCCGGGGATCGCGAACATCTACGCGCGCGACGCGATGGCGATGGCGAACGGCCAGCGCGCCCTCGCCGAACAGTCGGGCGGGCGCTTTCTGCTCGGCATCGGCGTGTCGCACGCGCCGATGGTGACGGGGCTGCGCGGCCATGATTACGGCAAGCCGGTCACGACGATGCGCGCCTATCTGAACGCGATGCTGGCCGCACCTTATCTCGCCCCCGACCCGCCGGAGCGCCCGCCGACCATCGTCGCCGCGCTGGGCCCGCGCATGATGGCGCTGTCCGGCGAGCTTGCCGATGGCGCGCATCCCTACAATGTTCCGCCCGAGCACACCGCCGAGGCGCGCCGCATTCTCGGGCCCGGCAAGCTGCTATGCCCCGAAGTCTGGGTGCTGCTCGAAACCGAGGCGGCCGCGGCGCGATCGGCGGCGCGCCAGGCGCTGGCCTCGTACATGCGGCTCGACAATTACGTCAACAACTGGCGCCGGCTTGGCTTTGGCGACGACGATCTGGCGGGCGGCGGGTCGGACCGCTTCATCGACGCCAATGTCGCCTGGGGCAGCGAGCAGGCGATCCGCAAGCGCATCGACGAGCATTGGGCCGCCGGCGCCGACCATGTGTGCATCCAATCGATCAATCCCGACGGCTCGCGCCGGCCGGACGAGAGGGTGCTGGCGCTGCTCGCCCCCCGCACTCGGAGCTAGCATGGCGCGCATCTAAGCCAGCGCGCCGATGAGACCTCCACCTTGACGGGTTCCCCCTTGCCACCGACATTGTGAGCGCCGGGTTCGGGGACGATTGCCCGCGAGGGCACACAACCGCAAGGTTCCCTGAGCCATGTATTCCGAAATTACCCGATCGATCAAAGTCACGGTGCGCCCGTTCTATCTCGAACAGCATTCCTCGCCCACCGACAATCACTATGTCTGGGCCTATCACGTGCGCATCGAGAACGGCGGCAGCGAGACCGTGCAGCTGCGCCGGCGCCATTGGCAGATCACCGATAGCCACGGGCGCCAGCAGGATGTGCGCGGCCCCGGCGTCGTCGGCGAGGAGCCCGTCCTCGCCCCCGGTGAAAGCTTTGAGTACACCAGCAGCTGCCCGCTGCCGACGCCGTCCGGCTTTATGGTCGGCGATTACGAGATGGAGACGCGGGCCGGCGAGAATTTCCTCGTGCGGGTTCCCGCCTTTTCCCTCGACACGCCGCAGCAGCCGACCCGGCTCAACTGACCGGACTTATTCAACTACCGGACTTAACTGCACCCCTACAGGGGAGGGAGCGCCGCTGGCGCCGTTCTCCTGTTGAGAAGGGAGACCAGATGTCGATTTTTGCCGATTCGAGCCGCCGACCGTCCCGCGACGAGGCGCTAGAGGCGGTGCGCACGCTGATCCGCTGGGCCGGCGACGACCCCCAGCGCGAGGGCCTGCTCGGTACGCCCGACCGCGTCGTGCGCTCCTATGCCGAATTCTTCAGCGGCTATGACGACGACCCGGTGGCGCTGTTGCAGCGCACTTTCGAGGAGATGGACGGGTATGACGAAATCGTCCTGCTGAAGGACATCCGCTTCGAATCGCATTGCGAGCATCACATCGCGCCGATCATCGGCAAGGTCCACATCGCCTACCTGCCCAACAACCGGGTCGTCGGCATCTCGAAGCTGGCCCGGCTTGTCGAAGTTTTCGCCAAGCGCCTGCAGATCCAGGAGAAGATGACGGCCCAGATCGCCAACACGCTCGACGAGGTGTTGCAGCCCAAGGGCGTCGCGGTGGTGATCGAGGCGGCGCATCAATGCATGACCACGCGCGGGGTCCACAAGCCGGGCGTCAGCATGGTGACGAGCCGGATGCTTGGGGTCTTCCGCACCGATCCGACCACAAGGCGCGAGGTGCTGTCGATGATCGGCACCCCGGCCGGCGGGAGGGGCGAACACGTCTGACCCCCAGCCCGACGCCCGATTGGGGGCGGCGATCGAGATCCTCGATCGCCTGGTCGCGTTCGACACGACCTCCGCGCGCTCGAACCTCGAGCTGATCGACTGGGTCGCCGATTATCTCGCCGGCTACGGCATCGCCGCGACCCGAAGCAGCGCCCGCGAGGGCAAAGCCAATCTGTTCGCGACGATCGGACCGGCGGGTCGGGGCGGGATCATCCTGTCGGGACACACCGATGTCGTGCCGGTCGCCGGCCAGGAATGGCACAGCGCGCCGTTTCGCCTGACCGAACATGACGGCCGCCTCCATGGCCGCGGCACGGCGGACATGAAAGGCTTCATCGCGCTCGCTCTGGCGCTGGCGCCGCTTGCGGCAGGCCGCGCGCTCAAAGTCCCGCTGCATCTCGCGATCACCCATGACGAGGAGACCGGGTGTCTGGGGGCGCCGGCGCTGATCGCCGCGCTGCCGGCCGGAATCGCGCGGCCCCTGATGGCGATCGTCGGCGAGCCGACCTCGATGCAGGTGGCGAACCGGCAGAAGGGCTGTTCGTTCTTCCGCACCAGCGTGACCGGCCGCGAGGGGCATTCGAGCGCGCCCGAGCGCGGCGTCAACGCGATCTCGGCCGCCGCCGAGATCATCGCCGAGATCGGCCGCCTCGCCGCCGAGGCGCGCGGGCGGGCGCGGCCCGACAGCGGCTTCGACCCGCCGCACACGACGCTGAGCGTCGGCACGATCGCCGGCGGCACCGCGGTCAACATCATCGCGCGCGAATGCAGCTTCGAGTGGGATTTGCGCAACATACCGGACGATGACGCGGCAGCACTCAAGGCGCGTCTCGACCGCTTTGTATCCACCGATCTGTTGCCGCGGCTGCGGGCGGTCTACCCGCAAGCATCGATCGATACCGAAACCGTCGTCGCCGTGCCGCCGCTGCTGCCCGCGCCGGGGTCGCCGGCCGAAGCGCTGGCCCGCCGCCTGACCGGAGCCAACACGACGACGGCCGTATCGTTCGCCACCGAAGCCGGGCTTTATCAGCAGGCCGGCATCCCGGCGATCGTCTGCGGCCCGGGCTCGATCGAGGTCGCGCACAAACCCGACGAATACATCACCCGGGCCGAACTCGCCGCCGGCCAAGCCTTCCTCGACCGCCTCCTCGATTGGGCGACGGCCGGCGGATAACGGTCGCGGGCCGCATTGTGAATCTATCTGCGATCACCGGGACCGCCGCCGTGCGTCCTTCGAGACGCCCGCGTTGCGGGCTCCTCAGGATGAGGTTCTTTCTAATTCTATCAAAGACATATCCTCATCCTGAGGAGGCGCGGAGCGCCGTCTCGAAGGACGCGCGAATGATATTGCAGCCGGTCTTTTTGGGTTCGCTTGGAATCCTTCACCCGTTCGGTCACCCCGCGGCGAACCGCTCGGCGATGTGGGCGTAAAGGGCGCGCAGGGTCTGCGCCTCGGCGCCCTCGGGACGGCCGGGCCGGGCGCGGGCGTTCCATGCCATCACGTCGATATGCGCCCAGGGAATGCCGGGTGCGACGAATTCCTGAAGATACAGCGCCGCGGTAATGGCGCCCGCGTGTGGGCCGTCCGAGACATTGTTCAGATCGGCGACCTTGCTGTCGAGGAGGCGCCGATAGGGCCGCCACAGCGGCATCCGCCATAACGGATCGTCCTCGGCCGCGCCGGCGCCGACGAGCCCGGCCGCCAAACAATCGTCATTGCAGAACAGCGCCCCCAATTCGGGGCCGAGCGCGACTCGCGCGGCGCCGGTCAGGGTCGCGATGTCGATGAGGAGCGCCGGCTTTTCGGTCGACGCCTCGGCCAACGCATCGCACAGAATGAGGCGGCCCTCGGCGTCGGTATTGCCGATCTCGACGGTCAGCCCCTTGCGCGTCTTGACGATGTCGAGCGGCCGCATCGCGTTGCCCGATACGGCGTTTTCGACAAGCGGCAGCAGCACGCGCAGCCGCACCTTGAGCCCCGCCGACATGATCGCCTGCGCCAGCCCGAGGACGATCGCGGCGCCGCCCATGTCCTTTTTCATCATCTTCATGCCCGACGCTGCCTTGAGGTCGAGCCCGCCGGTATCGAAGCACACGCCCTTGCCGACCAGCGTCACTTTCGGCGCGCGCTCATCCCCCCAGACGATGTCGACGAGCCGCGGCGCCCTATCGCTGGCCCGGCCGACGGCGTGGATCGTCGGGTAATTCTCGGCGATCAGCGCGTCGCCCGAGATGACACGGTGCCGCGCGCCGGCATTGTCGGCGACCTGCACGGCCGCCTCGGCCAGCTCGGCGGGGCCGAGGTCCGAGGCCGGCGTGTTGATCAGGTCGCGGGCGAGACATACCGCGGACGCCAGCCGCTCGACCAGCCCGCGGTCGGTCCCCGATGGCCATACCAGGCTCGCGCCGGCTGCTTTTTTCTTGTCGCGGTACAGGTTGAAGGCATAGGTGCCGAGCGCCCAGCCGAGCGCGATGCGAGAGGGATCGCCGCCCTCGGGAAGGGAATCGACCCGGTACGTGCCGGGCGGCAACGTCTCGGACAACCCGGCGAAGGCCCACATCGCCGCCTCGGCCTCCGCCATCCCGACCAGCACGCGGCCAAGCCCGCCGGCGGCGTCGGGGATCAGCGCCAGCCTGCCGGCCTCACCTGAAAACCCGGTCGCCGTGACCCAGCCGCGCTCGGCCGGGGCCGCCGTTTCACGCCACGCCGCGAGCCCGGCCTTCGACACCGCGACGACCGGCACCGCCGCCGCCTCGCCATTGCCCGCCTGATCGATCAGCGAAAACGCCATTGCCTGCTCCGAGAGTATCGCTGCCAGATTGCCAACTATACGGCCACGCTATCCGGCGCCGAGGATCAGGAATACGGCGTTCTTCCAGAAATGGCTGCCGCTTTGCGGGAAATAGCTGAAAACCGCCGCGCCGCGCGCGCCAAACGGCGGCAGGTCGAGACGGAGCGGCCGCCAGTCGCCGAACCCGATATCGCGATTGGCCTGCTCGGCCGGTTCGATCGCATTGGTCAGCAGGGCAAAGCGGTAGCGCCCGGTGATCGCCGCGAGGTACCGCGCGACGGTGTCGTTCGGCAAATGCTGCAGCACCTCCTTGGCGACCAGAAGGTCCCCGCCCGGCAGATCGTCAAGCGACTGCAGCACGCGGAACGCGATCCCGGGCGCTTGGTAAAGCCGCGCGTTGCGCTCGACGATCGCCGGCACGACGTCGAGCCCGACATACCGAACCCCCGACCAGTCGATAAAGCGCGAGAACTGCCAGTCGCCGCAGCCCAGATCGGTGACCGATCCGACCGAATTGGCCTCGATGAAGCGCGCCAGAAACCCACGATATTCGATCGTGTTGTTCGGGTGGGAGCCGGGACCCGACCCGTTGCTCCAGCGGTCTTCGCGGTAGATCGCCTCGAAAGCCGCCCGCATCGCGTCCGCATCGTCCATGCTTCCCATTCCGCCTCGTGCCGTGCCACCCGCAGGCTGTGCCGCTCAATCAGGCAGATCGTACAGTCTAAGCAGGTTCGTGGGTCGATACACAAACTGATCCGCAATACTCACTCCCTCTCCACCCCCTGGGGTGGAGAGGGTTGGGGTGAGGCGGGGGATTCCAGAGCGCTCGCCGATACCCACCTCACCCTCCCATCGCTGCGCGACGGGCCCCTCCCTCTCCCCCCTAAAGGGCGGAGAGGGAGGATGTGCATTGGTCGAGGCAACGTTCTTGGCGGCGCGTATCGAGAGTGGGGTCGCGGGCGGCGCCGAACGCGGTAGAGTTCGCCATCGCGCGGCGATGCGACGAGCGGAGGGCGGGAACATGATCGGCTGGAGGGCGAGGCTCGGGTTCATGGTGCCGCCGGGCAATCCGACGATCGAACCGGAGATGATGGCGCTCGCGCCTTCGGGCGTGTCGCTGCATTTCCACCGCATGGATGCCGGCGATGGGGTGCCGGGCGCGCTCGACAACCAGGACCAGCGCACCCGCGCGATGATCGACAGCCTCGATGCCGGGGTGTCGTTATTGGCGATGGTCAAACCGGACATCATCGTCGTCGCGCATACCGCGACGAGCTATTACCTCGGCCGCGAGCGCGAGGCGGCTCTGCTCGCCCGGCTGAGCGCCGCGACCGGAATTCGCATCGTCACCGCGTTCGGTTCGGTGGCGGCGGCGCTGGAGCGGCTCGGGGTGCGGCGGGTCGCGCTCGGCGCGCCCTATTCGGCCGAAACGACGGCGCAGGGCCGCGCGCACCTCGAAGCGCACGGCTTCACCGTCGTCAAATCGGACAATCTGAAGGGGGTCGCCAACATCTACGACGAGACCGCCGAGCGCGCCTACCGCCTCGCCCGCGACGTCGATGTGCCCGAAGCCGAGGCGGTGTTCCTCAGCGGCACCGGGATGCCGACCGTGGCGGTGCTCGACATGCTCGAACACGATCTGCGCAAGCCGGTGATATCGAGCGCCTCGGCGATGATGTGGCACGCCCTGCGCCGCTGCGGCGTCCGCCAGCCAATCCCCGGCCACGGCCGCCTGCTGACGTTGGACTGAGCCGGCCGCGCCGTCATCCGCCGGATGCGTCTAACAACGTGGAGCTATGGAAATGGCGACGGACTCGGGTGGACGCTTCATCTTTATGATGCCGGACCAGAGTGTCCAGCTTGGCATCAACGACGGCACGAACCTGGTCGCGCCCCTGCCGGTCGAGGGCGCTTTGAACATCGAAGTGTTCACCTCGGTGCCGTTTGGCGCGCCGCTGCCGACGCTCAGCCCCGGCTTCCAGCAGGGCGTCATCGATCCCGGCGGGACGATTGTGGACGGTTTCTTGACCGGTGACCAGCTACAGCTCTTTGACGGCAATTATAAGGTGACCGACTCGATCACCGGCGACAACACCCCGGCGCTGATCCAGCTCAACTCGGGCAACCAGACGGTGCAGGGGGCCTTTGCTGACACGCTGATCGGCGGCAGCGGCAATCAACTCTTGCTCGTTGGTCGCGGCGGGGAATCGGTTGTCGGCGGCACCGGCGCTTACACGGTGCGAGGCGGCGTCGACGCCACGATCGTCGGCGCCGCGGACGCGACCGCCTCGACGACGGCGCAGATCGTCTCGTTCGGCGCATTCGTCGTCGCGCCGTCGGCGGGGAATTACACGATATTCGGCGGAGTCGGCACGACGGTCACCGCGGCCGCCGGCAACGCTAACCTCGCAATCACCGGCATCAGCCCCAGCTTTATCGACCTGACCGGCAATACTGGGACCGTCTTGATCACCTCGGGAAGCAATCAAACGGTCATCGCCGGCAGTGGGGCCACCAGCATCTTCGGCTCGGGGGGCGACTCGATCACCGGCGGCGCGGCCGGCACGACCTACATGGATGGCCAGGTCGGCAGCATGATCCTGGTGGGTGGCGCGGGCGGCAGCAACACGATCATCGGCTCGATCAACCCTGGCGTACCCTCCCGCCCGGATACGATCTTGGCCGGGGGCGCGGCGACCCTCGATATTCAGGGGCTCGGCAAGGGCGATATCGTCGATCTGACCGGATCGACCGGCAGCGCCAGGGTCAACGCGCTCACCGGGCCGGCGGCGGACAATGCGATCACGCTCGGCGCCGGGCCGGCCACGGTCTTCGGCGGCGTCGGCGACACGATTACCTTTGGCAGCGGCAACCAATACGTCGACGGCTCGGCCGGCGCCATGACGATCCGGGTCGGCTCCGGCGGGGCGGGGGTGGTCGATACCGTGATTGGCTCGGGTGGCGGCGCCGACACGATATTGGGCGGGTCGTCGAGCCTCAGCTACAACGCGCAAGTGGGCGGCAGCGGCGATCTGATCGATCTGTCGGGCTCGACCGGTAACGCCACGGTCAACGCGTTCAGCGCTGGCGGGGCCGACACGATCCTGGCCGGCAACGGCAGCGATTCGGTGTGGGGCGGCGGCGGCGACCGGATCGGCGTCGGCAACAGCGCCGGAGCCGGCGGGACGCATCTCTTCGGCCATTCGACCAACGCGCCCGGCGCCGCGATCGGGTTCGGCACCAACGATACCGTGGTCGCGACCAGCTACGACAC
>CAMATN010000023.1 GCA_945861155.1 Rhizobium sp. Q54
CGCCGATGCCGCCGCCCTTCTGCCCGGCCGTCTTCCAGTTGGCGAAATCGCCGTTCGCGGCGACCTCGTAGGCGCCGAGCACGGTCACGTCGATGCGGCCGCTGCGAATGAGGCCGAACGAATCGGCGTGGTTCACGATCGCCGCGCCCGGCCGCAGCGTGACATGCTGGCCGCCGGCGTTGACGAGGTGCAGATCCTCCTTGCCGGCCCCGGTCAAGGGGCCATAGCCGATGACCCCGTTCTCGGCGTGGAAGATGATCTCGTTGTCGCCGAAATCGAAATTCGAGCACAGCGTCGGGATGCCGATGCCGAGATTGACGATCCACCCGTCCTCGAACTCCATCGCCAGCCGGTCGCACATCTGCTGGCGTGTCAGACCCTTGGCGTCGTCGCTCATCGCGCGCTCCCTATTCCAGGCGGGGTGATGTCCGCGCCCGCTATTTCACCCGATCATCCCCGGGCTTCTCGAATTTTCGACAAGCCGATGAGGCGATAACGCCGTCAGTCGCCGGTGCCCGGTGTCGGGTCGGGCTGCGGACCTATTTGCGTACCGGCGACAAGCGGATGAAAAGTTTCCTCAGTCAGCGCCCACACCATCGTGCCCGCCCAGCCGATCCCAGTCCAGCCAAGCAAAAAATTGACGATTCCGATCGCTAGCCGGTGCTCGTGACGGCGGTAGAAAGCGACGTACGTAGGGACGAACATGACAGCAGAGTAGACAACGATCACTAGCAACGCGCACAACGCTTCCAATACCTTTCCAGTCATTTCGAACTCCCCGTCTATAACATTGCCACTGTTTTATAACCCTCACGTGGTGGCGGTCTGTGAGGTTTTGGCTTTTTCGGCTTCCTGCGTCGCCACCTCGGCCGGGCGTTGCGGCCACCAGCCCTCGGGGGGCGGCGGCACCTTGACCATGCGATGCACGTATATCCCCGGCAGGTGCACGTCGTCGGGGTCGATCGCGCCGCGCGGCAGGATGTCGTCCTCGACCTCGACGATCGTGACTCGCGCCGCCATCGCCATCAGCGGGTTGAAATTGCGCTGGGCGCGGCGGAAGCGGAGATTGCCGGCTTCGTCCGCCTGATAGGCGCGGATGAAGGCGTAATCGAGCGGCAGCGCCTCTTCGAGCAGATATTCGCGGCCCTTGAAGACTCGCGTTTCGCGGCCCTCGGCGAGCTCGGTGCCGATTGCGGCCGGGGTGTAGAAGGCCGGGATGCCGGCGCCGGCGGCGCGCATGCGCTCGGCGAGGGTGCCCTGCGGCACCAATTCGGCCTCGATCAGCCCCTTCTCGACATATTCGGTCAGGATCAGCCGCTGCGAGGCTCGGGTCGGGGCGGTGAACGAGCAGATCACCTTCTTGACCTGATTATTCTGAATGAGCGGGCCCATGTCGGGCGCGTTGCCGGGCAGGGTCGCGCCACCGCGCGTGCTGTTCGAGACGCAGGTCAGACCCTTGGCGCCCTGCTCGGCCAGCGCCCCGTAGAGGTTGATCGGCATGCCGACCACGGCGAACCCGCCAAACCCGATCACCGACCCGTCGGGAATGTCGCGAACCGCCGCGGCGAAACTGGCATATACCTTGGATTTGGGCATCGTTCCTCCGATTTTCCCACCCTGCTGTCATACCGGCGAAGGCCGGTATCCATTTCCGTCATGGGTCCCGGCCTTCGCCGGGACGACAACATTAATTACCGCAATGGCTGTCCTTCAGCGGCGCCGGTCAGGAAGATGTTGGGCTTGAGAAAGACCGACAGCACCAGCGCGCCATGCGGCGACTTGGCGATGTGGCGGTTGCCTTTCGGGCGCCAGACGTAATTGCCGGCGGTGACCTCGCCCTCGTCGTCAACCAAGCTGCCTTCGAGAACAAAAGTCTGCTCGACCTCGACATGCTCGTGCAAGGCGAGTTCGGCCCCGGCCTGCCAGCGGAAGAGCGCTGTCAGGAGCCCGGTCTCCTTGTCTTCAAGCAGCACCTTCATCTCGATGCCGGCACAGGGAGTCGGCTTCCACGGCAGGCTGCCGACATCGACATAGCGCGACGCCAACGGCCCGAGCATGTCTTCGTTGTTGAGGAACGGTGTCGTCGCGGTCATTCCTATTTCCTCCCGATCGTTTAATTCACCACGGAGACACGGAGGTCACGGAGAAAGCGACTGTCATTGCGAGGAGCGCAGCGACGAAGCAATCTGGATCCATTGCGCTCTTCCGCGCGAGATTGCTTCGCTTCGCTCGCAATGACACTGTTTGCTTGAGACTTTCTCCGTGTCTCCGTGGTTACCTACTCGCTCACATCAAAAAGACGCCCTTGCCGGTGGTCTGGGTGTCGAACAATTTGTAGGCTTCGTCGGCCTGATCGAGCTGCCAGCGATCGGTGAACAAATGCTCGACGTCGATCTTGCGGTCGACGACGAATTGGGCGCATTCGGCTTGGCCAATCGCCGAGAAGGTCCACGACGCGACGATCGTCAGCTGTTTGCGCAGCATGTCGGGGCTGACGTCGATCGTCACCTGGTTGCGCTCGCCGACAAAGCAGGTCGTGCCCCACACCTTCGTCGCGCGCACCGCGGCGATGCGGCCCTCGGGCTGGCTCGAGGTGTCGAGGGTGAACTCGGCGCCGTAGCCGTGCGTCAGATCCTTGATCGCGCCGACGGGGTCGTTCGAGCGCGGGTTGACCGTCTCGGCGGCGCCGAATTCCTTGGCGCGCTCCAGGCGCTCGGGGCTGATGTCGAGCGCGATGACCCGCGCCCCCATCGCGCTCGCCAGCTGGGTCGCCGACAGCCCGACCGGACCCTGGCCGAAGATCGCGATCGTGTCGTTGCCGGACAGCCGGATGCGGCGCAGCGCGCCGTAGGCCGTGCCGGTGCCGCAGGAGACCGCCGCGCCGGTGACGAACGACAATTCGTCGGGCAGCGGCACCAAGGTGAAGGCCGGCACCTTCAGATACTTGGCATGGCCGCCATGCGCGTTGTTGCCGTAGACCAATACCGGCTCTTCCTGGCACAGCTGCGACCAGCCCGAGCGGCAGTGGTTGCACGCCGTGCAGCCCTTGTAATGGTGCACCATGACGCGCTGGCCGATCCTGGCCTGCGCGGCGCTGACCCCCGGCCCGATCGCGGCGACGATGCCGCAGGGCTCGTGCCCGCCGATCACCGGCTCGGAGCTGACCGCGAGCCCGCCGCTCGACCCGCCGCTTTTGGGGCGCCGGTACTGGTGCAGGTCGCTGCCGCACATGCCGGACGCCTTCATCTCGACGACGACCTCGCCCTCGCCCGGAACGGGGTCGGGAAATTGCATCAGCTCGAGCTTGCGCTCGCCGGTAAACACAACCCCGCGCATCGGCTTTCCTCCTCGGCTGACATCGCACTCGCGGCGCCCCCACCCTAACCCTCCCCCGCTTGCGGGGGAGGGAAGGGAGGGGGCGGCTGACATCGCACTTCCGATGATGCTAGCATGGGAGGCCATGGGGCGATCCGTCAATTGCGGCAATAATCAGCGGCGGGGGATTAGAATGAGGCGCCGTATCGGACTGGCCGTGCTTGTTGCCGCGGCGTGCGCGGCCGCGCTGTTGCCGATGCGCGCGAGCCATGCCTGGGGACCGGACGGGCATCGCGTAATCGCGCTGGTGGCCGACCGCGTTCTGCAGCAAAGCGATCCCGGTGCGCGCGCCAAGGTGCAGGCGGTGCTGGCGACCGACAAGAGCAAATTGACCAAGACCGACATCGCCAGCCAAGCCACCTGGGCCGACGTACTGCGCGACAAGAGCCCCGAGGCGCGTTTCGGCACGACCGTGTGGCATGCGACCCGCTTCAAGCCCGACAATCCCGACATCGCCGCCGCCTGCTTCGGCCGCAAGCCGCTGCCGCCCGGCTACCCGGCGAGCCGCGGCCCGCAGGACAACTGTAGCGTCGACAAGATCCAGCAATTTGTGGCGGAGCTGAAAAACCCTGAAACGACCTCCTTCCAGCGGCTCGCCGCGCTGCAATTCGTGCTGAACCTGGTCGGCGACCTGAACGACCCGCTCTACGCGATCGATCACGGCGACCAGGGCGGCGAGTGCGTCGCGCTGCAGATCGGCTCGAAACCGCCGGTGCGCCTCTCGACCTATTGGGAAGAGATTCTGGTCCGCCAAATCGTCGGGTCCGATGCGGCGGGTGGCGCGGCCCGTCTGGCGGCGGCGACTCCCCCGGCGGAGGCGCGGAATTGGGCCGAGGGCAACCCGGAAGCGTGGGCCCGCGAGACCTATCAGGTGGCCAAGACCGTGACCTACGGGTTTGCCTCGGAAAAGCCGGCTGGCAAACACGATTTCCCGGCGCGCAAGGGGCAAGAGGCGGCGTGCGCCTCGGTCCCGCTCTATCGGGTCAGCCTCGATTACGAGACGAAGGCGCTCGCCGCGGTCAAGACGCAACTCGCCAAGGCCGGCATTCGCCTCGCCGTGGTGCTGCGCGACGGCTTCAAATAGAAACGAGGGACCGCAACCTGGATGCGCGTTCTCGTCCTCTATGCACACCCGCTTGCCGACAGCTTTGCCGCCGCGCTGCACCAGGCTGTCGTCGCATCGCTGCGCCGGGGCGGGCACGAGGTGGATGATTGCGACCTTTACGCGGAAGGCTTCGACCCGGTGCTGAATGCCGCCGAGCGGCGCGCCTACAACACGCCCAGCCCCGAGCTTGGCGGCGTCGCCGATCATGTCGCGCGGCTGCGCGCGGCGGACGCCTTGGTGCTGTGCTACCCGACTTGGTGGTACGGCATGCCGGCGATCCTCAAGGGCTATTTCGACCGGGTCTGGGCGCAGGGCGTCGCCTTCCACCTGCCCGAGGGCGGCGGCGCGATCCGCCCCGGCCTCACCAACATCAAAAAACTCTGGGTGGTGACGAGCTACGGCGCGCCGTGGTGGTTTATCAAGCTGGTGCTGCGCGATCCGGTCCGCGCGGTGCTCCTCGGCGGCCTCGCCCGGCTGTGCGGTCGCGGCACCCGGACCCGGTTCCTCGCGCTCTACAACATCGACGCCGCCACCCGCGCGCGTTGCACCGCCTTCCTCGCCCGCGTGGAGCGCAGCTTTTCGCGCTTTTAGCGACCCCAACTCTTCCGCGGGCCGGCAAACCCGCTTTTCAAGTCCGCCATGCCGGCCGCGCCAGATTATGGATGGAGGACTGCGACCTCCCGGCTACGTGAACAGGGCAAAGCCGATATCGATGTCCCTGATCTTTCGCTTCGAGCGGTGGAACACGCCGATTCCCTCTCGCCCGCCGCCGTCATTGGTGTTTCCCTCGATCGTTACCAGTGTGCCCCCGACGACATCGGCCACAAAGCCCGCATGGCCGGTCGTACCGCCGGTATCGATATAGAAGACCATCCCCGGCACAACCTTTGAGGGCTCCTGACGGGCTTCGGCCGCGGTTACGGTCTCGACGCCGGGCATGCTTCTTGCGCGTTGCCACGATCGCTTCACGCCAGCGGTCTTCGGAGCCGGATTGGGAACGTTCAGGGTGGCGGCGGCCTTTCCGAAACACCAGAAGATGAATGCCATGCACCACGGCTCGCCACGCAGTCCGGATGCGACGGAATCGAGGTATTGATCAACCTGCGGACCACGATTTGAACCCAACGGCCGCTCGCGCACTCCTACTTCGTCAGCGGCGACCTTGAGTACTTCCGCAGTCAGAGTCCCGTCCACCGGTTCCGCGTGCCGCGCCGGCCCAGCCGCAGTGCCGAACAGCGCTTCCCAGGTCTTCTGACCGACAATGCCGTCGATCTCCAACGGATTGCCGCTTTCGTCGACAGACCGGGCCTGGAACAGTCTCACCGCCGTCTCGGTCTGTTCGCCGAAATCGCCGTCGACGCCGCCCGGATCGATCCCAAGCTCGCGCAGCCGAGTCTGCACGTTCTCTACCGCCGGGCCGAGCGAATTCCGTTGCAGCGAGCGCCCCGGAAAGGGCGGCGGCGCGATGCTCGGGCGGCCCCCTGTGTTGTCGTCGGGGAACGGGGTGACCGCTACGTCGATGCCGTCCGCTTCCGCGGGCGGCGCGTCCAAGTTCACCTTATTGGTCTCGATCATGCGCTTGAGCACCGCCATGCCTCCGCATTGCTTGCTCACGGCAACATCCGACCATACCCCGTCGCGAACATACCGTCCGGACGTATAGATCGTAGTAAAGCTCCACAAATAGGAGCTTTTTACATGCGGATGAAAGAGCCGGTATCCGAACCCGTTATAACTCTCCAACACATAGGCGATGCCGGCCACGGACCAGTCCGACCACTGGTGCAGGTTTTTCAGCTTCAACGCATCGATCGCGCTTTCAAACCATTCAAAGCGCCTGTTGCCGGGAGGGCGCCCCGCCGGGACGTGCGTAGTCGGTCCCGACAGCGGGTCGCCATTGTGGAGGTGAGCATCGAAATTGAAGCTCGCCTCCAGACTGTGAATGATCCCGACGACAAAGGAGGGGACTCCGGTCGCTTGTTGGACTTTCGCGTATCTTTCATGGTTTGCCGGATTCAATATCCGACGTGCCACCGCATTCACCTCGAAATCATGCTCAGGCCGTATCTCGGCCAGCGAAAAGAGCCTGTTGTATTCGTTTTTGAGTTCCTCGGTGAATTCGATACGTGCCATTTCATCCTCCCTATCGTTTTTATGGCGCCACGACGGAGAGTTCCGCCCTTACCCGTGTTTATGGATCGGGTCGATCCAGAGCACCTCTTCGGGCTTTTCAACGGGCTCGATGTCGAGGTTGACGACGACCGCTTCGTTGTCGCTGCGCACCAGCACGCATTCCAGGGTCTCGTCGGTCGAGGCGTTGATCTCCTGGTGCGGCACATAGGGCGGGATGAAGATGAAATCGCCGGGATTGGCCTCGGCGACATATTCGAGTTGCTCGCCCCAGCGCATCCGCGCCCGGCCCCGGATCACGTAAATCACGCTTTCGAGCGCGCCGTGGTGGTGCGCGCCGGTCTTGGCGTTGGCGTGGATGTGGACCGTGCCGGCCCAGATCTTCTGCGCCCCGACCCGGGCGAAATTAATCGCCGCGGCGCGATTCATGCCGGGGGTCTGCGGCGTGTTGGTGTCGAGCTGGTCGCCCGGGATGACCTTGACCCCGTTCGTCTTCCAATCGATTTTGTGCTCGTGGCTCATATCGCCCTCCCCGAAATGACCGTGCCGATTACGAGATCGTCACGCCGCTATCGACCGGCAAGACCTGCCCGGTGACCATGCGCGACTCGTCGGATGCCAGATATAGCGCGCAATTGGCGATGTCGCCGGGCTCGATCAGGCCGAGCAGGTGCGAATCGGCGAGCTTCTGCAGATTGGCGTTGCCGGCGACCAGCGCCTTGACCCGGTCGGTCATCGTCGCCGAGGGAGCGATCGCGTTGACCCGCACCTGCGGCGCATAGGCGACCGCCAGCGAGCGGGTGATCGCGGCGATTCCACCCTTGGCCGCGGTATAGCAGTCGCGCCCGGCCACCCCCATCAGCGCGACGTTCGAGCTCATGTTGATGACCGAGCCGCCGCCCGACTTGATGATCGCCGGGATGCCGAAACGGCAGCCCAGAAACGTGCCGTAGAGATCGAGCTTGATCGCCCGCCAGAATTCGTCGAGCGGCGCTTCGACCGCGGTGTCGTCGGCTGCGGTCGAGCCGCCGGCGTTGTTGTGCAGCACATGCAGCGCGCCGAACTTGTCGATTGTGGCGCGGATCGCCCGTTCGAAACTGTCGGGATCGGTCACGTCGGTCGGGATCGCGATCGCGCCGTTGCCGGCGAGATGCGCGGTTTCCTCGCCGCTGGCGGAGTTGATCTCGGCGATCGCCACCCGGGCGCCCTCGCGTGCAAAGAGGATCGCGGCGGCCCGCCCGATCCCGGTCCCCGCCCCGGTGATCAGCGCGATTTTGCCGGCGAGTCTCGGCATGTCAGATCCTTCCGAAGAGGGTCTTACCGTCGAGTAAACAGTCGCGCGCGACGCCGTTCTGCTGGCGCGGGTTGTCCCGGGCGCGCAGCGCATCGAGCCGGCGGGCGAAAACCTCGGCTTTTATGACCGGCGGCGCGTTGAACACAGGCGGGGCTCCCTCGATAATGCTATGATTGGGTGGGAGCTTAATCCTGCTTCATGTCAGCGAACAGGGAGACGAGTATGACAAGGATGGCGATCGCCGCAGGGATCATCGCGCTGCTCGCGGTGCCGGCGCTGGCGCAGACCCCGGCGCAGACCCCGGCCCCCGAGGGCACCCCGACCCGGATCCGCGCGACCGTCGAGAAGCTCGACGGCCAGAATCTGATGGTCAAGTCGCGCGACGGGCAGAACATGACCATCGTGCTCGCGCCCAACACGACCGTCGTCACGCTGGTCAAGAAGAGCGTCGCCGACATCAAGGCCGGGGACTATGTCGCCTCGACCGGGGTCAAGGGCCCCGACGGCAAGATCCACGCGGTCGAGGTGCGCATCTTTCCCGAGGCGATGCGCGGCGGCAACGAGGGCCAGCGCCCGTGGGATTTGATGCCCGACAGTCTGATGACCAACGCCACCGTCGGCAAGATCGAGCAGGCGCCGAAGGGGCCGGTGCTGCACGTCACCTACAAGGGCGGCCAATCGGAATACACCGTCGGCCCCGAGGTACCGGTGCTGTCGATGGGAACGGGCGATATGAGCCTCCTAAAACCCGGCGCCGCGGTATTCATCGGCGCTCTCAAAAAGCCCGACGGCACCTTGACGGCGTCCCGCGTGACGGCCGAGAAGGACGGGATCAAGCCGCCGATGTGATGTTGCGGCGTTCGGAGCGTGGCGGCGCGCTGTTCGGAGCGAATTATTGTTCCCGTGGAAAGACTACGCCGGCCGCACCTCGCCGCTGAAGCTCGTGGTCTTTATCGCGCTGTTCGCTCCGGCGCTGTGGGTGGCGCTGGCGTTTTCGATGGGCTGGCTCGGGGCGCGCCCGCTCAACGAAGCGATCCACCAGCTCGGGCTGTGGACGATCCGGCTGATCTTCATCGCGCTGGCGATCACCCCGCTGCGCCACATCCTGCAATGGATGCGGCTCGTCCTGGTGCGCCGGATGGTCGGGGTCGCCGCCTTCGCCTACGGCATCGCCCATCTCAGCCTCTATGCCGGCGACCAGGCCTTCGACATCGCCAAGATCGCCACCGAGATCGCGGTGCGGATCTACCTGACGATCGGCTTTGTCGCGCTGCTCGGATTGGCCGCGCTCGCCGCGACATCGACCGACGGCATGGTCCGCCGGCTCGGCCGGCGCTGGCAGCAATTGCACCGGCTGGTGTACGCG
The DNA here is from genome assembly GCA_945861155.1 of Rhizobium sp. Q54. GTDB lineage: Bacteria > Pseudomonadota > Alphaproteobacteria > ATCC43930 > CGMCC-115725 > DATARH01. The sequence continues at coordinate 9,271 of CAMATN010000023.1, forward strand.
ATCGCGCTGCTCGCGGTCGTTCATTACTGCATGCAGTCGAAGCTCGATCTGTGGGAGCCGATGATCATGGCCGGGATCTACGGCTGGCTGATGGGGTATCGGCTGCTGTCGCGCTTTCTCCCGCGCACAATTATCGTGCGCAGGCGCTTGCCCGTGGCCTGGATCGGCGGGCTCGGCGTCGCGGCGGCGGTTTTGACGGCGCTCGGCGAGGCGGCGTATTTTTGGATCGCCTTTGGCGCCGATCCGATGCGCGTCATCACTGCCAATTGGTCGCTAATGCTCGGGCTGCGGCCGGGGGTCGTCGTCCTGGGGCTTGGCGTGGCGGTCACCGCGGCGGGCGGGCTGCGCGGGGTCGTGGCGCTGCCGCCGCGGCGCCGGCCGCGCCCGGCTTGACTGGCTGGCCTGAGCCTCAAAGAGGTATGCGGGAGGCGGCAATGGACGATCGGGGCGCCTTGTTGCGCGAGTTGATGGCGGTGTTCGACGAGTTGCCGGCGGCGCTGCGCGACGCGATCAACTATGCGCCCGAGCCGCTGGACCCGAACGGGCTCGCGACGCTGTGCCGGCGGCATGGCGCCGGCAATGTCCTGGCGATGATCGAGATGAAGCTCAGCCGCGGCCCGAACCGGCAGGTCTGAGCCGCCTGTTTGGTGTGTCCGGCCGGCCGGCTATCCTGCAAATCCGGCGATCGGCGCCGCGGCGGCGCGGCGGTGCATCGCCCGGGTCTGGCCGATCTGCCGGGTCAAATCGCGTGCCAGCCGCAACGCGCCGGCGGCCGCGGCGGTGGCGTGACGCGTGTGCAGACAGGCGATCTCGGCCGCGGCGATGCCGAGTTCGGCGGCATGGCTGTGGCGCGGCAGGGGTTCGCGCTCGGTCCCACGCAGCACCAACTCGAACACGCAGCCGAGCAGCTGGCGCGGGTCGTACGACCGTTTGATCACGGTGTCGCAATCATCCTCGCCTAATGACATTTCGGCCGGGCCGGCGATAATCAACGCCTTTATCGCGGATTGCCGGCGCCGTGCGTCGCGCAACAGCCCGCCGGCGTCGCCCGGCGCCAGCGCGACGACCAAGGCGGCGAAAACCTCGCGCTTCATCGCGGCGATCGCGCCGCCAGGCTCGGCTGAGGTGACCGTTACAAACCCTGCCTCGCGCAGCAGATCGGCGATCAGTCGGCGCTCGCCCCCGTCGCCCGCTACCACCAGGATGCTCGGTCCCTTGCCCGCCATCGTGCCCTCGCCTTCATCTCGGGCCTTCCAAGCCGGCCCTGGATCAGGGTTTAACCGGCGAAGGTTAAAGCATTGCTTACGGCGCCCCAGCCGCGATGAAGGCGCGACCCATCGCGCTTTCATCGCGGCCCAAACCGGGGCATTCTGCGCCTCGGAAGAGTACCGCTCCCGGTGGGGCGCGCGGGCTTCAAACCCGTTGGAGGGCGCGCAGGCGTCTTCGGTAGGTTCGACTCCTGCCTCTTCCGGTTTTTCGCCGTTCCAGACAGTCACCCGTAGACTAGGGTGCACGGCGAGGGGTGTCCGCAGGCCCGGGCGGATCACGATTTCCGCGCCGGCGCGCCGCGCGCGACGAGTTGCGCCAGCCCGTCGCCGGCATCGCTCGCGACACTGAAGGCGACATCGCCCCATGGCCCGTCGAGCAGCCCGCGCGGGACGTCGTTTTCCTGGCCGACGCTGCCGATTTCAACACCGTCCGCGCGGCGGACGCGCCACACGATCTTGACGTGCTGCTTGTCGGGCTTGACCGGGGTGATCGTGATTTCGGCCTCGACCCGCAAATCGGCCTTTTTCCCGTCGGTAACGATAGCCAAATCCTGCCGCCGCAACACGCTCGTCACCGCCGCCGCCAGCGATGTCGCGCCGTCGCCCGGCGCTCCGCTGACCTTGCCGACCATGACCCGAACGCGGTTGTCGCCCGGCGGCGCTCCCGGTGGTGCTCCTGGGGGCGGCGGCGCCACGGGCTTCGCGCTCGGCGTCGGCGCGGGCATCGCACTCGCGAGCGCGGTGGGTTTGGCGGACGCCTCGTCGAGAAGCAGCGGCGCCAATTCGTCCGCGGCCGCCGTAGCCAGCCGGCCAATCACCGCGTCGCTGGCGCTTTGCCAATCGCCGGTTTTCGCCTCGACCCGCGCGCGGCGCTCGCCGAGGATGCGTCCCCGGGAATCGTAAAGCCGCCATAGCGCGGTGACAGTGGATTTGCCATCGCGCGGGCGGGATTCGCCGACGCGGCCGTACAGCAGATAGCTGCCGCGGCTCGTCGTCTTTTCGCTGGCCGGGATATCGCGCCTCAGCAGAGCGCTCGCCATCGCCGCACCGAGCTTGCTCGCAACGATCGCGGGCTTGCCTTCAAGGGGGGCGATCGACACGCCGGCGCTGTCGCGGATGTTCAACAGCGCGACCGGCGGACGATCCTCGGCAAAGGGATGCGGCAAGGGCTGGCAGGCTGCGATCAGCGCGGCGACCGCGAGCGGCGCCAGCCGAACCGCCCCCAGCCGGCCCGTCCCCAGCCGACCCGTCCCCAGCCGACCCGTCCCCAGCGGGCGGGTCCCCGACCGGCCAGCCAATTGGCGGTTTTCGGTCACAGCAACAGCGCGCAGGTCGCCAACATGCCGAGCAGGCAAAACGCGGCGAACAACACCAGGTAGGGCATGGCGGGCAGAGCTATGACGGACAGAGCTAGGGCGCCAGCGCGATCGCGGCAAGGCCGCGGCCGTAATCGCCTTCGCCCCTAAGACAGGCCCGCCTATAGCTGAAGAACAGCGCCTCTTCGGCGGCGGTGTCGTGCGGCGCCCGCTCGACCGCGGCGAGGCCCTGGCGTTGCAGCCTTTGGGCGATGTAGCCCGGCAGGTCGAACAGGAAATGGCCCGGCCGCGCCGCCGGCCGAAAAAACCCTGAACTGGCGCGATCGGTGGCGGCGAAATTCGCGGCGAATTCCGGCCCGACCTCGTAGGAGGGCTGCGCGATGCACGGCCCGATCCCGGCACGGATGCGCTCGGGCCGCGCGCCGAGCGCCGCCATCGCCGCGACGGTCGCCTCCATGACCCCGGCGAGCGCGCCCCGCCAACCGCTATGCGCCGCCCCGATAATCCGCGCCACCGGGTCGGCGAACAGCACCGGCGCGCAATCGGCCGCGAGGATTCCGAGCGCGATGCCCGGCACGGCGGTGACCATGCCGTCGGCGCGCGGGTTCGCCTCGCGCCGCCAAGGCTGCTCGACGGTGACGATTTCGGCGCCGTGAACCTGGTGACAGCTGACCAGCTTTTCCGGGCCGAGGTCGAACCGGGCCGCCGCGATTCCGCGGTTCTCCTCGACATTGCGCGGGTCGTCGCGCGAGCCAAAGCCGCAATTGAGCGAGGCGAACAGCCCAAAGCTGACCCCGCCCTCGCGGGTGAAAAAACCATGCCGGATGCCGGGATCAGCCCCGGGATCGGCCATTTCAAAATCGGCGAGCGCGTTGAGGGTGATCATGTCCTGGCCGTCAGTCGAAGCCGGCGGGCGCCGGGAGCCCTGGCGAAGTCAACGCCAGCACCTTGAACAAATTGCCCATTTGCGCCGGATCGATCAAGCGCCGGAGACCGCTTTCCAGCGCGGCGCGCTCCGCCGGGGTCGCGCGAGCCGACAACGCCGCAAGGCGCGCCGCGGCGCCGAGCGCCCCGAGAAATTTCCCCTGCGGCGCCGGGCCATGCGCGATCGCGCCGGCGGCGCAGGAAGCTGCGGCGAATGCGGCGAAATCGACATGGGCGCTGAGATCGGCTTGGCCCGGATCGTCGAGCACCGCCACCGTTTCGTGGCGCCGCACCGCGGCGAGGGTCGGGCCGGGCGCGCTTGGGAAATAGCCGTAATCGATCAGCAGCGCCATGCCGGGCTGCCGCGCCAGCCGCTCGCCGAGCGCCACGGCAATTGCCGCCGCCGCGGGGCAGATCTCGGCCACCGTGCCGGGCGGCCTGTCGCGCAGCGCGGGCGCCACCAACAGGGTCAGGGCGGGGCTTTCCGGACCGTCGGCAAAAACGAGGCGCTCGGCGGCGTCGAGCGTCACGACCCGCTCGGCCCACTCCAAGCGGCCGCGAACCAGCTGGCGAACCGGCAGCGCGTCGAGAAACTCGTTGCCGACGAGCAGCAGCGGCCCGTCCGGCAATTCGTCGACGCTGGTGACAAAACACGGCCCGGCGCTGGCCAGATGGTGCGATTGCGCGGCGCGCAGCACCGGGCTCGCCTCGACGAGATATATCGCCGCGGCGCCGCGAAAACCGGGCGCCGCCGCCGCGGCCCGCAGCAAATCGCCCATCATGGTGCCGCGACCCGGGCCGAGCTCGGCGACGACGACCGAATCGGGCCGGCCGATGCGCTGCCAGAAATCGGCGAGGCACAGCCCGATCAGCTCGCCGAAGATCTGGCTGATCTCGGGCGCGGTGACGAAATCGCCGGCGCGCCCGAGCGGGTCGCGCCGCGCGTAATAGCCGTCTTCCGGATCGTGCAGCGCCATCGCCATAAACGCCGCGACCGAGAGCGGCCCCTCGCGGCGGATGCGCCGGGCGATCTTGAGCGCGAGATCGGCCATGCCGGCCTGCAGCGATCTACGGCGAGACCGAAGCCGCTGCCGGCCGTCGCCACGCCCAGACGATCAGCACGGTCCCGGCGATCAACAGCGGGATCGACAGCAGCTGGCCCATCGTCGTGCCGAGGAAAAAATAGCCGAACTGGATGTCGGGTTCGCGGAACAGTTCGCCCGACATGCGGGCGACCGCATAACCGGCGAGAAAGAGGCCCGTCACCACCCCGGGAGACCGCCTGAGGCCACATCGTTCGGCCACTAACAGCAGCACAAACAACAGGATGCCCTCGCAGAACGCCTGGTAGAGCTGGCTCGGGTGCCGCGGCAGGAGTCCGCCGCCGGGGAACACCATCGCCCACGACACATCGCTGACCCGGCCGATCAGCTCGCCATTGATGAAATTCGCGATCCGCCCGAACAACAGCCCGATCGGGACCGCCGCGCAGATGATGTCAGAAAAGGCGAAGATCGGGATCGTGCGGAGCCAGGTGAACAGGGCGATCGCGATCGTGACGCCGAGCGCGCCGCCGTGGAACGACATCCCGCCATGCCACACATAGAGCGCTTCGAGCGGGTGCTCGAGGTAGTAGCCCGGCCTGTAAAACAGGACATACCCGATGCGCCCGCCGAGCACGATCCCGAGCGTCGCCCACACCAGGAAATCGTCGATATCGGCGCGCCGGACGAGACCGGGCGGGCGGCCCGCCAGCATCAGGCAATAGCGCCAGCCGAGCAGCAGCCCGACGATATAGGCCAGGGCATACCAGCGGATCGCAAACGGCCCGATCGCGATCGCCACCGGGTCCACCGCGGGAAACGGGATCGCGAAGAACGGCATCGGCTTTGGGTATCCGCCAGGCCATGGGTGCAAGCGGATACCGCTCGCCGCGGCCCTTATAGGAGGCGGCGGCGGTCGCGCCAAGCCCGGGTGTTCAGCCCAAAGTAAATCGCATTTGACCCAAAGCGGGCCTTTCTCAATCGTCATTCCCGCGAAAGCGGACATCCAGGGCAAGCGATTGATCTCGCCGCTCCTGGATTCCCGCTTTCGCGACACGGCTGTCCGTTCGGTTAACTTCGGAAGCGCGGTTGAGAGAAGGGTTTACAGCCAAATCGTCTTAGAAAAATCCCCTTGGCCGGGACGAGCCCGGCCACGGAGTAGTGGCTGATGTCTCTCCCGGCCCTCACGCCTGCTTGAACAGGCGGCTGGCGTTGCCCGCCATCAGTTTTATCCGGGCCTCGGGCTTGATGTCCCATTTGAGGAAATTGGCGACCGTGTCGGGGAACTGGCATTCTGAATGCGGGTAGTCCGAGGCGTACATCAAGACGCCGTCGCCCAGAAAACGGGTCACGGCATCGTACATGTCGGCGCCTTCATGCCGTTCGACGCTGCAGAAATAGCGCCCGCTCGACAGATATTCGCTCGGCTTCATCTTGAGTTCGGCGGTGCTGCCGACATAGGCGTATTGCTCGTCCATGCGCCGTCCCCAGAACGGCAGCCAGCCAAAGCCGCATTCGAGCGTGCCGACCCGCAGATCGGGGAATCGGTCCATGATGCCGCCGCCGATCACCGAGGCGATAAAGCGCATCGCGCCCCACGGGTGCGAGGCGAGTCGGCCGAGGAAGATGTTGTCCCAACAATCCGCGTAGCCCGGGAAATAGGGCGGCGTCCAGGTGAAGCTGTGATGCACGATTGGCAGATCGTGCTCGGCGGCGGCGCGCCAGATCGGCTCGAGATCGGGGTGGTCGGCCGGCCGGTCGTTGCACACGAGCGGCATTACCGCGACCGCCCAGCGCGACTTGCCCCATTCGCGAATCTCGTGCACCGCGGCGTCGACGTCGCGCGCCGAGGCGACGATCATGCTCTTGAGCCGGTCCGGGTACTGGCCGCAGAAATCCGACATATGGCGGTGGTAGGCGCGGATGATGCCAACTTCGAGGCTCGGGTCCTCGTGCCCGACGAGGCTCGTCCAGGCGGTCGGGATCAGGAAATGCCCGTCGGCGCCTTCGTCATCCATGTCGCGCACCCGACTCTCGGCCTGGTCGTCCTGAACCCCGACCCGCGGCATTTTCGACCCCATCCAATGGGTGTCGCGCCCGCTATGCGTCTCGCGCGGCGCCGCCTCGCCGAGGATCCGGCGATAGGCGATCTGGCCGTAGCGATAGACATGGCGCCCGGGAGCGCCGCCCGGGTTATTGGGCCGGACCGGCACGCGGTACGCCGCGAGCTCCGCCAGCCGCGGGCGAAACCCAGGATCGACGTATTTGTCGAGAACCTCGGCCGACGGCTCGACATGGGTATCGGCATCGAATACGCGCAGTCCGTCTTTCATAACGCTTCCTCCCCAACCGGCTGTTTCGTCTTCTATACACCCGTTGGCGCGGCGCGGAAACCGGCACTCGGAAAATGCTCGACCGTGGCGCGCAGATTGCGTAAGGCTGACCTTTCTCGGTTGATACAGGGACAGCAAGCACCATGCCGCGAGTGACGTATATCGATACCGCCGGAAAGGAGACGACGCTCGACATCGACGTCGGCACCAGCGTCATGCAGGCCGCCGTCTTCAACGGGGTCGACGGCATCGTCGCCGAATGCGGCGGCTCGTGCATGTGCGCGACCTGCCACGTCTATGTGCGCGACGACCAGCTCGCAAAACTTCCGCCGGTCGGCGAAGACGAGGAGGCGATGCTCGAAGGCACCGCCAGCGAACGCCGCCCGAACAGCCGCCTGTCGTGCCAGCTTGTCGTGTCGGCGGAGATGGAGGGGCTCGTCGTCTACCTGCCGGAGACGCAGACTTGACCGAGTCCGGACCCGTAGGGCGGGTGGAGCGTAGCGCAACCCGCCCCCTCGGCGGCATGAACGGCGGGTTACGCTTCGCTCACCCGCCCTACGAGAATCGGTGATCCGCATGGCCTCCGACGGAGTGGTCATCGTTGGGGCGAGTCATGCCGGGTTTCAGGTGGCGGCCTCGCTGCGCCAGGCCGGCTTCGACGGCCGGGTCGTGCTGATCGGCGACGAGCCGGTGCTGCCCTATCAGCGCCCGCCGCTGTCGAAGGATTACCTCGACGGCAAGATCGGCGTCGATCTGCTGCTGATGCGGCCGGAGGCGTTCTACCGCGACCATCGCATCGATTACCTGCCGGGCGTCCGGGCGACCGGGATCGATCGGGCCGGCAAGAGCGTGCAGCTCGCCGGTGGCAAGCGCCTTGGCTACGGCCATCTCGTGCTCGCCACCGGCGCGCGCAACCGGGTGCCGCCATTGCCCGGCATCGAGCTTGACGGGGTGTGCTATCTGCGGACGCTCGCCGAGACCGAGGCGTTGCGCCAGCGCCTGGCCGCGGCCGAGCATGTCGTCGTGATCGGCGCCGGGTTTATCGGTCTCGAATTCGCCGCGGTCGCGCGCGCCCACGGCAAGCACGTGTGCATCCTCGAACTGACCGACCGGGTCATGGGCCGGGTCGTCGCGGTGCCGACCTCGCTGTTCTTCGCCGAGGCGCATGCCCGCGCCGGGGTCGCGTTCCGCTTTGGCGCGCAGGCGGTGCGGATCGCCGGCAATAACGGCAGGGTCGAGCACGTCGAGCTGGCCGGCGGCGACAAGTTGCGCGCCGATCTCGTGCTGATCAGCATTGGCGTCGTGCCGAACGGCGAATTGGCGGCGGCGGCCGGGCTCGCGGTGGCCAACGGCATCGTCGTCGACGAGATGCTGTCGACCGCCGACCCGGCGATCTCGGCGATCGGCGATTGCGCCGCCTTCCCGTGCCGGCACGCCGATGGCAACCCGACCCGCCTCGAAGCGGTGCAGAACGCCGCCGATCATGCCCGCTGCGTCGCCGACCGGCTGGTCGGCAAACCGCATCCCTACACCGCGCTGCCGTGGTTCTGGAGCGAGCAGGGGCCGCTCAGGCTGCAGATCGCCGGGCTGACCACGGGCCAGGACCAGAGCGTGCTGCGCGGCGACCCCGCGAGCGGCGCGTTCTCGGTGTTCTGCTATCGCGGCGGAGAGCTGCTCGGCATCGAATCGGTCAACCGGCCGGCGGACCACGCGCAGGCGCGCCGCCTGCTCGCCGCCGGGCGCCAGGTCACCCCCGACCAGGCCGCCGACGACAGCTTCGACCTGCGCGCCGCCGCAGCCGCGCGGGTGGGGTAACGCCCCGACAACTCAATTCAAGCTTCGGCCGGCAGGCGATTGTCGGGACAGCGGGCGCGTTTCCAGGGCCATCGGCGTTCTCTCCCAAGTAGGGGCGGGCGACAGCGGAGAGTGCGGCGCGATGAAACACGATTTCTACGACGACGCCTACCTGCGCGACATCCTGACGAGCGCCCGCACGATCGCGGTGGTCGGCGCCAGCCCGCGCCCGTCTCGGGCGAGCCACGGGGTCATGCGCTATCTGCAGCGCCAAGGCTATCGCGCGATCCCGGTCAATCCGTTCGCGGCCGGCGACACGATCCTCGGCGAGCGCTGCTATGCCTCGCTCGGCGAGATCCCGGAAACCGTCGACATGGTCGATATCTTCCGCCGGAGCGAAGCCGCCGGCGAAGCGGTCGACGAGGCGATCGCGATCGGCGCCAAGGCGGTGTGGATGCAGCTCGGGGTCGTCGATGAAGCGGCCGCGTCGCGCGCCGAGGCGCACGGCGTCAAAATCGTGATGGACCGCTGCCCGGCAATCGAGATTCCGCGGCTCGGCATGACGCGCGGCTGACCATCCCGGTCTGCCCCGTGTCCACGCCATGTCCACGCCATGTCCGCCGACTGCTTGACGTCGCGACCGCGAACGCGTTATCCCTCCGCCGCGGCTGAGGGGCGTCCAGAGCGTGAGCCAACCCGGCCGGGCGCCCGGCGAATTCTTGGATTGTGTGCTCCGGCTTTGATGATCGCACGTACAAGCCGCCGTTTTTGCGATAGATCATGACGGTTCTGGTTACGGGCGCTGCCGGGTTCATCGGCTTTTCGCTTGCCGCGCGCCTGCTGCGTGACGGGGCGAATGTTTTCGGCATCGACAATCTTTGCCCGTATTACGATGTGGCGCTGAAAGAGTCCCGGCTGGCGCTGCTGCGACGGTATCCGGGGTTCCGCTTTGCCCTGGTCGACATTGCCGAGCGCGGCGCCGTCGAGAGCCTGTTCGAGCGCGAGCGGTTCGACACGATCGTCCACCTGGCCGCCCAGGTCGGGGTGCGCTATTCGCTCGAACAGCCGCTCAGCTATGTCGACAGCAACCTCGTCGGCTTTGCCCATGTTCTCGAAGGGGCGCGAGCCCAGCGCGTGCGGCATTTGCTGTTCGCCTCGTCGAGTTCGGTGTACGGAGCCAACCGCAAGCTGCCGTTTTCGGAAAGCGACAACGTCGACCACCCGATCACGCTCTATGCGGCGACCAAGAAGGCAAACGAGTTGACCGCGCACAGCTATGCCCATTTGTTCGGGCTGCCGTGTACCGGGCTCAGGTTTTTCACGGTCTATGGCCCCTGGGTGCGGCCTGACATGGCGCTGTTCAAGTTTGCCCGGGCGATCGTCGCGGGGGAAGAGTTGCCCGTCTACAACGAGGGCCGGATGGTGCGCGACTTCACCTATATCGACGACGTTGTCGAAGCGGTCGTTCGGTTGATGGCGATCCCGCCGGCGGCAGGCCGCGACGACGCGGCGGCGGTGCCCGAGGCAACCGCCGCGCCGTATCGCATCTTCAATATCGGCAATGGCCGAACGGTCGAGCTGATGCACTATATCCGCACTCTCGAACGCTGTCTCGGCCGCCCGGCGCGGCTCCAGCTGTTGCCGATGCAGCCCGGGGACATGGTCGCCACGCTCGCCGATGTGACCCGGCTTGAGCGCGCCATCGCCTACCGTCCGGCCACCGCCGTGGAGGACGGGGTCGGCCGGTTTGTCGAATGGTATCGGGCGTATTACCGAACGGCGCCGCCGTGAACGATCTCGGGATTATATCGGTATTCGATCGCCTCCAGAGGTTTTTGGGGCGGTGGCGACGGTTGGTAGCGAGAGCCGGAAATTATGAAATCACTGGAGCTTCTCTGCCAGGAGCACGAGGGGAAGATATGCGATAAATGGTCGCTGTACCTGACCGAGTATGAGAATCTGTTCGACAAATACCGCGAACGGCCGGTCCGTCTGCTGGAAATAGGCGTTCAAAACGGCGGCTCGCTTGAGATCTGGCGCAAGTTTTTCCCCGACGCGGAACGGATCGTCGGATGCGACATCGACCGCAACTGCGCCAGTTTGCAGTTCGACGACCCGCGAATCGGCCTCGTTTTGGCCGATGCCAATACCGATGCCGCCGAGCGGCAAATATCGGCGCAGTGCACCTCCTTCGATATCGTCATCGATGACGGCTCGCACCGGTCCGACGACATCGTCCGGAGCTTTTCACGCTATTTCCCTTATCTGGACGATGGCGGGGTTTACGTCGTCGAAGATTTGCATTGCAGCTACTGGAAGGAGTACCCCGGCAGCCCATTCCATGCTGGAGGCTTGTTCCACCCGAGCGCCGCCATCGGCTTCTTCAAGCTACTGGTGGATATCGTCAATCACGAGCATTGGGGTATCGACAAGACACGCATGGAATTGTTGCTGAACTTCCAGCAGCGCCACGGCGTGCATCTCGACGAGAATGCTCTCGGAACGATCCACTCCGTCAAATTCGTAAATTCGCTTTGTATTATAAAGAAAAAGGAAGCCCGGCAAAATATTCTGGGTGCAAGGGTCGTCAGCGGCATCGCCGAAATGGTCGCCCCGGGGATCGGCACGCTCGATGGAACGACCAGCCAGGCGCCGGACCAACGCAACAACGCGTGGAGCGTTCGCGGCGCGATCAACTACGAGGATTTGCTGCGTGCCGAAGTCGCCGAAACGATCCGGCTGGTGCGAAACGGCGATCGGAGGATCGCGGAACTGGAGGCGCGGGTCGCGCGCACCGCGGTAGCGATCGACGGCGCGGCAGCCGATGCGGCGGCCAAAGCCCTGCGCGCCCGGCTCGACATGGCTCATGCCGAACTGCGCGCGACCCATGCAAGGCTCGGTCAGATGCGGGTCGAACTGCGCGCTGCGGAAATTGCCGCCTCGGCCGCGACGCGGCAATCGACCGATCGCGACGCGGCCCATGTGCGGGAGCGCGCCGAATGGGAGGCGCAGCTTGCCGGCGCCGTGCGGGCGAAAGAGGAGGCCGAATGGGCGCGCGCGGGTTTCGAGCAGGAACTGACGATCAAGCGCGACGAACTGGCGGGCTTGCTGTCGTCGACGTTGTGGCAGAGCACATATCCGCTGCGGCTCCTCGGGGCGAGGCTGCCGAGCCCGGTGCGGCGGGATTTGCGCCGCGTCGCGCGGGTGATCTGGCGGGCAGCCCGATTGACCCGATTGAAACACCCGCCCGCGCCGCGCGTCGAGCGCCCGGTGGGCGAGGCGGCCGCGGTCACGCTTGAAGCGCCGACCACGGGCCCGGCGCAACAGCGGACCGCTTCCGATATTGTGATGGTCTCCGGTTTTCCGGGGACCCCGAGCGAAGCCTACCGAGTGCTCAATCCGCTCTCGGTGCTTCAGGAATTCTACCGGGTGCAGGCGATCACGGCCGGCGAGATCGGTTTTCACGCCGAGCTGTTGAAACAGGCCTCGATCATCGTGCTGTTCCGGGTTCCCTGGTCGCCGCAACTGGCCGATATCGTAAAAGCAGCCCGAGCCAACGGGTGCCTGATTGTTTACGATATCGACGACTACGTGTTCGAGCCGGCCATCGCCAAGCCGAGCATCATCGACGGCATGCGATTTCTCAGCCCATCCGAAGTAAAAACCTATCATGTCGGAGTGCAGGCGTATCGCAAAGCATTGGAGCAGGCCGATTACTGTATCCTGACGACAGAATTTTTGGCAGCCCGGGTGCGGGAGTTGGGGAAGACCGCCTATGTCTTACCCAACGCGGTCGATCCCGGTATGTTGCGCCGCTACGACGAAGCGTTGAGGCGACGACAGCAGCGCGGCTCAAACAAAAAATTGCGTATCGGCTATGCCGCCGGCACGCTGACCCATCAGCGCGATTTTGCGGTGGTGCGCACTGTCCTCGCGAGCCTGCTGGCGGCGCGCGACGATCTGATCTTGACGATCGTCGGGCATATCGACATCGCCGAGTACCCGGATTTGGCGGCATTGTCGCATCGCATCGAGATCAGGCCGCCGGTTCCCCATAACGAGTTGCCCGAAGAGCTGGCGCGGTTCGACATCAACATCGCTCCGCTTGAAATCGGCAACCCGTTCTGCGAGGCCAAGAGCGAACTCAAGTTTTTCAACGCGGCGCTGGTTGAAGTCCCGACCGTGGCAAGTGCCACGGCGCCGTTTCGGGCGGTGATCCGACACGGCCAGAGCGGCTTTCTCGCGGAAACCGAGACGCAGTGGCGGGATGCGCTAAACACGCTTCTCGACGATTCGCAATTGCGGACGCGCGTCGGAAAATTGGCCCGCAGCGAGGCGATGCGGCAGTTCGGCCCGGGAACGATGCGCACCCAGGTCAAGCTGGTCTTCGACGAATTATGGCGCCATCGACGCCCGGTGACCCGATCGCGCGGGGCCGGGTACGACCAGTTCCTGTACGCGATCAATTACGCCGCGGCGCCGCTTCATCCGGCACAAGCTCGCCCGCCGGCCCGGCCCCGCATCGACCAGGGCGCCGCGCCGCTCAATCTTCACTGGATCGTTCCGGCTTTTGCGGTCGGCTGGGGCGGCATGACAAACATTTTCCGGATCATCCAGCAACTCGAAAAATCCGGGCACCGGAATACATTATGGGTCCACAATCTGCCCCCGAGCCTACCGAACGGGCGCACGGTGTCGGAATATTATCGCGATTTGATCGTCAACCATTTTCCGCCGATCGAAGCCGAAATCTACCCGCTGCCTTCCGATCTCGATCAGATATCGGGCGACGCGGTGATCGCCACCGACCATTTCTCGGCCTATCCGGCGCGGGCCGTCGCGAAAGTCGCTCGCCGGTTCTACTTTCTGCAGGATAACGAACCGGCATTCAACCCGGCCGGGTATGCGGCGCTGTTCGCCGAAGCGACTTACCGCTTCGGGTTCGACGCGCTGAGCAATGGCGAGTGGCTGCACGCGCTGGCGCAGCGATATGGCATGTGGTCGATGAAGTGGGAACAAGCGGCTGATCCCGAATATTATTTCACACGCGATACGGAACAACGGCTGCCGTCGCATGTCGCGTTCTATGCGCGACAGGAAACGCCGAGGCGCGCGGTAGAACTGGGCTATCTTGCCTTTGAGTTGCTGGCCCGCGATGGCTTCGAATTCCATGTCGACTTGTTTGGAGGCGCGCATCCGCCGCCGGATTTGCCCTACCCGTTCACGCATCATGGCGTCCTGTCCGGCGGCCAACTTGGAGATTTGTATCGGCGCGCATCGATCGGCATGGTGTTTTCCGCGACCAATTATTCGATCATCCCGCGGGAAATGATGGCTTGCGGCCTGCCGGTCCTCGAATTGAACTCGGAAAGCTCGCGCTGCGCGTTCCCCGACGGCGTCGCCGAGCTCGCCGATCCGACGCCGGAGAGCGTTGCCGCCCATTTGAAGAGCCTGCTTCTGGACGAGGCGCGCCGCGCGCAGCTGGCGCGGCAGGCGCTCGACTTCCTTGTCGATTTCAGCTGGGAAAAATCGGGCCGCGATATCGAGGAGGCGTTGCTGTTTCGGCTCGGCCGGATGAAGCCGGCGGCGCGCGCTCCAGAGCTCCTCGATTCGGCGGCGGGGCAGTAGGGCGGGGCAGTAGATGGACCAGAGCATCGAATTGGCGCCGGGAGCGAGCGTCGCGGTCGCGTGTCCTTGCTGCGGCGGACTGTCACTGGAAATTTTCGAGGACACCCTCGACACCGAGGGCAATATCGTCACGATCGAGATCTGCCTGGTTTGCAGCGCGCTCGTCAACCGGTCGAGCCTCGGGCGGTTTGTGGCGGCGCCCGAAAACCTGCGCGACGTCCAGACCAGCTACCTGAACAATGCCTACCCGGTCGATCGCCATATTCACGCCGCGCTGGAGGAAGAGCTCGGAGCACATCGCGGGACGCTCGATTTTTTCCTGGCCGAGGCCCGGCCCGATCGCGACCCGGCCGAGCTTGTCTTTGCCGAGATCGGGATCGGCCGCGGGACATTCATCCGCTCCGCGGCGACGCTGTTTCGAAAATGCTACGCCGTCGATCTCGACTACGATCTCTTCGAAGCGACCCGCGAGCATATGGCGGTCCCGCGCAACATCGTGCTGCTCAATTCGATCGAGCGCGTGCCCGAGCCGATAGATGTCGTCGTCGCGTGGCATTCGCTGGAGCACGTGCCGCGGCTTTTCGATCTGGTTTCCGCGGTTCGAAAGGCCCTAACCCCCGGCGGTTACCTGTTCTTTCAGGTCCCGCTCTATCGGCCTAACCATCTGGCCGAGAGCCATTACGTGTTCCTTAACCGCCGAGCCATCGCGGTTCTTGCCGAGATTCAGCGTTTCGACTTGATCGGAATGTGGACAGACCATTCTCGCGCCTGCCTGGCCGGGCTTTTGCGCAAACCCCCCGAAGCAACGACCCGGGCCGAGGCGCCGCCGAGCGATTAGCCCGGTTCGGCGGCATACTCGCGCGATTGGGCCGGCTCGCGCTTGCGCTCGATCGGCGGATCGAGCTGCTGCTTTACCACCAGGGCTGTGCCGGTGTTGTTCAGCCACACCGGAAACTCGAAGAAAATCGGCCGGTATTCGGGATTTACGTCGCAGAAATCGGCGAGCGCCTGACGAACGCCGCCTTGCCCGGTCTGATCGAGATCGCCCGAAATCGCCCCGACATCGTGCAGCACCATCAGTCCGTTAGGGCACAGCAGATCGGCGCACAAGGCGATGTCGTGCGCGGCCGAGGCGTAGTCATGCGCGCCATCGATGAACATCAGCTCGAAGGGCGCCTCGGCTTTCAGTATCTGCTTGCACGGCTCGTCGTATGAAAAATGCGGAACGATCGTCACGTAATCGGCGACCCGGGCGGCGGCGACATGCTTTGCCGCGATCCGCTGATAGTGCGGGGCTGGTTCGAGCGTGATCAGCTTGCCATAGCCGTTTTGCTTCAGCGCATGGCCGATGATGACGGCCCCGGTGCCGATATGCGTCCCGACTTCGAGCACGCGGCGCGGACGCAAGCTGACCGCGAGGCTGAAGATCAGATTCTGGACACCCTTGTCGGAATGACCCGGGGCCTCCTTATCGGCGGCCATCCGTTTCAGCGTGCGGCCGACGCGCCAGCTGTTGAGCGAACCGTCGAATATGGAGCCAACGGTCCAACCGCGGGAATTTTCAGGCTGATAAAGATACATCGTTAATCGCCTCAAGCATGAGTGAGATGATCGGCGACCCCAGGCGGCGTCAAGATCTGCGGCGTCAAGATCTGCGGCGTCAAGATCTGCGGCGTCAAGATCGCCGGCGTCGGCGGCGGCGAGGCGCCGGGACGCGCCGCCAAGCCCATGGCCGCGACGGCGCGCGGGGTCACCGCTTCCGGCGCGTAACATTCCAGAGCGCGAGCCCGCGCCGCCTGCCCGATTGCCTTGCGCCGGGTGTCGCAGGCGATAAGCAACTCGAGCGCGGCGCGCCATTCGGCGTCATCGCGCACGATAAAGCCGTTCACCCCGTTTTCGATGGCGGCCGCGAACGGCTCGGTCGCCGAGGCTATCGTGGGTACGCCGAGCAGCGCCGCCTCGAAGAATTTGAGTTCGCTCTTGGCGTCGCAGAACGGGCTGCCGAGCTCCAGCGGCGCCAGATTTATGTCGATCCGTGCCAGACACCGCAACAAATCGGCCGGGGCAAGAAAGTCGACGCGCTCGACGCGGTCGCCGAGCCGGTCCCATTCGGCGCCGAGATCGAGATAGCCGACGAGGCGAAACCTGATTTGAGCATGGCGCTGCATGATCGCCAGCAGCGCCGGCTCGCACGCCGCGAAATCGCGCTGATGGGTCGGCGAACCGCTGAGGTAACCGACGACGACGGGCGCCTCGCCGCGATCCCGTCCGAGCGGGAGTTCAGCGGCGATTTCGGCGGCCACGCGCAGCTGCTCGGCGTTTAGCGAATTGGGAATGATCGCGGCCAAGCATCCGAGGCGCTCAGCCGCGCGCGCCAGCGGCGCCGTGCTGACCGTGACGCAAGCGCAGGCGCGCATCAGCCGCGACCGGCGCGCCATCGCCGCGATGAAATGCCGACGCTCGTAGCCCCGCATGTGACGCACGGCGTCGATCGTGTCCGCCATCGCCGGATCGAAAACCAGATCGTCGATGTCATAGACGAGGCGAATACCGCTGTCGCGCGCATAGGCGAGGACGTCTTCGATGCCCGTCAGCCTGTCGTATTCGGCGCGAAACAGGACCAGGACCGAGGCGCGCCACCGGTAACGCCGGATGTCGTCGAGCCGATCGAACGGCATGATTTGGACGGCGTACCCGGCCGCGCGCAGCCCCTCCGCCGGATTGAAGACGCGGTAGCGTTTCGGCTCGCCCGGCCAGAACCCGATCGCGTAGATCACGTCGAAGGCGGCGCCCGTGCCGGGTCTGACATATCCGGGAAGCATACCGGCGGATCGCGGGGCATCGGACAAACGGACGCTCGCCAGGCGGCGCGCCGCGCGCGTCGCGATCCCGGCCCAGCCAAGCTCGCGCCGCCGTTCCCAGGCCAGGCGGGTCAGCCGGAACGCGGCCCGCATCCGCCGCAGCAAGGCCCGGCCCGGGCGCAGGGTGGCACTGATCATGCGAGCCGGCGCAGCAATCCGGCAAGCCGCGGGGCCAGCACCGCGACGCTGTAATGCGCCGTCGCGATCTGTCGTCCGATGGCGCCCATGCGCGCGGCGGCGGCGCGGTCGGCGATCAGGCTGGATAGCGCCTCGGTCCATTGATCGAGCGTGGTCGCGGGAAGGCCAAGCTCGGCCTGCTGGAGCAATTCGCTGTTCATGCCAACCGGCGACACCACGCAGGGGCGTCCCGCGGCCATATATTGCAGCATCTTGAAGCTGCATTTGCCGCGTTCCCACGGGCCGTCGGCGAGCGGCATCAGACCAATGCCGATCGACGCCAGAAAATCGTCCTCGGATTCCTCGGCCCACCGGACATAGCGGAACGGCAGCCCGGACAGTTCCGGCGGTCGATCGCAGCAGACCGCGATCTCGATCTGGGGAAACCGCTTGACGACCCGCTCGAGCGCCGGCGCGATGCCGGCCAGGTAATGCAAATTGCTGGCGCTGCCGATCCAGCCGATCGTCGGCCTGTCGGGAAGCGGCCGGACGCGATAGCGATCGGTGTCGACCGCGGTCGGCAGGATCTCGACCGCCGGGTTCCATTGTCGCCAGCTCTCGGCGAGCCAGCGATTGCCGACGACCACGAGATCGGCCTGCGCCGCGAGCCGCCGCGCCGCGAGACCGCCGCGCCTGACATGCACCGCATCGTCGATATCGACAAGGCGCGGTCGCCGCGTCAGACCTTCGAGCGTCGGCAATGTCGATACCATTTCGCGCTGCAACAGGGTGATGTCGGCGCGCCTTCCCGCTGCTACCTGCGCCAGACGCTGCGCCAGCGTGCCGACCAGCCAGGCCGGGCGCAGCACCCGCCGGCTCGGCGGAAAGGCGCCGAGCCGGGGCCAGGTTTCGCGCATCGCAATGCCGAACCCGGCCAGCGGCGCGACGTATTGCCGGATGCGCAATCGCGCCGACGGCATCGCGGCGCCGCCGGTAAACGCGGCGACCAGCAACGGACGCGCTCCGGCCAACACCGTTACGCCGTTCACACCAGGGGCCGTCACGCCAGGGACCTTCACGCCAGGGGCCTCAGCCTTGCCGGGCTTCGTAGCACGCCGCGACCTCGGCAATGTCGCCCGCACCGACGATGCGCCCGTGCTCCAGCAGGATCGCCCGATTGCACCACTCGGCAAGCAATGGCAGCGAATGCGAGGCGAGCACCAGGATGCTGCTGACCGAAACGAATTCCTCCATGCGCCGGCGCGCCTTGCTGAGAAAGCCCGCGTCGCCGGCGGCGAGCCACTCGTCCATCAACAGGATTTCCGGCTGCATCGAGGTTGCCACGGCAAAACAAAGCCGGATCATCATGCCCGACGAGTAGGTCCGCACCGGCATGTCGATATAATAGCCAAGCTCGGTGAATTCGGCGATCTCGTCGATCCGCGCGCGCATGTCCCGCGGGCGCACATCCATGTACATGCCGCGATTGATGATGTTCTCGCGCCCGGTTGCATCGGGGTTGAAGCCGACCGAGGCGGTCAGCAGGGCCGAGATCCGGCCATTGGCATGTACCTGCCCGTGGGTCGGCGCGTAAATGCCGGCCAGGACCTTCAAGAGGGTGCTCTTGCCGGCCCCGTTGGCCCCGATGATCGCCAGCCGATCGCCATGCTCGATGTCGAGGTTGACCCCGGTCAGGGCCTGGACCGTGATGCGGTCGCGCGCGTCGCGAGCGAGATTGCCCTGCGTCGTCGTGTTGAACAGCAGCTTTTTGAGCGAGCGGCTGCTGCCCGAATAGATCGGGAATTCGACCGAGACGTCGCGCAGGCGGAGCGAAGGCACCAACGGCTCAGATCCAGTAGGCGATGCGGGAACGGAAGCGGGCGAACAATGCAAAGCTGACAAGGCAGCCGATGCTCGTCGTCAGGAGGAGAATGGCCCACGAACTGTCGGCCGTCGGCACCCCGATCAGCGGGGCGCGCAGCACGTCGACGGCGGCGAAGAACGGGTTCGCGGTGGCGATGATCTGCCATTCCTTGAGCGCGCTGAGGGGCCAGATGATCGGGGTCAGGAAAAACAATGCCTGCAAGAGGCTCGCCATGATCGGCGGAACATCGCGGAACCGGGCGCTGACCATGCCGAGGAGGATGCTGATCCAGACCCCGTTGATCGACAGAACCAGCAATGCCGGCACGACTTCCCATAAACGCCAACCGACCGGGATCGAAAAGATGACAATGCCGAACGGGATGATCAGGAGGCTATGGGCGAGCACGACCAAGTTGCGGAACACACTGCGATAGGCGTGGATCGAGAACGGGATCCGCACCTGCTGGATCACCGCCGCCTCGCGCAGGAAGGTCTCACAGCCTTCGGTGATCATGCCGGCGATGAACTGCCAAACGATCAGGCCAACCGCCAGAAAGGGCAGGTAGGTGCCGATCTCCATGCGAAACAGCTGGGAATAAACCACGCCCATTCCGGCGACCATGACCATCATACTGATGGTCATCCAAAACGGGCCGAGCACGGAGCCGCGGTAGCGCAGCTTCACGTCCTGCAAGGCGAGGGCCGGCCACATCCAAATCTTGGCGATGCCCTCGGCGAGGTCGCGCCAAGCCAGAGCGACCGCGCTCGGCGGGGCCGGCCATTCCACCGCGGCCTTGGATTCGATTTTAGGACTCGCGAGAAAAACCATGCCATTTCGGTTGGGTTTGGGGTGACATTAGGATCGCGTTCGGCTGCTCGCCGTGATCATCAACGGCCGCGAACCATGGCGCGAGGATGGCCAACACCAGGGCTCGCTTATATCGTTCGTCGCCGGCGGCCAGCAGGGTGCAGGGGCGCCGTATAGCATCGCGGCTCGGAGGATGTCCAGTTGCGCCCACCCCGGCCCGAACGCCCGATCACAACCCGCCACACGCCCGATGATCACCCTGATGCACCTTATCACCGGTCTGGAGACCGGCGGAGCCGAGCGGATGGTGCTGAATCTTGCCGCGCGGGCCGACCGCAGCCGTTTTCGCCCGGTCGTGGTCAGCCTGACCGGGACCGGCGCGATGGGCCCGCTGATCGAAGCCGCCGGCGTTCCGGTGCGCGCGCTGGGGATGCGCCGGGGCGTCCCCGATCCGCGCGGCATCATCAGGCTTGCCTTGATTTTGCGCGAATTCCGCCCGGCGGTGCTGCAAACCTGGCTCTACCATGCCGACTTGCTGGGTCTGATCATGCGGCGTCTCGGCCTGGTCCCGCATCTGCTGTGGGGCTTGCAGTGCTCGGAATCGATCGACACCTCGATCGTCCGTGCGGTGCTCGCCCGCTGCTCGGGCATTCCCGACGCCGTCGTCACGGTGTCCGAGGTCGGGCGGCTTGTGCATGAGGCCGCCGGCTACCGGCCGCGCCGCTGGGTGCATATCCCCAATGCGGTGGACACATCCGTGCTGCGCCCCGATGCCGAGGCGCGAATGCGCGGGCGCGCCTCGCTCGGCATCGCCGAGGACGCGGTCGCGGTGCTGCTGCCGGCGCGCTATCACCCGATGAAGGACCACGCCAATTTTCTGGCCGCCGCCGCGCTCGCGGCCGAGGCCTGTCCCAATGCCCGATTCGTCCTGGCCGGCCCCGGCACCGAACCCGGCAATCCGGTCCTCGACCGGGCGATCGCGGAGCTGGGGCTCGGCGGGCGCGTCCTCAGGCTGGGCGAGCGGCGCGATCTCGAACGCCTCTACCCGGCCTTCGACCTGGTCACGCTGTCCTCGGCGTTCGGCGAGGGCTTGCCGCTGGTGTTGGCCGAGGCAATGGCCAGCGGCATCGCGTGCGTCGCGACCGACAGCGGCGATTCGGCCGCGATAATCGGCGATACCGGGCGGGTCGTGCCGCCGCGCGACCCCGTGGCGCTCGCCGCCGCGTGGGTCGACATGCTGGCGCTTTCACCCGAGAGCCGTCACGCGCTGGGCGCCCGCGCCCGCGCCCGCATCCAGCAAGATTACGATCTCGCCGGCATCGTCGCGCGCTACGAGTGCCTCTACGAAGACATCGCCGACAAAAAATGAGGATTGGTAGGCTGCGAATGCGGCTGGGCTACCGCAGCCGCGGCGCGGCGCGCATCAGCCAGACGAGCGGCATTCCGGCCGCGGCGGTCAGCGCCAGCAGATAGAACGCGTTGATGTAACCGATCATCGCGGCTTGAAGCTGGATCTCGCCGGCGAGCCGCATCAGCCCGCTGACGCTGTCGATGTCCCACGCGGCCGGCAGCCCCGGAAACGACAGCGTCTTGTTGTAGGGCGTGATGAACTCGCTGAGGCGGGAATAGTTGGTCGCCGTCGAGCGCACCAGCAGCACCACGGTCACCGAGATATAGAGGCTCGCGCCGAAATTGCGCACCAGCGTAAAGACCCCGGAGCCCTCGGTGATCTGGTGGGCGGGCAGGGTCGCGAAGGCCAACACAGTCATCGGCGTGTAGGCCAGCCCAAAGCCGAAGCCTTGCAGCGCGTTGGTCCAGAACACATCGAAGCTGCCAAGATTGATGTCGAGCTGCGCCATCGCCCAGCCGGCGATGGCCTGCGCCGTCAGCCCGGTCGCGACCGCGAGGCGCGGATAGCGCCGCGAGAACGGCACAACGACCAGAAAGGCGATCCAGTTGCCGGTGCCGCGCGCCGCCAGTAAGAGGCCGATCGTGCTGTCCGGGTAGCCGCGCAAATCATGCAGCAGCCCCGGGAACAGCACGAGGCTGGTAAAGCTCAGCATCCCCATGAAAAACGCGATGACCAGCCCGATCGAAAAGTTGCGGTCGAGCAGCAGCCGCGGATCGAGGAACGGGCGGGAGGCCGTCAGGCTGTGCGCCGCGAAGATCCAAAACGCGATCGCCGCCACCGCCGCCTCAAGGCAGATTTCCGGCGATTCGAACCAGTCGAGGCGCTGCCCGCGGTCGATCATCAGCTGAACCGCGGTGATCGCCACCGACAGCGCGAGAAACCCGGTCCAGTCGAGTTGGGTTCGGGTGCGGTCCTTGTATTCCGCCAGCACGAACCAGATGCAGACCATCGCGACGATGCCGGGCGGCACGATCATGAAGAACGCGTAGCGCCAATTATAGGCCTCGGTCATCATGCTGCCGATGATCGGGCCGAAGACGGGCCCCATCACGCTGCCGGCGCCCCAGATGACCATGACGGCGGTGTGCAGCTGGCGCGGGAAGGTGGCGAGCACGATGCCCTGGCCCATCGGCATGATCGTCGCGCCGAACAGGCCCTGGCCGACGCGGTAGAGGATCAGCGTTTCGAGACTGTCGGCGATCCCGCACAGGAACGACGAGACGGTAAACCCGAGGACCGAGTAGAACATCAGGTTGCGCCAGCCGAGCCGGCTCGCCAGCCAGCCGGTCATCGGCGTCGCGACGGCGGTCGCGACCAGGTTCAGCGTGATGACCCAGGCGATCTCGTCCTGGGTCGCCGACAGGGCGCCCCGGATCTGCGGCAAGACGACATTGGCCAAGGTGATCGTCATGCCGAACAGCAAGGTCGAGAGCTGTACGGTCAACAGGATCATCCATTGCCGCGCGCTGATGCTGAACAGGCTGAGCGCGGGCGCCGGTGAGGGCGGCTCGGGCTCTGCTCTCGTTACCGGCGATGATGGGGAGCGGGCGTCAGCGAGCGACAATTTAATGCTACCGTCTCGAACAGCGGGCGAGGCTCCCGGCGCGGCGTCGGCCAGTGGCTGACGGCGCCATCCACCCTGGCTGCCGCATTTTTAGGCTGCTGCCCGATCCTAAGCCAGCGTCGGGGCCGACCCGAAACCAACATCTGCATTGCATCAACGAGCGGGACCGGGACTTGCAAGGCTGTCCGCGCTTTTCCCGGCATCAGGCCACGCGATCGCCTTGCTTGATCTCAACCGTGCGGTTGTCGACCGCGGGGAGCATTTGAGCGGGGTCGCGGGTGACGACGACGTCGATGACTGTCGGGCGGTCGCGCTCTTCCATGCCCTGCCGAAGTGCCGGAGATAACGCCTCGGGGTCCTCGACGCGAATGCCGCTGCAGCCCATCGTGCGGGCGATCGCCGCGTAATCCATCTCGTTGAGGTCGGCCGACTGATAGCGACCGCCCATCATCGCGTGCTGCAGCGCCTTGACGTAGCCGGAGGCGGCGTTGTTGACGACGATCATCGTCAGACCGCACCCGGTGCGGCGCGCGGTCTCGAGTTCGCCGAGCGTCATGTTGAACCCGCCATCGCCGCTGATCGCGACGACCGGCCGGTCGGGCGCCGCGAGGGCGGCACCCATGCCGCCGGGCAGCCCGTAGCCGATCGAAGCGAAGCCGCGATCCGGAATGAAATGCCGTCCCGGACTCTTGGTGTCGTAGAGCAATCCGGTCCAATGCCCGGCGAACCCGCCATCGGCGACGAGGATCGCATCCGCCGGCAGGGTCTGGTTCAGCTCGCGGCAGAGGCGCGCCATATGCACCGGCCGGTCGCGCGAATTGAGACGCGGCGCGGCATCCTCTTCCCAGGCCCGCATGCGCGGCGCGATTTCGGCGACATAGTCGGCCCGCGCCGCGCGGGCGGCGGCGCCGCCATCGGACAGCGCCTCGGCAAGGTCTTCAAGCCCGGCTCGCGCGTCGCCCCACAGCGCGATCTCGGCGGGGATGCAGCGGCCGATCTCCTCGGCGACGATGTCGAGATGGATGACCGGAATGTGGGAAGGCGGCAGCACAAAGCGCTTGGTCGCGATCTCGCCGAGCTTGCAGCCGACGACGATCAGGCAATCCGACGCCTCGATCAAATCGTTGGCGATGCGCGAATAGCGCCCGAACAGGCCGACCGACAGCTTGTGCGCGCAGGCGATGCCCCCCTTGCCGCTCATCGTGTGCGCGACCGGGATCGATTGCGCTTCGGCAAAGCCCGTCAGCACGCTCCAGGCTTCCGACAGGTGAATTCCGCCGCCGGTCAGCAATAGCGGCCGTTTTGCTTTGGCGATCATCGCCGCCGCGCGCTCGATATCGGCGCGGTCCGGGCGGATACGCCGTGCCGGGGCCTTTAGCGTCGCTTCATCGACGACGAAATCCTCGGGGGTGAAATCGTGGACGCCGTGGGCCACGTCCTCGGGCACGTCGAGCAGCACCGGCCCCGGCCGCCCCGAGGTCGCCACCGCGAACGCGCGCCGCACCAGCTCGGGGATGCGGCTTGTCATCTCGACGCGGATAAGCTCCTTGACCGCGGGCTTGAGGATTTCGACCTGGCGGCATTCCTGGGTCATGTTCTTCCAGGAATGCGCGCGGTTGGTGTCGCCGGCGATCGCGACGATCGGGATGCCGCCATTCAGCGACTCGACGAGCCCGGTGACGAGGTTGGTCGCGCCGGGGCCAAGCGTGCCGTCGCAAATGCCCGGGCGATTGGTGACCCGTGCATAGGCGTCCGCGGCGAACGCGCCACAGCGCTCATCGTTGATCAAATGGTGGTTCAGGCCGACAAGGCCGATCGCGTCGTAGAACGGCAGCAGCTGGAACCCGCCCATGCCGAACATCGGCCCGGCGCCCGACAAACGCAGCATCTCCGCGAGGGCGCGCCCGCCGGTCATCGTGCCGGACGGGCGATTTTGCAGCGTGAGCGTCATGTCATCTCCTTTGTGGCAGCCGGCCCCCAGAGCGCACCGACGCACGCCGATTCCTCCCCCGCAAGCGGGGGAGGGTTAGGGTGGGGGTCACCAGCCGCACGGCCTTCTCTGGCGTCAGGCGAGGGCGCGCCGCAGCCCGGCGACGAATTCGCGCGCGCTGATGCCCTCGCGCAGGCCGAGCGCGGCGGCGCGCGCGTTGACCCGGCTGATGATTCCGTCCTCGTAAGTCGAGCGCGCGTCGCCGATGCGAGCGCTTGCCGCCGCGACTGTCGCGGCCGCGATGCCGCGTGCGTCGAGCGCCGGCAAGCGCGAGATTCCGGCGTCGTCAATTCCGATCCCGGCGTCGTTGTAGAGGGCGCCGAGCACGTCGTATTTGAGCGCGGTCTCCGGCCTGCCGCCGAGGAGCCCCCCATGCGAGCCGGTGACGACGATCGAATCCTTGTGCTCGGGCAAGACCAGCGACGCGGAGTCGAGAGCCCAGACTTGCGGCGCGTCGGAGATCAGCAGGAACGCCGCCTCGAGCGCTTCCGGCGGCGCGCGACGGGTCGGCCGCGCCTGTTGCAGCCTGGCGGCGGCGTCGCGGCACGATTGGCCGGGGCCGACCCCAAGCGATGCCGCCGGCCCGTTCGCATGGGTGACGACGCCCCGCGCCATCATGTCGGCGCCATCGCCGATCCGCGCCGTATCATGACCGACGGTCGCGGCGGCGATGCCGAATTCTTCCAGGTAATCGAGGCCGCCAATCCCGGCGCGGTCGCGGCCGATCCCGGCGTCGTTGAAAATCGCCGCGGCGGCATGGAGCGTCGCCGCGAGATAGGCGGCATAGACGCCGCCGTGCGACGCGTTGACGACGACCGCGCCGGCGGCTTCAGGCCCGATGCGGGTAATGCTGTCGGCGATGACGATCGAGGCGGGCATTGACCGCCACCCCTCACGCCGCCTCGGATCTCCGGCCCCGAAGCACCTCGCGGATCCCGGCGGTGATCCTGCCGCGATCCGGGAAGACGTGGTTTTCGAGGACCGGGCTGTAGGGAATCGGCACCTGCAGGGCACAAACCCGCTTCACCGGCGCCTTCAGGGCTGCGAATGTAGCGGCGTCCTCCGTGACAAGGGCGGCGACCTCCGCCGAGAAGCCGGCCGTTGGCCCGGCCTCGTCGGCGATGACGAGCCGGCCCGTTTTCTGCACCGAATTGCGGATCGTCTCGGTATCCAGCGGCACCAGAGTGCGCGGATCGACGATTTCGACCGAAACTCCCTCCTTGGCGAGTTCTTCGGCCGCGGCCAGCGCCTCGTGGACCAGCCAGGCGAGCGCGACGACCGTCACGTCATCGCCCTCTCGCTTGATGTCCGCCACGCCGAACGGGATCGTGTAGTCGTCCTCCGGCACCGGTCCCTTGCGCGCCATCAACCGGCTCGACTCGAACGAGATGACCGGGTTGTTGTCGCGGATCGCCGTCTTCAAGAGGCCCTTCATGTCGTGGGGCGTCGACGGCAGAAACATCTTCAAACCGGCCACATTCATGAACATCGAATAGGGCGACTGCGAGTGCTGCGCCGCGACGAGGCCCCCGCCCCCGACGGCGGCCCGATAGAGGATCGGGAAATTCACCTGGCCGCCGAACATGTAATGGATCTTGGCGGCCTGGTTGACGATCTGGTCCATCGCGACGAAGCAGAACGTCACCTGCCGCCAGTCGACGATCGGGCGGAAGCCGCAGCCGGCCGCGCCGATCGCCATCCCGGTCAGCGCCGCTTCGGTGATCGGCGTCGCCCTGATCCGCTGCGGCCCGAACTCCTTGAGCAGCGGCGGCAGCGCGTCGGTTGACATGTAGAAGATCTTGGGGTCGCGCCGCATCTCCTCGGCGATGGCTTCGAGGGCGGCCTCGTTGTACGTCAGCTCTCGCATCGTCCGATCCTCGACTCAGGCTGAAAAGACGTCGTCGGTCGCGTGCTCGGGCAACGGGAACGGGCTCGCCTCGGCGAAGGCGATCGCGGCTTCGAGCGCGGCCATGATGTCGCCCTCGATGCTCTGCAGCCCGGCATCGTCGAGTTCGCCCTGTTCCCGGAGTCGCCGCTCGAGCAGCGCGATCGGGTCCTTTCGCATCCATGCGTCGACCTCTGCCTTGTCGCGAGGGTCGGCTTGCCCTTTGCGCTCGGTGTGGGCGCGCTGGCGGTAGGTCTTGCACTCGATCAGCGTGGGGCCGCCGCCTGAGCGCGCCCGATCCACCGCGGCGTTCGCCGCCTGATAGACCGCGAAGACATCGTTGCCGTCGACCACGATTCCCGGAATGCCATAGCCGGCCGCGCGGCCCGCCACATCGGGCAAGGCGTGGGTCTGGGCGGCCGATGTCTGGGCCGCATGCAAATTATTCTCGCAGACGTAGAGCATCGGCAGCTTCCACGTCGCCGCGATATTGAGGCATTCGTGGAACGGCCCCGCGTTCGATGCGCCGTCCCCGAAGAAGGAAACCGCGACGCCGCCCTTGCCTTCCATCTGCGCCGCCAGCCCCGCGCCGGTGATGATCGAGATGCCGCCCGCGACGATGCCGTTGGCCCCGAGCATCCCGATCCCGAAATCGGCGATGTGCATCGAGCCGCCCTTGCCCTTGCAGTAGCCCGTTTGCCGACCGTAGAGCTCGGCCATCATGCGGTTGAGGTCGGCGCCCTTGGCGATGCAGTGGCCGTGGCCGCGATGCGTCGAGATGATCCGGTCGCCGCGACCGAGCGCGGTGCAGACGCCGACAGCGGTCGCTTCCTCGCCGATATAGCAGTGCACGACGCCGTATATCTTGCCGGCATTGTAATCCGCCGAAGCGCGTTCCTCGAAGCGGCGGATCGTCAGCATTTGGCGCAGCATCTCACGCTGCTTATCAGGCGCCAGGTTCGGCGAGAGGCTCGTTGGCATGGGCGTGATCCCGTCTGGCCGGTCAGGGCTTTTCATGATGGGCGAGCGCGCGCAGGCTGGCAACCGGAACGCCGGTCCTCGCCGCGGGATATTTGAATGGGGACGGAAGATGCTTCCGCGCGCAATGCGCAGGAGGCGCTACAGCGTCGCCGAATTCCCCAGGATGACCGTGCTCTGCGACGACAAGACCCCGCCATTGCCGTGCGCGATCGCGGTCTGGGCGCCGGCGACCTGGCGCGCGCCGCATTCGCCGCGCAATTGCCGCACCGCCTCGATCAACAGGAACAACCCATACATGCCGGGGTGGCAATAGGAGAGGCCGCCGCCATTGGTGTTGACCGGCAATTCGCCGCCCGGCGCGATCCGCCCGCCTTCGACAAAACTTCCACCCTCGCCTTTCGCGCAAAAGCCGAGGTCTTCGAGGCACAGAATCGGGTTGATCGTGAACGCGTCGTAGAGCTCGACGACGTCGATGTCGGCGGGTTTGAGCCCTGCCATCGCATAGGCTTGCCGCCCCGATTCGAGCGCGCCGGTCACGGTCAGGTCGGGCATGCTCGAAATATTGGCATGGGTGATCGCCGCGCCGCATCCAAGCACATAGACCGGGGGCTTTTTCAGCGATTTGGCGCGTTCCGGCGTGGTCAGCACGATTGCGCCGCCGCCATCGGTCACGAGACAAATATCGCGCACCGTGAACGGATAGCTGACCATGCGGGCGCCGAGCACCTCGGGGATCGTCAGCGGCTTCTTTTCCCAGGCCGCCGGGTTGAGGAGCGCCCATTGCCGCGCCGCGACCGCGACCTCGGCCAATTGCTCGCGGGTCGTCCCGAATTCGTGCATGTGGCGCGAGGCCGCCAGCGCATAGGCGGTCGAGGGCAGAAACGGCCGGTACGGCGTCTCGTACGGATTGATCTCGCGCACCGAGGCCTGCTGCCGCCCGACGCTGCGCTGGGTGCTGCCATAGGCGATCACCGCGACCTCGCACAGGCCGAGCTGAAGCGCCGCCAGCGCATGCGAGACGTGGAACATAAAGGACGAGCCGCCGAGGATCGTGGTGTCGACAAAGCGGGGCGAAATCCCGAGATATTCGCTGAGGTTGAGGCCGGAGGTGCGGCTCTGCGTCGTCGCGCACAGGAGGCCGTCGATGTCGCGCAGCTTGAGCCCGGCATCCTCGACCGCGCGCGAGATGCCCTGCGCCATCAAATCGATCACGTTGAACCCGTCGCCGACCAGGCCGAGATCGCTTTCGGCTGCCCCGACGATCGCCGCCCCGCCGCGTTGGAGGCCGGTCATGGCGCGCCCTCCGCCGGAATAAAGACCGGGTAGGCCGGTTCCTCGCCATCGGGCTTGTGGACCCGGAAGCGCACCCGCATGCCGATCGTGACCGCCATCGAGTCGATATCCTCGACCCGGCTCATCAGCCGGAACCCCTCGTCGCAATCTACGAGCGCGACGTTATAGGGTTCGCCCCGCTGAAACGGGTGGGTGACGGTCGTCGCGTGCACCGTGCCGAGCCCCGAGGCGACCCGCCATTCGAGCGCCGTACTGCCCGAATAGGGGCAAACGAGACGCGGATAAAACACCGCCCGCCCGGCCTCGGGGCTCCACTGATAGGCCAATTCGCCTTTGTCGAGATGGGCCTGGTAGATCGCCAGCGGCGATTGCGTTTCGGTCATAACGACCTCCTCTCCCGCTTCAGCCAATTGCGCTTTTGGGCGGCATTTCGTCCAACCATTGTAGCGCGAGTTTGGGTTCGCCGGGCGTGTTCGCGTCGTGTGAGGATCGCATCCGTACCAAGCGGTCGTGCAGTGCGAATGCCTCTACATACCCGAGGCTGTGACGCAGGTCGTCTATCTGTGTACCCCGTTCGAGCAATTCGGCTACGGCAGGGTCTTGCAGCCGGGCATGCAACCGAGCACCGAGCTGATCGATAGCCGCGTCATTATGGCCGAACAGGCCCCATTGTCCCTTTGCACATCGCTGCAAAGCCGACAGCAGCAGCTCCGAGTAAAGCACTTCGAGCGCTTCGAGTCTGCGTTCGGCAGCGGGGCTCATTCCGCCCTACTGCTGCCCAGGGTTCCGACAGATAAAGCTGGTCGCGGCGGGCACGATCGCTGCCGGCAGCACCCCGTCGTCGACAGCAAGCCCGACGTGAACATAGCGCTCGGTGTTCTCCAGCAGCTGAACTTCGACCTGAAATGCTTTGGATTCATATTCGACCTCGTATGTTTGCGGCTGGCGCAGCGCCGCGAGCAGTTCCTCGCACGATTTGCCTGACCACCGGCTCGTTTCGGCGTCGAGAACGCGACGCCATTGCTGGCGTCGAGACACTACGGCAGCGCCAGCGGCGCGTCGGTGCGTTCCTGAAGCGCCTCGATGGTCAGGCCCGGCACCATGTCGATAACGGCGAAACCGGCCGGGGTCACGTCGATGACCGCCAGCTCGGTATAGACCCGCGTCACGCAGCCCTTCGCGGTCAGCGGGTAGGTGCAGCGGCGTAGGAGGCGCGCGTCGCCCGAGCGGGTGTTGTGCTCCATGACGACCCAGATCCGCTTGGCGCCGGCGGCGAGGTCCATCGCTCCGCCGATCGCCGGGGCGTTGTCGTCGTCCGAGCGCGCCCAATTGGCGAGGTCGCCGTTCTCGGCCACCTGAAACGCGCCGAGCACGCACAGATCGAGATGGCCGCCGCGGACCAGCGCAAAGCTGTCGGAATGGCTCATATAGCTGGCGCCGGGACGCAAGGTCACATACTGGCTGCTGGCGTTGATCAGCCAGCGGTTGACCTTGTCGGGCGCCGGGGCCGGGCCCATGCCGAGGATGCCGTTCTCGGAATGGAAAATGACCTCGCGCTCGGGCGGCACGAAATTGCCGACCAGCGTCGGAATGCCGATGCCGAGATTGACCGACCACCCTTCCGGGATGTCCCGCGCGAGGCGCGCGGCCAGCGCATCGCGATCGAGCGGCTGCCAAGTCACGGTTTCCACCATTTCAGTCTCCTAAATCAATACCACCGCTCGTCATGACCGGGCTCGTCCCGGTCATCCACGCCTTTGCCGCGGCGGCCTCGTGGATGGCCGGGTCAAGCCCGGCCATGACGGTTGTGGAAAATTTCGGAAGCAGGGACACGATCGTCATTCAATTCTTGAGGGGCGGGTCCCCGGCCGCGACATGCACCAGCCGGTCGACATAGATGCCGGGGGTCGCGATCTCCTCGGGCGGCAACTCGCCGAGCTCGGCCATGTGCTGGGTCTGCACGATCGTCAGCGTGGCCGCCGCGGCCATCACCGGGTTGAAGTTGCGCCCGGCGTCGCGATAGACGAGGTTGCCCCAGCGATCGGCGCGCCAGGCCTCGACCAGCGCAACGTCGCCCGGCAGCGCGTGTTCGAGGATGTATTCGCGGCCGTTGAAAACGCGCGATTCCTTGCCCTCGGCCAGCTTGGTGCCGGCGGCGGTGGCCGTGTAGAAGGCGGGGATGCCAGCGGCGGCGGCGCGCATCCGCTCGGCCATCGTGCCTTGCGGCAATATTTCGAGTTCGATCCCGCCGCGGGCGAAAACCTCCTCGAAGATGACCGAGCCGCGGCTGCGGGCAAAGCTGCACACGATCTTGCGCACCCGTCCCTCGCCAATCAGCCGCGCCACGCCCTCGCGGCCGCGCCCGGCGGTGTTGTGGACGACGGTCAGGTCGCGCGCGCCCTGCTCAATCAGGCCGTCGATCAGAGCCCTGGGCTCGCCGACCTGGGCAAAGCCGGCGATCAGCACGGTCGCGCCGTCCTTGATGCCGGCCAAGGCCTCGGCCACCGAGCGGACTGATTTGTCGATCATGCGCGTTCCGCCATTCCGATGTTGCTCGGGTTGATTAAACCGGAAGCGCGCGGCGAGGGGAACACCCGAAGGGGAGCGGTCAGCCCTTGTGTTTCTGCGCCTCGACAAAGCCGCGCAACACGGCATTGATGCGAGTCTGATAACCGCGGCCTTGCAGCTTGAACCAGGCGATGATGTCCCTGTCGAGCCGCAAGGTCACCGGCGCCTTACCCGGCGGGAAGACGACCCGGGCATTCGCCCACTCCTCCTCGGTCCAAAACGACTGGTCCGGGTCGTCGGCCACCGCGCGTTCGATGTCCTCGTCGGTCAGCGCATTCACGCGCGCCCAGTCAGTTCGACTTTTCATCTTCCTGGCCTGCTTCATCGATACCCGTGTAATACGCTCTTCGTTCATTTCGTCTTGCCCTCCTGGCGCTGATTAATGCGGCGGCGATCATTACGCCATGTAGAGACGACATGCAGTACCTGACCGTCGATTTCACCGAATGCCCGAAATCGCTGCTCGCCATAATCGCGCCGGCGATCCTCCGTCTCCATGAACCGGCTGCCGAAGATCCCGATCGCATCGACAAAGTCGATGTCATGCTTGAGGATATTAGCCGGGCACTTGGCCTCGTCCCATTCGAAATCCATCGCTCATATTAACAGATGTATGTACGCCTGAGGAGATATTCCAGATGCCCTCGATGATCCTCGTTGGCGATGTGAACCTGATGAATGTCGCGGATGCCGGGGTGCCGTTCGCGCGCGTCGGCGATGAGTTGCGCGCCGCCGATCTCGTCTTCGCCAATCTCGAATGCTGCCTCTACCGGCCGCCAGCCGGCCACGCGGTCGAGCATGAGGGCTTTTTCGCCGATCCCGCGACCGCCGGCGAGGCGTTGCGGATCGCCGGGATCGCCGCGGTCGGGCTCGCCAACAACGTCAATTACGGCAGCGCCGCGATCGAAGGCTCGATCGCCTGCCTCGATCGGCTCGGCATCGCCCATACCGGCGCCGGCGCCGACCTCGCTAGCGCCCGCGCGCCGGCGATCGTCGAGCGTGGCGGGTTGCGCATCGGCTTTGTCCAGCGCAGTTCGGTCTACTGGCCGACCGATCACGAGGCGACCGAGCGGGGGGTCGGCATCGCTGTCATTCGCGGCCATACCGCCTACCAGGTGCCGGCGCACAAGACCCGCCCCGAGGTGCCGCCGATGAACCGGCCCGGCATTCCGCCGATCGTCGTGACCTGGGCCGACCGCCGCTATCTCGGCGAGTTCGCGGCCGACGTCGCCGCGCTACGGCAACAGGCCGACATCGTCGTCGCCTCCTGCCATTGGGGGCTGGGGGAGGACGTGCTCGACTACATGAGCGAGATCGCCCACGCCGCGATCGATGCCGGCGCCGACATCGTGATCGGGCACGGGCCGCATTACTCGCTGCCGGTATCACTCTATCGCGGCAAGCCGATCTTCTACGGGCTCGGCAGCTTCTCGTTCCATACCGGGCATGGCGGACGCCAACACGGCGACTGGATCGGCATGATGGCGAAGGTCGAGGTGGACGCCGGCGGCGTCGCGGCGGCGTGCGTCCGCTTTGTGCGCCACAACACGGCGAATGAGACCGTGGCATGCGCGCTCGCCGACGAGACCCCGACATTCGATCGGCTCGCCGCGAAGAGCTTGCTGCTCGACGCACGCCTCGCGTCCGAAGGCGACTGGGTGCGAATCACGCTATAACTTCGTCGTTGCAGCAGCGAGGGTAAAGCGCATGAGAGCGGTGGTGTGTGAAGCGTTTGGCGGGCCGGAGGTGCTGGCGTTGCGCGAGGTGCCCGATCCGGCGCCGCCCGGTGCGGGCGAGGTGCAGGTGCGCATCCAGGCGCGCGGCGTCCAGTATGTCGACGTGCTGATGCTCGCCGGGAAATACCAGTTCCGGCCGGAGCCGCCTTTTGTCCCCGGCAATGAGGGCGCCGGCGAAATCGTCGCGCTCGGCGAGGGCGTCACCCGCTTCAAGCTCGGCGACAAGATCATGAGCCGACACCGGCTCGGCGCGTTCGCGCAGCTGGGCAACGCCCGGGCCGAGGATTGCGACCCGGTCCCCGCCGGCATGAGCATCGAGGAGGCGGCGGTGTTCCGCGGCGCCCACCATACCGCCTACCACGCGCTGTTGCAGCGCGGGCGGATGAAGGAAGGCGACTGGGTGCTGATCAATGGCGCCGCCGGCGGCATCGGCATCGCCGCGATCCAGGTTGCGAAACTGTTCGGGGCGACCGTGATCGCAACCGCCAGCACCGACGAAAAGCGCGCCGCCTGCCTGGAGGAAGGCGCCGATTACGCGATCGACTACCGCGCGGGGCTGCGCGACAAGGTCAAGGAATTGACCGGCGCGCGCGACGGCGTCGACATCGTCTACGACCCGATCGGCGCCGAGGTATTCGACGAATCGCTGCGCTGCCTGCGCTGGGGCGGGCGCATCCTGGTGCTCGGGTTTCTCGGTGGCGGGCCGTCGACGCCGCGCACCAACTACCTGCTGATCAAGGGCCTCGAAGTGATCGGGGTGCGCCTCGGCGGCGTCACCGAGAACCAGCCCGAGATCGGCCGCGAGAACATGCGAGTGCTGGTCGAACTGGCCGGGCAGGGCAAGCTGCGCCCGCGCATCTCGCACCGCTTCGCGCTGGAGCGCGCCGGCGAGGCGATCCAGGCCGTCATCGACCGCAAGGTCATCGGCAAGGCGGTGCTGGTGGGGTGAGCCGCCCGGAAGACCCCCACCCTACCCTCCCCCGCTTGCGGGGGAGGGGGCTTAGCGAGGCGTGGCGGGCCTCCCTCCCCCGCAAGCGGGGGAGGGAGGGGTGGGGGCTTTTCAAACTCAGTCGTACGTGACCCCGATCGTCTCGGCGACGAGGACCGGGCGCGCGCCGCCTTCGACCTCCATCGTGCCTTCCGAAGTGATGCGGACGCCGCCCTCGACCGCTTCCACCGATTTGAACTTGAGGCGCAGCCGGATGCGCGAGCCGGCCGGCACCATGCCGGTAAAGCGCACCCGGTTGGCGCCGTAATTGAGGCCGCGCGAGCGGTTCTTGACCCGGTACATGGTCGATGCCAGGCGCGGCACCAGGGACAGGGTCAGCCAGCCATGCGCGATCGTCTTGCCGCCCGGCATCTCGCGCTTGGCGCGCTCGACATCGACGTGGATCCATTGGTGGTCGCCGGTCGCGTCGGCAAATTTGTCGATCTGCTCCTGGGTCACGGTATGCCAGTCGCTGACCCCGATTTCCTTGCCCTCGTAGGCCTTCAAATCCGATGGGCGTTCGACTTCCAGCATCGCGTGCTCCTCAGCGGAAACTTTCCAGGCTGACCGAGATTGCGTCGTCGCTCCGCTTCTCGCAATGGAAAATCCCTCACCGGTCGAGCCAGACATCCTCCATCCGCCAGCCGTTATAGGGGCTGTTGGCCATCACCGTCAGCCCCTTGACGGCGGGATGCCAGCACGTCCCGGCCCGGTTGTAGTAGATCACCGGCCGGACCGCGTTGTCGGCGAGGATGCGCTCGATCCGCCAGACAATCTCCTTGCGCGCCGCCGGATCGGCCAGCATCGACTGTTCCTTGATCAACCGGTCCATCTCCGGGTCGCAAAACCCGGGGTAGTTGCGCTGCGTACCGCAAATATAATTTTCGATGTATTGCGGATCGGGGTCGTCGACCGCGCTGCCCGATAGCGCAAGGGCGATCGTGAAGTCGAAGCGCCGCAGTTTCGCGCCCCAATTGGCCGTTTCGATCGGCTCGAGCTCGGCCTCGATCCAGATCTGCTTGAGCTGGTCGAGGAGGATCGCGGCCGGGTCGCGGTAGCTCGGCAGATTGCGCGCCGAGAGCATAACCTTGAGGGGCTTGTCGGGTCCGTAGCCGAGCGTTTTCATGATCTCGCGCGCAACGGCCCGGTTCTTTGCCAGATCGGCGCCGTAACCGGGCAGCGTCCGCAACTGCTCGGTCGCCATGCCCCACGCGCCTTCGGGCGGCGGCAGCATGACGCCGCCCATATCGCCCTGTCCTTCGCTGATGATCGTGATGAAGGCCTGGCGGTCGAGGGCCAGCGCCAGCGCCCGGCGCACTTCGACCTTGTCGAACGGCGGCGCCCGGTGATTGGGCAGCAGCGTCGTCCGGACATTGACCGGCCGCATCTCGCACACCGCCTTCGGCGCCTGGCTCCTGATGTCCTTCAGCAACGGCACTGTGATGTCATAGGGAAAGGTCATGTCGAATTGCCCGGCGACAAAGCCGAGGATCGAGGTCGAGCGATTGGGGATGATCGTCCACTCGACGCCGTCGAGGTAGGGCCGCCCTTTGCGCCAGTAATCGGGGTTGCGGGCGACCTTGATGCCTTGGTTGGGCTTGTACTCGACAAACTTGAACGGGCCGGTGCCGATCGGGAACAGGCGCATGTCCTTGGTTGAGACATGGCAGGGATAGACCGGCGAATACCCCGAGGCGAGCAGTGCGATAAAGGCCGGCTGGCGCTGTTTCAGCCGGAAAATCGCCTCGTCGTCGCCATTCGTCGTAACCTCGGCGAGGTTTTCGTACCAGGCCGCGCGGAAATTGGTGCGCAGGCGGTCCTTCCCCCGTCCGGCCAGCATGTCCCAGGTGCATTTGACGTCGGCCGCCGTGAACGGCTTGCCGTCGTGCCATTTGACGCCCTGGCGCAGCTTGAGGGTCAGCGATGTGCCATCCTCGTCCCAGGCCCATTCCGTCGCCAGCTCCGGCTGGATCGTCGCGAGGCTGTTCTGCGGCACATGCTGGTCGTAAAGAACGAGGTTGTTGAAGACCCCCATCATCGGCGCGATGACCGAATAAGTCCCCTCCTCGTGGATCGACATGCTGGCCGGGCTGTCGCGGTGGGTCACCTTGAGAACGCCGCCCGTCTTCTGCGCCAGCGCCTCCGGATGCAGGGCCATCGAAACCATCAGGCCGCCGATCAACGCGCATGCTTGCCAAGCCCGCTTCATAGCGCAACCTCCCGGTCGAATGCCGGGCAGTTTGCCCGTCTCGGCGTCGCTGGCGATATTAGCGCGTAGGGCGCCCGACGCGACAGCCGCTTGTCGGGATCGAATCGTCTGATTGCCGAGGGCGGCTCCGCTAGGAGGAACGTCCGTCGTTGTCCGGTGTTAGGCGCGCAGGAGTTGCTAACGCGGGAGGCGAAATTGAACGGCTTAATCTACCTGATCGGCATAATCGTGGTGGTTCTGTTCATCCTGTCATTCCTTGGGCTGCGCTGACCTTCAGCGGAAAGGATACGGCCTTGGAAACCTCGGATCGCCTGACGCCCGTACCGGTCGAAATCCGGACGGATTTCGTACACTGGACCCCCGTGATCGCCGGCGCGCTGGTCGCCTCTGCACTCTCCCTTGTTCTGATCACCTTCGGCTCGACCATTGGCCTCTCGGTCGTTTCGACCGCGCCGACGTGGCGGGAAGCCTCGGCGACGCTCGCCGTGCTGTCCGGGCTGTTTCTCCTCTTGGCCGCGGTCCTCAGCTTCGGCTTCGGCGGCTACGTCGCCGGCCGCCTGCGGAGAAGCTGGTCCGAAACCGTCCATAACGAGTTCGTCGAGTTTCGGGACGGAGCCCATGGGCTCGTGTCATGGGCGGTGGCCGTCGTGCTCAGCGGCGTGGTTGGAGCGATGATCGCCGGCGCCGTCGCGGCAAAGGCGGTTCCGTCGGCCACGCCGGTGGCGAGCACTGGCGACGCGCTGATCGCGTACGATCTCGACCGCCTGTTTCGGGCCGACCGGCGCGGCCCCGGCGATCTGGCCTATAGCCGCGCCGAGGCCAGCCGCATCCTCCTGGCGGCGACGAGCCGAACGGGCATGAAACCTGACGACCGCGGATATCTGGCGCGCGTCGTCGCGACTCAAACCGGCGTGGCGCAGCCCGAGGCCGAGCGTCGCGTGGACGAGGCGGTCGTCGCGGCGACCCTGGCGGTCAAAAAAGCGCGCCAAAACGGGGTAATCCTTGGTTTCTCGATAGCCGTGTCGCTGCTGCTCGGGGCGGCCGCCGCGTGGTACGCGTCGTGCCTCGGCGGGCAACACCGCGATCAGGCCGCGCTCCCGATAAAGTGGAGTTGGTCGCGAGCGTAGTCTGTCGCATCGACCGGACCGGACTCGCGTCCGGCCCGGCGGCTTGACCAAGGTTGCCGTAACTAGCCGAACGGGGCGAATGGGAGCAATGCGGCATCGGCGACCGGCATCGGCGTTCCGGCGGAGATCAGCGGGACCGCATCGCCGCCGGAATCCTCTAACGCCGGGAGAAGCCCGGTGTCGCCGGCCGGCAGGATCGGGCTGGAGATGTCGGAAAAGCTAAAACCCAGCGTCGACGGCGCGGCCGAGATCGGGGTTTGTGTCGCGCCGGTATTGTCTGGCGGGACGATACCCCAGCTCGGATCGGCAAATCCCGCATCGCCGATGCCGATCACCGACGCGCCGTTCATCTCCCAGACGGAGACGCCGCCGCCCTCGTGCCGCCACAGAATGTCCGACCGGCGGTCGCCGTTGAAATCCGCGACGCCGCCGATGCGCCAGCTCGGATCGGCAAAGCCGACCTCGCCATTCTCGATGATCGACGCGCCGTCCATCTGCCAGAGATAGACGCTGCCGCTGTCGTGCTGCCACAGAATGTCCGATCGGCCGTCGCCGCCGAAATCGCCGGCGCCGCGAATATGCCAGCCGGGATCGGCAAACCCGGCCTCGCCGGTGGCGATCGGCGTCAATCCGTTCATCTCCCAGATGTGGACGCTGCCGCTGTCGTGCCGCCACAGGATGTCCGACAGGCCGTCGCCGTTGAAATCGCCGGCGCCGCCAATCTGCCAGCTCGGATCGGCAAATCCCGCCCCGCCGCTGCCGATCACGGTGGCGCCGTTCATCTCCCAGATCGCGACGCTGCCGCTGTCGTGGCGCCACAGGATGTCCGACAGGCCGTCGCCGTTGAAATCGCCGGTGGTGCGAATCTGCCAGCTCGGATCGGCAAACCCGGCCGCGCCGATGGCGATCGGGGTGAGGCCGTTCATCTGCCAGATCGCGACGCCGTCGGTGTCATGCCGCCACAGGATGTCCGCCATCGTGTCGCCGTTGAAATCGCCGGTGCCGCTGATGCGCCAACTCGAATCGGCCGATCCCGCGATGCCGCTGGCGCTTGCGGCGGCACCGTTCATCTCCCAGATCGCGACGAGCCCGCCGGCGTCCCGCCACAGCACGTCGGATGTCCCGCTGGCGTCGAAGTCCCGCGGGGCCAGCTGTCGGATCGTCATGCTGACCAGCGTACCGCCGGCCAAATCGGACGACAGCTCGAAGCCCACGCCGGCATAGCTGCGATCGGGATCGAGAGCGACCGTGTAAGTGGCGAAATTTTCAGTGATCTGCAGCAGGTTCCCCGGCAGAAGGCTCGCGGTGCCGTTCGGATCGAAGCCGGTTGCGGCGAGAACCAGCCCATCGTCGACGGTGAGGCCGGAGACCGTCGCGGTAAAGCCTCCCGGATTGTCGATCTTGACGAGCCATGCCGCGTTAGCGTCGAGCACGACCGAGCCGAACCCGGTGATGCTGCCGTTGAGGCCGGTCAGCGTGCCGGTGCTGCCGTTGCCGGCGGCGAGGTCCAAGGTTCCGTTGCCGCCGTAAATGCCGCCCTTGAAATAGCCGCCGGGATCGATGACCAAGCGGTTGCCGCTCGGGCCGACAAAGGTCACGGCGGTGCCGCTCTCGCCGATGATCGTTCCGGCGTTGGTCAGCGTGCTCCCCGCCGCCAGCACAACCCCGATACCGTTGACGCCACCGCCGACGATGGTCCCGAAATTGGTCACGGTCAGCGCCGTGTTGCTGTTGGAAATCCCGTTGCCGCCGACGGCCTTGATCAGCGCGCCGGTCCGGTTGGTGATTTGGCCGCCGTCCAGCAGGATCGCGCCGCCGCCGTCAGTCTGAGCCGAGATGATCGTGCCGAAATTGTCGACCACCGTCGTCGAGCCGACGCCGCTGTTGACCGTGAACGCGTTGCCGGCGACCACGCCCGGCTGGGTGCTCTCGATCCGGCCGTAATTGACGATCGTCAGGACGCCCGGCGCCGTGCTTGGTCCGGGGAAGAAACCGATGCCGGTGTGATAGGCGCTGATCAACCCGAGCGAGGTGCCGGCCTGGCCGTTGACGATCGTCCCGCCGCCGAGGCCGACCAGCACGGCATTGCCGCTGGTTCCCGACGCGGTGACGATGCCGATGTTCGCCAGCGTGCCGACGCCGCCCGCGCCGCCCAGGTCGATAGCCTGAGATCCGAGCGCGCCGGTTTGCGAGATGATCCCCGAATTGCTGACGATCCCGGCGCCGATCGCGATGCCTTGACGGGCGCCGGTTATCAGCCCGCTATTGCTGATGGCGCCCGCCGCGATATTGACGCCGGTTCCGCTTGTTCCGGTGGTCCCGATCGTGCCGGTATTCACCACCGTGGCAAGACCGGAGAACGATACGATTCCAGCCTGGTCGTTGCCGCCGCTGAACGCCTCGATCAGGCCGCTGTTGACCACCACACCGCCGGCCCCGAGCTGGATCCCGTTGGCCGCGGCTCCACCGGTATTAACGGAAATGATAGACCCCGAGTTGACGATCGTGCCGGCGACGCCGCCGATCGCGATGGCATTGCCGAACAGGTATGACGAGACCGACTTGACCGTTCCGTAATTGACAATGACGGCCGAATTTCCGCTCGCGCCGTTGATCTGGATCCCGATGGCGCTGCCGCCGATATAGCCCGGGCTTGAGCCGGCGGTCCCGTTGGTGATCAAGCCGCCCGATTCCAGGCTCAC
>CAMATN010000024.1 GCA_945861155.1 Rhizobium sp. Q54
TCGCCGATCGTGTCCACCGCAATCATCCCCCAACCCTTCCCAGCCGGCACCGGCCGAAAAGGAAGGGACGCTGACACACCGCGTCAGAGGGTCACGATTGGACGCGAAAACCGCCCCTCAGGGGGTCACTATTGCCCGCGAATTTACACTCCGGGGACGACCGCTCCTCAACCGCCGGTGTGGGTCCCA
The DNA here is from genome assembly GCA_945861155.1 of Rhizobium sp. Q54. Lineage (GTDB taxonomy): Bacteria > Pseudomonadota > Alphaproteobacteria > ATCC43930 > CGMCC-115725 > DATARH01. Next base: position 190 of record CAMATN010000024.1, read on the forward strand.
ATTGGGCGCTGATTCCGGGTCCCGCTTCCGCGCTGTTTGACACTTCAAGGATCGGATCGTCGATGGCGCGACGATATCAGCCAAGTATGACAAGAAGCGGAAGGTGAATTGTTGGTACTGGAGCGTGATATGATGTTCAGCCCACAGGCGAAAAGGCGGGTATCAGCGGGCATGGGCGAGTATCTTTTTAACCCCTGGCGGGCGATAGTAGTCATGCTGAAATCATAGCACATAACATTATAGAGCGGCTGGAAACATACCCGATGTCAACGCCGGGTTGAATCCTGACCCACTTTGCGAGTTTCGGCCGATTGAATCCTGACCCAGGTTCGTTGATTGGGGGCTTGTCCAGGTAGTGCATGGGAGGGACCCGCGCGCTGCGCCGCGACCGCCACGAGTCCGGCGGAGCGGCGCGCGGGAGGGGCCTGTGTACCCACCTGGGCAAGCCATGGTTCATGCCGGCGCCGGCGCGCTCTGCGAGGTTGTTGGCGCTTTCAGCAGCCCGGCGCGGCGCTTGTCCTTGAGCCGGTAGCTCTCGCCCTGAAGGCTGACCACCGTCGAATGATGCAACAGGCGGTCGAGCATCGCTGCGGTCAGCACGGGGTCGCCGGCGAAGGCCTGATCCCACGACCCGAACGTCAGGTTCGAGGTCAGGATCATGGCCCCCTTCTCGTATCGCTTGGCGACGACCTGGAAGAACAGGTTGGCCTGTTCGCGCCCCAATGGCAGGTAGCCGATCTCGTCGATGATCAAGAGCTTGTAGACGCTGACCGCGCGGTGCATCGCCTCCCTCCATCGGCCCTGGCGCTGCGCCGTCTCGAGCGTCATGACCAGATCGGCCGCCGAGGTGAAGCGCACCTTGTGCCCGTGCTGGGTGGCCAGGTATCCGAGCGCGATCGCCAGATGCGTCTTGCCGACGCCCGACGAGACAGAGACATACTGCCCGATACCAGGGGCAGGATGCGACGATCCACTACCCCTTTCATCCTCGTTGTGGCTGCCGAGTCGCGGTTGTGCGGCGTCATTCGTTCCGGGGGGTCACCATGCTGGTGGTCGAACAGCCGGACGGAACGATGGCGCTGGTGCCGGAATGGATGACGGCACAAGCAGCTGCGGCCATCGAGATCCGGGACGCACCACGCTTTCCGCTTTCAGAACTGCGGATCCTACGCCAAGTCGCAGATGCCGCCCTATCGTTGCTGTTGAATCAAGGCAACGGAGGTCGACATGGGATATCAAGCAGTTTCCGCGCAGCGGGAGTTGTTCTCGAGAGCGGCACCGAAGATGTCACTGCCGCCGGAGGTGATGCAGCGGATACTGCTCCTGTTCGAGCAGCTCCTGGCGGAGGCGGCGGCCTTCGATCTCGCCGTGACGGAGCGGGTCAATGAGCAAGATCATGCCTGAGCACCGCGAGCGGCAGGCCTATGTTTATGTCCGCCAGTCCACCCCCGATCAGCTGCTGCACAATCACGAAAGCCGGCGGCGGCAATATGCGCTGGCGGACCGGGCTCGCGCACTCGGCTGGTCCGAAGTGGTGGTTGTCGATGACGATCTCGGTCGCTCGGGCGGCGGGGTTGAGCGGCCAGGATTCGAGCGTCTCTTGGTGGCGATCTGCGAAGCGCGGGTCGGTATCGTGCTGGCGGTCGAGGCATCGCGACTGGCCCGTAACGGGCGGGACTGGCACACCCTCTTGGAGTTTTGCGGCCTGGTGGGCTGTTTGCTGGCCGACGAGGACGGGATTTACGATCCGCGGCTGCCGAACGACCGATTGCTGCTCGGCATGAAGGGCACGATGAGCGAGATGGAGCTCTCGCTGTTGCGGCAGCGCTCCTTCGAGGCCTTGCACCAGAAGGCGCGGCGCGGCGAGCTGTTCTTTACCGTCGCTGTCGGCTACCACAAGGCTCGGCACGATCGCATCGAGATGGAGCCCGACCTGCGGGTTCGCGAGGCAATTGCCTTGGTATTCCGCAAGTTCAGCGAGTTCCACAGCGTGCGTCAGGTCCATCTGTGGCTGCGCCAGGAAGAGATTCGCCTACCAGCCGTCGAGCACGGGTCGCTCGGGCCGCGGGTCGTCTGGAAATTGCCGGTCTACAACACGATCCTGCATCTCTTGACCAACCCGATCTACGGCGGCGCCTATGCCTTCGGGCGCACCTGCAGCCGGGTGAGCGTGCGGGACGGGCGCAAGTGGGTCGTCCGTGGCTTTCGCCGTTCGCAAACAGAGTGGGAGGTGTTGCTCCCTGATCACCACGAGGGATACATCTCGTGGGAGGAGTTCGGAAGGAACCAGCGCCTGATCGCCGACAATGCCAACAGCAAGGGACTGATGGCCCGCGGATCGGTGCGCCGTGGCGACGCGCTGTTGGCCGGCCTGCTGCGCTGCGGCCATTGCGGGCGCCGGCTGCATGTCTCCTACAGCGGCACGGTCGGGTTCTGCGTGCGCTATCATTGCCGTGGTGCCCATATCAACCATGGGACGGAGCGCTGCATCTCGTTTGGCGGGCTGCGGGTCGACGCGGCCGTTTCGGCGGAACTGTTGCGGGTGCTCGCGCCATTTGGGATCGAGGCTGCCCTGCGCGCGCTCGATGCCCGTGCGGCCGATAATTCCGAGGTCCATCGGCAAGCAGAGCTCGCCCTGACCCAGGCACGCTACGAGGCTGGGCTCGCGCGCCGGCAGTATGATGCAGTCGATCCCAACAACCGCCTGGTCGTGGGCGAGTTGGAGCGACGCTGGAACGACCGGCTCGTTGAGGTTCATCGCATCGAGGAACAGCTTGCGACACGGAAGACGGCGAAAGTGGCGATGCCGACGACCGAGGAACGCGCCCGGTTGATGGCGCTTGGCGCAGATATCGAGGCGCTGTGGCATCATCCCGGTGCCACTGCCGAGACGCGCAAGCATATTTTGCGGACGGCGATCGTCGAGATCGTGGCCAAGATCGTCGGCAACACGATCGATCTCGCGGTTCATTGGCAGGGCGGGGATCATACGCGGCTGACGGTACCCAAGAATCGGACGGGTCAGCACCGCCTGACAACTGACGCTGAAACGGGCGAACTCATTCGGGCCTTGGCCCGGCAACAGCCGGACGGCGGCATTGCGGCCATCCTCAACCGCTGCGGCAAGCGCACCGGCAAGGGCAACACCTGGACCGAAAGCCGCGTCCGCTCCCACCGAAGCGCCCACGGCATTGCTGTATACCGCGACGGTGAGATGGCCGAGCGCGGCGAGTTGACCCTGGAGGAGACGGCGCGGCGTCTCACGGTCAGCAAGATGACGGTGCTCCGGCTGATCGGCAGCGCCCTTATCAAGGCGGGGCAGGCCTGTAAAGGTGCGCCATGGGCGATTCCCCAAGCCGAGCTTGCGGGCTCGATGCCCGCACGGCTCTCATTCGCCGCCCGCAACCAGAAAATCCTGATCAACCATCCCTGATGTTTCAATGATGTGGCGAGGTGGGCTTTATGACGCGAGCGCGGTGGGGCCGAGAAAGACGACGTTCTCGGCACGCTCGATAAACGCCAGGCCCGCGAGCTCGTGGATCTGCGGGCGCGGGGCGCCGGTGGCAAAGCCGAAGTCGAAGCCGTCGAGCGTCTTGACTGCCGGGAAGCCGGCGATGCGAGCGAACATATCGCGGGCGCGCGCTCGGCGCGCGTCACGCTCGGCTCGCAAGCTCTTTTCCAGGAAGTCGGCGAAGGACGATTCTTTCGCCGCCGCGCTCTGGGCGATGCCGGAATACAGGTTGGGAACCGCACTCAGCCGCAATTCCAGGCACAGCTCGGCGATCCGCTGATGCTGCAAGTCGCTCATCAGGCGCCGCCGGCAAACGCGTCGTACAGCGACAGCGGGTGTTGCAGGCCGACGATCGGCACCGGCGCCGGCCTGGCCTGGATCGAGCGCACGCTGCGGCCGGCATAAGGCGTGGGGATCGGCTGCAATCCCTCCCCACTCAGCCGTTCGGCTGGGACTTCGCCGGTGGTGCCGTGAACGCGAGCGTTCGCCACCTCGCGCAACCATCGCCTGGCCGCCAGAGCCTGCCCCGGCGAAGGCCGGGGTTCGCCGCCTCCCGATCGGCGAGCAGGCCTTCCTGGGCCAGCCGGCTGGCCAGCGGCGCAGCCTTCGGAGGATGGGGCCCTTGCGTTGGTGCTGATTCTGGCGGATTGGCCGTATGCTCGATTAGCCAATTGATGAGCGATGCCTGATCGCTGGGGGACAGCAACAGCCAATTTTTTTCAATCTCTTGCCGTAGCCCCACGGACGACGGCCTGATTGCTTGGGAGGGCGGCTTTGGCGCTGCAGGCGGACTGGCGCCAGTCCGCGGGCTCGACGCCCGGAGAGGCGACGTGGCCCTTGACCCCGCCAGCTTCGCCGCCCGGTTGCGCGCTTGCTCGTCTTCATGGGCTTGCGCCGGATCGTCAGCCCGGGCTAATGCCATTACGCGCCGAATGTCGCGAGCGGAGCGTTTGATGCAATAGGCGCACCAGTCGGTCCAAGTCAGATCGGTTTCCCCCGCATCGACAAGTCGCCGCGCCGCGATTAACTCAAGACCAGCCTTAATCCGAGAGTCATCGACCTCGTCTTCGAGCCGATCCACCTTCGCAAAATATTCTCGGGCACGCTTCGCATGAGCATCAAGCTGCGGAGTGGTTTTCATTTGAACTTTCTCCTATAGTGACATTGATACAGCGGTGATACAGCCTACTGTTCTGCGGTGCGGCACCCCATCCGTCGTAACCCGCCATCTGCTTGCGCCGACTTCTAGCTAAGTTGGACTTTTCGTTGCACGGTAAATATTTGATGGATGCCGCAGTGTGGCGACAGACCCTAGGCAGGCTAGATATCATACCGCACGTTATCGATGAGGAGGGGACCGGGCGGCCCGAATTTGGCGACCCGAATCTCCATATCAATCCAGCCGCTACGCCATGCAGCCCGGTCGAGTTGGTCGGAGTATGGGCAATCATCTTCACGAACGGCTTGCAGATAGGCGCAGGCACTCGCCTCATACGCCTGGTGAAGCTCGTGAGCGCATAATGCTATTGGCTTGAAAGACTCGACGCTGGCTTCCAATTCGAGACCAGCCATGACGACATAGTCTTCGGCCTGTTTGTTCAACTTACGAACGGTTGCAAGGTGTCGGAGCATCTTCTGTATGTGAGCGGCGAACTCGACTGGTGCACTCATAACGATCTCCTTGTTTCGATTAAATGGTCATCAGGCGAGGGTGGTAGCATCCGGTAAAAGGTTCCACGCGAAGGCGCGCATTGCGGTTTCTCGTATCGACCGATCGCGAATTTGCTCCTCGGCGACGCATTGGGCGACGGTCTCGAAGCCCGGTTTAACTTTCCCGGTTCGCCGGTCGGTGCGCGACAGAAGCAGCCGGTCCAGCCGATACTTATCTGGTATTGGTTCAGGGATGCTGATCGTTCTGGGTGATTGAAAATATAAATTATTTTATCGTTCATATGCCCAAACCTCTCCAATTAGCAATCAGGGGGAGTCGCACCAAATGCGGTCGTGAACCCTTTTTCCTGCGGATACTCCGCAGCCATCAGCTCGGCGCGGGCACCGCTCTCTCCTCGGGATTTCCTGGTTCATAGCGGAAGAAGCGATCGCCAAAACCGGGCATCGACAGAAAGTCTTGGATAACGCCCTATGGGTGGCGCAGGATTACGACGGCTAAAGGCAAGACGATATGTATCGGGATAACCCCATGTGCACCAAGTAAAATAAGGTTGATTGGCGTCAGCATAGTCCACGAGGTAAATGATGTCCTTGCCTGGGCAGACCGCCGCAATTTCGGCATCAACTTCTTTCATCATCAATTTCATCGACCCAATGGAGACATCGAATTGTGCAAGTTGGTATAGAATAGCTGCCCGCAAAATCTCTTCCCGACGATACAGTCGCTCTTTCCCTCTCCCAGTGCGGGGGCCACCTATTGCCCGAAGAACGTCCTGTCCCGCCAAATAACGGACGGTTCGGAACAGTGCAGCCTCAACCGGCCGATGCTCACTGAATGAGTTGAAAAGGAGCAGCGCAATTTCCGCGCTGGTGATCAATCTCTCTTCGTCCATCGGGGAATTATAAGTGATGAACTAATCCATGTCCATAGTCTCTCCGTCCCTGTAGCCCTGGGCGGGCAGCCCGTTGGCGCGGCAAGCGCCCGGTCATCGTACCCGGTGCTGCTCGGCAAGGGCCGCAAACCGCCGCGCCGAGCGCATGCGCCTTTGGCTTCCCTGGGGATTCGACAGTTAGCGTGCGCAAGGGTATTGGCTGCTAGAGACAAGCTAAGTTCGGATGAGTTCTAATTCCGCAGTCCGTCGAACTGGGTCAAAAGGGTGGCTCAATTGCCCGATTAACCAAATCGATAAGTATCTGATAATAATTTTCGGTCTGCCGCCAGAATCCCTCCCTCTCCGCCAGCTATAAATTTGGCAAGCGTTGCCGCAAAACAGAAAAAAAGCCAAATGCCTCGCCTTCGGGAAGTATCCGATATGGCTCGATTATTGTGCACGCGCATCCTGAAAGCGGTCATCCCGCCGGGGCCGCCCGCGCCGGCATTGCGCCAGCCGGGATGCCGCTGCGGAATCGCCGGTCCCTCCTCGCGATCGGACCGCTCGCGACGGTGCGGCGAGTCGCCATCCTCCGGCAAATCATGATAAAACGCCGCCATGCTGACGATTTCCGGCCTGACCTACCGCGTCGGAGGACGCCACGGGCGCGCCCTCTTCAACGAGGCCAACGCGCAGATCCCCGAGGGCAGCAAGCTCGGCCTTGTCGGGCGCAACGGCGCCGGCAAATCGACGCTGCTCGACCTGATCCGCGGCCGGTTGGCGCCGGATCAAGGCGACGTCATCCTGCCGCGCGGTCACCGCATCGGGTTTCTCGCCCAGGAAGCGCCGGGCGGGGCGGGCAATGCGCTCGACACGGTGCTTGCCGCCGACCGCGAGCGCGGCCGCCTCCTGGCCGCTCTAGACGCCGCCCTTGGCGCACCGGGCGATTCCCCACCTGAGTCGAATGGGCCATCGCCGCTGCAGATCGCCGAGATCGAGGCGCGGCTCGATGCGATCGGGGCGCGCGCGGCGCCCGGCAGGGCCGCCCGCATCCTCGCCGGGCTCGGTTTCGACGCGGCAATGCAGGAGCAGCCGCTCGCCGAATTGTCCGGCGGCTGGCGCATGCGCGTCGCGCTCGCCGCGGTGCTGTTCGCCGAGCCCGACCTGCTGCTGCTCGACGAGCCGACCAACCATCTCGACCTCGAAGCGGCGCTATGGCTCGAACGCTATTTGCGCCGCTACCGGCACAGCTTTGTGCTGGTCAGCCACGACCGCCAGCTGCTCAACGCCGCGACGACGACGACGCTGCACCTGGAGGGCGGCAAGCTGACGCTCTATTCGGGCGGGTTCGACCAGTTCCTGCGCGCCCGTCGCGAAGCCTCGGCGCGCCAATCCGTCATGGCCCAGCGCCAGCAGCGCCAGCGCCAGCACATGCAGGAATTTATCGAGCGCTTCCGCGCCACGGCGTCGAAGGCGCGCCAGGCGCAGAGCCGGGTCAAGGCGCTGGCTCGGCTTGAGCCGGTGGCGCTGTTCGAGGAAGCGCCGCCACCGGTGTTGCGGCTGCCGCAACCCCCCGAGCTGAGCCCGCCGCTGATCTCCCTCGACCGGGTCAGCACCGGCTATTCCAGCGAGCACCCGGTGCTGTCGCGGCTCGATCTGCGGCTCGATCCCGACGATCGGATCGCGCTGCTCGGCGCCAACGGCAACGGCAAGACCACGTTCGCCCGGCTGCTGGCGGGCCGGCTCGCGCCGCTATCGGGCCGGATGACGCGATCCTCGAAAGTGACCTGCGGGTTTTTCGCGCAGCACCAGATCGAGGAGATGCGGCCCGCCGAATCCGCCTTCGATCACCTTGCCGCGCTGCTGCCCGACAGCCCGCCCGAGGCGGTGCGAACCCGACTCGGCGGGTTCGGCTTCGGCCAGGACAAGGCGTTCGTGCCGGTCGGCGAATTGTCGGGCGGCGAGCGGGCGCGGCTCAACCTCGCCCTCGTGACGCATGACGCTCCCTCGCTGCTGATCCTCGACGAACCGACCAACCACCTCGACATGGAGACCCGCGAGGCGCTGGTCGCCGCGCTCGCCGAGTATTCCGGGGCGGTCGTCCTGGTGAGTCACGATTGGCATTTGGTCGAGCTGGTCGCCGACCGGCTGTGGCTCGTCGAAGACGGCACGGTGCGGCCGTTCGAGGATGATCTCGAAGCCTATCGCCGCCGGCTGCTCGATCGTGAGGAACCGCCGGCCGGGCCGGACGAGGCCGCGTCAGGCGGCCGCGATCCGCGCCGCTCCGCCCGCCGCGACGCAGCCGAGCGCCGGGCCGCGCTGGAGCCGTTGCGTCGCAAGGCGCGGCAGGCCGAGGCGGCGGCGGCGCGTCTTGCCGCCGAACAGCACGCGCTCGACCGCAAACTGGCGGCGCCGGGCGCGTTCGGCGGGCGTGGCGCCGCCCTCGCCGATGCGCTCAAACAACGCGCCGAACTGGCCCGCCGGATCACGCAGGCAGAGGCCGAATGGGTCGCCGCCGAGACCGAAATCGAGCGGATCAACGGGCCATGATTGCGGTGTCGGCTGCGTTCCCCGCTTTCTCGCCGGGCAATAGGCGAATAAACTAGGGGTCGGCGCCGTTGTTTGGGCGTATAGGCCGCGCGATTCGGCCACAAAACCAGATGCAAGATGCGCACCGGATCGGACGCGGCCAATGGCCGCAGCAGTAATCCCCGGGCGCCGTTTGACAGCGATGGCGGCGGCAGTTTATCCAATGTTAACTCTGGAATGCTTTCGTCTACGTTTCTTCCGAGCCTACCCTCAAAGCTGTTTGCCGCCCTCTTACGAATAGGCCGCGCCCATGGCTGAGACACCCGCGATCGCCGACCGCAATCTGGAGGCGTCGACCAACATTTCGCTGAAACGCGAACCGGCGTGCTTTGCCTTTTTGTCGGCCCGTTCGGTGGCGCCGCCGATGCCGATCGATTCGATCAATCTCGATCTGGCCTCGGCCGATTATTTCGAGGGCCGTGCCTCGCTGTGGACGACGCTCGAAATGCGCTCGTCGGTCAACAACGACCGGCCGACCGCGATTCTCGGCTTTGACGAGACGTTTCTGCGGCCGTTCGCCCGCGCGCTGGTCGAAGCCTCAACGACGCGCGCCGCCTACCGCATGACGATCCTCAACGAGATGCGCGACAACGAGCGCTGCCGCGTCGTCGAATATGTGACCGGGCCGGGCAAGCCGCTAAAGGAAATCGTGCTGCAGCCGTTCGATAATGTCGTGCTGATTACCGCGACGACACCGAAGGACGGCGACGAGACGCTGTTCCAATTGCCGCGCACCGACAGCTTCCTGCGCGCCTTCGCCAAGATGTCCTATACCGCCGACCAGGCGCTGCACGATCTGCTCGAAGAAATGGGACGCATCGCCCGCCGGCATAGTTCTGGGCCGGTCGACACGCCGTAACCACGGCGATGCGGTTCCCGCCTGCACCGCGGCGATGTCGACGACCGGGAAATCTGCACTCATCGTAGCCATACTCATCGGTTCGTCCGCAACCCGGCGCCCCAGCCGAGGCGCACACGGCCCAAGGCCATCGTGACCGCGGCCTGGGTCGGCTCGACCACCGGAAGCTGCACCGCCTCCTCGAGGTCGTCGCGGTAGCGCGCCATGCCGGCGCAGCCCATCACCAGCACATCGGCGCCGTGCCGGTCGCGCAGCGCGGTCCCGGTTTCGATCATGCGGGCGAGGGTGGTGCGGGCATCGGCGAGCGCGGTGACCCCGAGCCCGATCGGCAGGTCGCCGGCCAGCCGCGATCCCACGCCCATCGCGGCGACATAGCGCAGATGGCGCGGCACCGACCCGGCCAGAATCGAGATCACGCCAAAGCGATGGCCCAGGGTCAACGCGGTCAGGATGCCGCATTCGGCGATTCCCAAAACCGGCTTGCGCGTCGTCTCGCGCGCCGCGAACAGCCCCGGATCGCTGAAGCAGGCGATGACGAAAGCCGCCGCTTGATCTTCCTGCGCGGCGATCGCCCGGCACAGCGGCTGGATCACCGCATCGGCGTCGCGCTGGCTTTCGACGCCCGGAGGTCCCTCGTGCAGCGTCTGGCACCGAATTTCGGGCCCGCCCGGCAGGCGCAGCGGCGCCAGCCCGTCATCCATCGCACGCGTCACCGCGTCGGTCGAATTGGGATTGATGACGATTATGGAACCTGGATTCGCTCCCGGCATCGACTGCCTCCGCTGCGCCAGCCTTACGGCCTCGAACCTCAGCGTAACGCGACCGCTGGACTACCGGTAGGCAAATGAGGCCCGGCCTTTCGCGGGAAATCCAGGCCGCTCAGTTGAGCCGGGTTATCCGTGCGGCAAAGGCTTGCTGCTCCCGCCGCCGTTGCCGGCGGGCGTGCTCGATGCGGCTCGCTTCGGTCACGCGCTGCTCGCGGAACAGACAATCGGTGCTGCACGGCCGGTTCTGGCAATGCCCGGTGCCCGGCACCCAGGCGCAATCGAGCGCCCATCGCACCGCGTCAGGGTCTGCGGCGATCTCGGCGATGCGAGAGCGACGCGGCACGGGGTCTCGGTCGGAATCGTCGTCTGTCACCCTGAATCCGTCATACTGTGCCTCGGGAGCAACGCTCCCTCCCATTTCTTTTGGATTACCTTGGCGGGATCCTCGTTGGCGGCTTCAAGCAATACTCGTCGCGCGATCAAGCCACCGGGCGCGCTTTATGATCCCCGACGGGTCGTCATCCGATAATTTCCCGGATCGCGCCAGCCTGCTGCTGGGAGGACGTGGTTATCACGAATTCCCGCAAATGCAATTCAAGTAAATGGTTAAATAAATGCAAATAATTGGTTAATTCCCATTCGCCTTACCTTGTACCCGAACCGCCACAGGTGCCCGACCCCATTTTCTCGACCAATTCACCTGAAGGAGATGAAGATGACGGTTCGCTTGGCCGCGGCCTGTTATGGCGACGGCCCGCCGCTGGCTATTCTGCACGGGCTGTTCGGGTCCGGGCGGAATTGGGCCTCGATTGCCCAGCGTCTTGCCGCGCATCACCGGGTGATCGCGCTCGACCTGCGCAACCATGGGGCCTCGCCCTGGGCCGGCCGCATGCAATATGCCGAGATGGCCGGGGATGTCGTGGCGACGCTGCGCGCGCTGGGGCATACCCGATTTGCATTGCTCGGGCACAGCATGGGCGGCAAGGCGGCGATGGCGGCGGCATTGGTCGATGGCGCGGCGGTCGAGCGGCTCGTGGTGGTCGACATCGCGCCGGTTGCCTACCCGCGGCACCACCTCGCCCATGTACGGGCGATGCGCAGGCTCGATCTCGCCGGGATCGGGCGCCGTGGCGACGCCGATGCCCGGCTCGCGCCCGATGTGCCCGATGCCGCCGAGCGCGGGTTGCTGCTGCAGAACCTGGTTTTCGAGGACCCCCACCCTGACCCTTCCCCGCTTGTGGGGGAGGGGAGGGTGGGGTTGCGCGGGAAGGCGCGCTGGCGCCTCAACCTCGAAGCCATCGAGCGCGACATGCCCGCGCTCGCCGGCTTTCCTTCACTGCCGGACGATGCCGTCTATGGCGGCTCCGCGCTGTTTGTCGCCGGCGGCCGCTCCGACTATCTACGACCCGAACACAAGCCGGAAATCCGCAAGCGGTTCCCGTATTCCCGCATCGAGTGCATCGCGGAAGCCGGCCATTGGGTCCATGCCGAGCAGCCGCGGGCGTTTCTAGAACTGGTCGAACCCTTCCTCGCAGCCTGAAATGCCACACAATCAGACCGGAAACCCGGCGCGGCGTGGCGATAGTTGGAGGCCGCAGCGCGCCGCTTCCAGCATGTAATAGCGCGTCATCTGCACGATGTCGGTGCGCCAGTACAGCTGCTCGGGCTCGTTTTCGAGGAAATCCGGGGCGCCGAATGCATAGCAATAGGTCTCGACCCAACGCTTCGCGCTATCGCCGGCAATCGGCGCGTCGCGCCAGCCGAATTTCCACCCGGCATGCTCGGCGCCGAGCCGCCAGCGGTCGAGCTGCACAGCCAGGCTGCTGGCGTCGAGCGCGCCGAGCGCCGGCACGCGGTAGACGACGACGAGCCGGTAGACGTTGACCTGAAGCTGCATCAGCAATTCGTCGTCGAACGCCTGGACCATATAGGTCGCGTCCGAGGCGCCGCGCACATGGCGGATCTCGACCCGCCCGCGGGCCGCGTCGCCGAGCGCGATCTCGACCGGCTCGGTGTCGAAGCTCGGCAAGCCGTATTCGACCGCGCGCAGCGCTTCGAGCATCTGCCCGGTCAGGAAATCCTCGGTGCGCTGTTGCGCCGCGACCATCGTCAACATGCCCCGGAAACAGGGGCAGGGGTGAGGGCGTTCCGCGAACCCCCTCGCCCGCGATGCGGGAGAGGGGGTTCTCTATCAGGCGGCAGCGCGGATCGCGGCGCGCTTGACCTCGTTGCCGACGAACGGCTCGAATTCGGTGAAATTATTTTCGAACCGGCCGCGCAGGTTGCGCGCGACCTCGTCATAGGCGCGCTGATCCGACCAGGTGCCGCGCGGGTCAAGCACATTGCCGGGGATCTCGGCGCAGCTTTCCGGCACGAGAAACCCGAAATTGGGGTCCTGGCGCATCGTTGCCCCGCTGAGGCTGCCGTCGAGGACGGCGCGCAGCAGCGCCCGCGTGTGGGCGATCGCCATGCGATTGCCGACCCCGTAGGCGCCGCCCGACCAGCCGGTGTTGACGAGCCAGCAATCGGCGCCGGTGCGGGCGATGCGCTCGCCGAGCATCTTGGCGTATTCCGCCGGATGGCGCGGCATGAACGGCGCGCCGAAGCAGGTCGAGAACACCGCCTTCGGCTCCTTGCCGAGCCCGACTTCGGTGCCGGCGACCTGCGCCGTGTAACCCGACAGGAAATGGTACATCGCCTGCTCGGCGCTGAGCTTGGCGATCGGCGGCATGACGCCGAACGCGTCGCAGGTCAGCATGATCACGTTTTTCGGGTGCGGCGCCACGCCGTGCGGGTCGGCGTTGGGGATGAAGTCGAGCGGATAGCAGGCCCTGGTATTCTCGGTCAGGCTGTCATCGTCGACATCCGGCATCCGGGTGACGGGATCGAGCACGACATTTTCGAGCACCGTGCCAAAGCGGGTAATCGTCGCGTAGATCTCCGGCTCGGCGGTCGGCGACAAATTGATCACCTTGGCGTAGCAGCCGCCCTCGAAATTGAAGATGCCCTTGGGGCTCCAGCCATGCTCGTCATCGCCGATCAGGGTGCGCGAGTGGTCCGCCGACAGCGTCGTCTTGCCGGTGCCGGAGAGGCCGAAAAAGATCGCGCAATCGCCCTTCGGCCCGACATTGGCCGAGCAGTGCATCGGCAGCACGTCGCGCGCCGGCAGCATGAAGTTCAGATAGCCGAACACCGATTTCTTGATTTCGCCGGCATAGCGGGTGCCACCGATCAAGACGAGGCGCGAGGCGAAATTGACCAGGATGAAGGTCTCGGATCGGATCCCGTCGAGTTCGGGGATGGCGCGGAACTCGGGCGCGTGCAGGATCGTGAAGGCCGGCGTGAAACCCTCGAGCTCGGCCGCGTCCGGCCGGATGAACATGTTGCGGGCGAAGAGGCTGTGCCAGGCGCTGTCGCTGATCACCCGCACCGGCAGTCGGTACTCGGGATCGGCGCCGGCATAAAGGTCCTGCACGAACAGCTCGCGGCCTTGTAGATAGGCCAGCATGCGCTGCTGCAGGCTGTCGAAGCGAACCGCCTCGATCGGCTGGTTGATCGCGCCCCAGGCGACGGTGTCTTTCGTGCCGGGCTCGTTGACGATGTATTTGTCGCGGGGCGAGCGCCCGGTGTGGCGTCCGGTATTGGCGACAAAGCTGCCGCCGAGCCCGAGTTCGCCCTCGCGCCGGCGCACCGCATGCTCGTAGAGATGCGGCGCCGTCAGGTTCCAATGCGCCGGGTGAAGATGGTGCATTCCCTGTTCGCCCAGGCCGAAGCGGGGCGTGCGTGATGCCGTCCGTTTGTCCGCCTGGTCCAAGCCTTCCTCCTTCATCGCCGGGTGTCGCTTAGACATGCCCGTGCGCTGGTTTAACGATTGGGCCGAAACATAAACCCGGCGACTTGGCCCCGCAAGCGAACCGATTGCGGCGAAACGGCCGGTGGGGCATCGAACCCGCTTCTAGGAGCCCGGCGCGGCCTTGCGGGCGGCTTCGGCGAGCGCGGCCAGCATGCGCCGCGCCGTCGCTGGGGTCAGCACCGGCTCGGCGAAATCGAGCCGGGCAGTCGCGTCCCGGTCCGCCGTCGGGCGGCGCAGGTCGAGACCCTCGGCGTCGATGCCGGTCATCCGCCAGCCGCCGCCCTCGCGACCCAGCAGGCGCCCGGCATAGAGCGTGATCGCCTCGGCATGGTCGGCATTCATGTGCGCCAGGATGTCGGCCTCGGCCTCGGCCAGCGCCGACGCGTCGGCGGCGAGGCGCAGATCCTCCGCCTCGACCCAGGCGATCCGGCCAAAGCCGGCGACCAGGTGGCCGCGCTCGACGATCACCCGGTAGAGGTGGAAATCGGCAAAGCCGGCATAGGCCGCGCTCGCCGGGTGGCGCGCGGCAAAACGCGCGGCGAGGCGTGGATCCTCGACGCGCTCGACCCGGCCGACCAGGCTCAGCCGCGGCCCGGCCAGTGGATCGGCCAGTGGATCGGGATGGCTCGCGGTATCCTCGAAGAGCAACGACAGGCGCGGATCGGCGCGCAGGTTGGTCGTGTGCTGAGCGAGATCGGACAGCAGCATCAGCGGGCTCGCGTCGACGGCGCACGCGGTGGCGACGAGCGAGACATAGGGTCGCCCGTCCAGCAGGGTGGCGAGCGCAGCGTGATCCCGCCGGCGCATCAGGCGGCGCGCCGCGACGGCGGTTTCGGCCTCTTTTCCGGCCTGAATCATGCCGATCCCTCTCGCCCGATGCTGAAACGGGCCGGACCGGGCGTCAGGCCGGTCTGCACAGGGCCGGTTCGCACAGGATCGAGTCTTGAATGGGAATGCCGCGCGGATGCTGCCCGGCGACAGACAGGATTCGCCACCCCGCAGCCTCCACGATCTGCGTCAACAGGGCGAGAGTATAGACGCTGTTCGCGGTTGGCGTTTCCGGGAACATCTCGCGATAGCCGAAATCGCCCTCTTCCACTGTCGCCGAAAAGAATAGCCGGCCACTATCCCGCACATGCCGGCGCAAGACCGTGAGCAAAGCGCGGGCATCTTCGGGAATCTGATGGGTGATCACCGAGAACATGCATATTACGTCGAACATGTTCTGGTTGACCGGGAGGACCGTATCGTCGCGCAGCTTCCTGCCTCCCGGGTTGTAGATCGAATGCCGGACATCGAAATGGACAAACGAAAGCCGCGGGTCGGTGCAATTGTCGGTCAGGAAATCCACTATTTCCCGTTCGACCTCGATGCCGACATAGGAATTCAGCGCGATGGCGCGGTTGACGATCGCATCGGCAAAGCGCACCCCGCAACCGAGATCCAGGACGTCCAAGCCTGTGAGATTGGCGATACCGATGCGCTCGCACATGTACTCGATCAGCCAAAGCCCGGTATCGGCGGGCGGGGCCATCTGCTGTACATCGGGCGAGTTGCGATTGAGGCGGGCGGGAACAATCAACATCGTGTTAGCCCGTAATATCCGGAACGATCGACGGCGCGGCTCTCACCCAGCCTACAGGTGCGCAGCCTACAGGATCGGGCGGCCGATCGTCGCGTGGAACGGGTTTGCCGGTCCCATTTGGTGTTTGCCGCCGAGCGGCCATATTTACGCGGGAAACAATGGGGCCGGCGGCGCGAAAACGCGTGGCCGAGATGGGGGGACCATCCCGTGACAAGCACGATTGCTCTGGTCGACGACGACCGCAACATCCTGACTTCGGTATCGATGGCGCTCGAGGCCGAGGGGTTCGCGGTGCGCTGCTACAGCGACGGCATCGAGGCGTTGCAGGCGATGACCGCGCAGCCGGTCGATCTCGCGGTCCTCGACATCAAGATGCCGCGCATGGACGGGATGAAGCTGCTCGAGCATCTGCGCAAGCAGAAGATCCAAATCCCGGTCATTTTCCTGACGTCGAAGGACGACGAGGTCGACGAGCTGATCGGCCTCACGATGGGCGCCGACGATTATATCAAAAAGCCGTTTTCGCAGCGCCTCTTGATCGCGCGTATTCACGCGTTGCTGCGCCGCGGCGAGCTGGCGCGCGAGCGCGAGGACGGCCAGGGCGAGCCGGTCGTCATGCGCGGCCAGATGACGCTCGATACGGCGCGCCACCTGTGCCTGTGGCGCGGCGAGCCGGTCGAGCTGACCGTCACCGAATTTCTGATCCTCAAATCGCTGTCGCAGCGTCCCGGCCACGTCAAAAACCGCGACCAGCTGATGGATGCCGCCTATGGCGAGCACATCTATGTCGACGACCGCACGATCGACAGCCACATCAAGCGTCTGCGCAAGAAGTTCAAGGCCGTTGATGAGGAATTCGCGCAGATCGAAACCCTCTATGGCGTCGGCTATCGCTACCGCGACCGCTGACGAACCGACGCCGGCCGGACGATCGCCGGGGGGCCAATCGCCAGAATTCCTGACGCATGACCCGGGCATTCATCCGGGCATTCATCCGGGAGGTTCGGAGGGGTGGTCCTCGGTGGACGCGGCTCGAGCGGAGCCGAAAGCCGTTGGAGCCCGGTCGTGGCGTTGGCGCTGGCCGTCGGTGTCGCCGCTGACTCGCCGGATCGTCGCGGTCAACGTCCTGCCTCTGGCGCTGCTCGCCGTCGGCTTTCTGTATCTCGGCAAGTTCGAGGCCAGCCTGATCGGCCAGCAGGTCGAATCGCTCCGCACCCAGGGCGAGATCTTTGCCGCCGCGCTCAGCGAGGGGGCCGTTCTCGACTCGGCCGACGAGGGCGAGATCCTGCTGCCCGATCTGGCGCGCCAGATGATGCGCCGCCTGGTCGAGCCGACCCGCACCCGCGCGCGCCTGTTCGATATCCACGGCCGACTGATCGCCGACAGCCGGCTGTTGCGCGGGTCGGGCGATGCCGTGCAGGTGGCCGAATTGCCCGAACCTGCTCAAAAGGGTCTCCTGCCCCGGCTTGCCGATGAGGCGTATGACGCGATCGCGGCGCTGTTGCCGAGCCGCCATAAGCGCCCGGTTTACAACGAGGGCGAAACCGCCGGAGATTATCGGGAGGCCTTGGCGGCGTTGCAGGGCGAAGCCGGGTCGGCGGTGCGCAGCAACCCGCGGACCGGCGGGCTGGTGATCAGCGACGCGGTCCCGCTGCAACGCCACAAGCAGGTGCTGGGTGCGGTCATGCTGTCGATCAGCGACCGCGACATCCAGGAGGATTTGCGTACGGTGCGCCTCGAATTGCTGCGCATCTTTGGCGTGACGCTGCTGGTGACGGTGCTGTTGTCGCTTTATCTGGCGAGCACGATTGCCCGCCCGATCCGCCGGCTGGCGGCGGCGGCGCAGCGCGCTCGCGGCCGCGGCGCCCGCATCGAAATCCCCGAGATCACCGCGCGCAACGACGAGATCGGCGAACTCGCGGATTCGCTGCGCGAGATGACCGATGCCCTATGGCAGCGAATGAGCGCGATCGAGAGCTTCGCCGCCGACGTCGCGCACGAGATCAAGAACCCGCTCTCGTCGCTGCGCAGCGCGGTCGAGACCGTTGCCCGCATCGACGATCCGGATAAGCAGCGCCGTCTGATCGCGATCATCCAGGACGACGTCGAACGCCTCGACCGTCTGATCACCGACATTTCCGACGCGTCCCGGCTCGACGCGGAACTGAGCCGGCTCGACATGTCGCCGACCGATATCGGCGCGATGCTGCGGGCGCTCGTCGAGATGCACGAGGCGACCCGAACCGAGGGTTCCCCCCGCCTCGTGCTCGACTTGCCCCTGGACACGCAGGGCCGGACCCGAGCGCTGATCGTGCCCGGCATCGAGAGCCGCCTGTCGCAGGTCTTTCTCAACCTGATCGCGAACGCCGCCTCGTTCAGTCCGCCCGGCGGCGAGATCCGCATCCGCGCCAGCACCGACGGACGCGCCGTTCTCGCCTCGATCGAGGATGACGGTCCCGGTATTCCCGAGGACAAGCTGACGGCGATCTTCGACCGCTTCTACAGCGAGCGTCCGGCCGGCGAGAAATTCGGCACCCATTCCGGGCTCGGCCTGTCGATCTCTAAACAAATCGTCGAGGCGCATCGCGGCCGCGTCTGGGCCGAGAACCGGACCTCCGGCCCAGCGGGCGACCAAGGCGGTGCGCGGTTTCTGATCCGCCTGCCGACCGAGCCATGAGCAAACCGCGGAGCGAGACGCTGCTGGTACACGCTACCGCGGTCGCGATCGGTGGGGAGGCGGTGCTGTTGCGCGGCGCCTCCGGCTGCGGCAAGTCCGATCTGGCGCTGCGACTGATTGACGCCGGTGCCCGGCTGATCGCCGACGATCAGAGCGAGCTGTCGCGGCGCGGCGATCGGGTCATCGTGCGCGCGCCGGCGACCCTCGCCGGCCTCATCGAAGTGCGCGGCATCGGCATCGTGCGCCTCGACGCTCTGGCCGAGGCGCCGGTCGGGCTCGTCGTCGATCTGGTCGCAGCCGAGAAAGTCGAACGGATGCCGGGCCGGCGCGCCGAGACGATCCTCGGACTGGTCCTCCCGCTGATCGAAATGGCCCCGTTCGACGCTTCGGCGGCGGCCAAGCTGCGTCTCGCGCTGCGCGCGTTTACCGCGCCCGGACTTAGCGCTATATTGCTGGAATGACGAGCGTCGGCGTCGTTGACGCCGGAGTCGGTTGTCGAGCGGAGGCCGTGCGTGGCACTCGGACCCGTCCCCATTCGTTCATCAAGCGTGATGACGGACGGCTCAGACAGCGCTATATCGAGCCGGCATACCCCCATACTCCCGCCGAAGCGACCCCCAAGAGCTTCCGGCGCGAGCGGCTAGTGGCCTCCGCCCTGCGCAATGGTATCGATTTCGTGATGGCGAGCATGATCTGCGGCCCCGGTGACCCAACCGGACGGCCCGGCGCCGCGGCGCGTCTGCCCTCAGGGCGCCAAGCGAAGGGATCTCGATGATCGGCATGGTCTTGGTCACCCACGGGCGGCTGGCCGCGGAGTTCCTTTCCGCTCTCGAACACGTCGTCGGCGCGCAAATCCAGATCGCCGCCGTCTGCATCGGACCCGACGACGACATGGAACAGCGCCGCCAGGATATCCTGCGCTCGATCAGCGAGGTCGATACCGGCGAGGGCGCGGTGCTGTTGACCGATATGTTCGGCGGCACGCCCTCGAACCTGGCGATATCGGTCATGGACCGCGGCAAGATCGAGGTCATCGCCGGGGTCAATTTGCCGATGCTGATCAAGCTGGCCAGCCTGCGCCAGAGCGAGGGCCTCGAGCGCGCGGTTCTCGGCGCCCAGGAGGCCGGTCGCAAATACATCAACGTCGCCTCGCAGCTACTGGCGGATGCCCGCCGATGAATGCCGACGGCACGCCCGAAGACGGCTCTCCCACGGTCGCGGCAGACGCGGCGACGGCGCGGCGCAGCGTCGAGATCTGCAACCAGAAGGGCCTCCACGCGCGCGCCGCGGCCCGCTTCGTCAAGACCGCGGCGCAATTCGATGCGGAAGTGTGGGTGCGCAAGAACGGCGCCGCGGTGTCGGGGCGCTCGATCATGGGCCTGATGATGCTCGCCGCCGCCTCGGGCACGGTCATCGAGATCACCGCGGCCGGACATCAGGCAGCAGAAGCGGTGGAGACGCTCGCGCGCCTGATCGAATGCAAGTTCGATGAGGATTGACGAGACGCCTGGGACCGCGGCACGCAACGAAAAGCGGCTGACAGGGATCGGCGTATCGCCGGGCATCGGGATCGGCCCCGCCTATGTCGGCGAACGCGGCGACCTGCCGGTCAGCGAAAGCCGCATCGCCGAATCCGGCATCGACGCCGAACGCGCCCGCTTCGCCGAGGCTGTCGCGGTCTCGACCAAGCAATTGCGCAAGCTGAAGACGCGCGCCACGGCGCTGCCCGGGTCGGCCGCCGACGAGATCGGCTATCTGCTCGACGCGCATCTGGCGATGCTCGCCAATTCGCGCCTGGTCCGCGGCGTCAATCAGCGCGTCGCTCGCCAGCGGATCAACGCCGAGCGCGCGATCCAGCTCGAAATCGAGGAGCTCGGCAAGAGCTTCGCCGCGATGAGCGACCCTTATCTGGCGGCGCGCATCGACGACATCAGGGTGGTCGGCTCGCGGCTGATCCGCAACCTGTTGAAGCGGCCCTACGTCGCCTATTCCGGCTTGACCGGCGGCGCGATCATCCTCGCCGGTGAGATCACGCCGGGCGACACCGCGCTGATGGACCCCCGGCGCATCGGTGGCTTCGCGACCGAGTTCGGCGGCCCCGACAGCCATACCGCGATCATGGCGCGCGCGCTCGGGCTGCCGGCGGTCCTCGCGGTGCCCGGCCTCCTGGAGCGGGCTCGGGCCGACGCCGAGGTGCTGATCGACGGTTTGGCGGGGACCGTCATCATCGATCCATCGCCCGAGACGGTGGCGGAATATCGGGAGCGCCGCGAGGGCTTGACGCGCCAGACGCGCCTGTTGGGCCGGCTGCGCCGGCTGCCGGCGGTGACCCGCGACGGCATCGAGATCCGGCTCGAAGCCAATCTCGAACTGCCGGTGGAGCTCGAACACGCGCTGGCCAACGGCGCGATGGGGCTGGGGCTCGTGCGCACCGAGTTCCTCTACATGAACCGCGAGGAATTGCCGAGCGAGGACGAGCAATACGAGTTCTTCGCCAGCCTGGTACGCGGCATGGCGGGACGCCCGGTGACGCTGCGCACGCTCGATGCCGGCGGCGACAAACTGCCCGAGGCGCTCGCCGGCTATGCCACCGACGACAGCGCCAACCCGGCGCTCGGGCTGCGCGGGATACGCCTGTCGCTGAAGGAACGCCGTCTGCTCGACAGCCAGTTCGCGGCCATGCTGCGCGCCGCCAATGACGGGCCGGTGCGCATCCTGTTGCCGCTGATCTCGACGATCGACGAATTGCGCCGCGCCCGCGAGGCGATGGAGCAGGTGGCGCGCCGGCTGCGCCGCCGCGGCGTGCCGATCCCGGACACGCTGCCGCCGCTCGGCGCGATGATCGAGGTGCCGGGGGCCGCGCTCGCCGCGGACGCGCTCGCCGCCGAAGCCGATTTCTTCGCGATCGGCACCAACGATCTGATCCAGTACACGCTGGCGATCGACCGCACCGACGAGCAGGTCGCCCATCTCTACGACCCGCTGCATCCCGCCGTATTGCGCCTCATTCAGTTTGCCGTCGAGGCGGCGTCGCGGCGCCGCATACCGATCGGAATCTGCGGCGAGATCGCCGGCGACCCGCGTTATTCGGCGCTGCTGCTGGGGCTTGGCCTGCGCGAATTGTCGATGTCGCCGCGCCACATCCCACGCGTCAAGCAGCGCATCCGCGGCCTCGACATGGTCGCCGCCACGCGGCGCGCCCGCGCCATCATGGACCAGGCCGATTCCGGCCGCATCGCCGCCCTCCTCGACGATTTCAACGCGACAATTCAGCCGGCGTGACCGGTCGGGTTTGACGACATAAAGATATCTTTATATGTATGCGCTCGCTTGCGGGCGCCGTTGTTCAGGAGTTTTGGAATGGTTGAGTTCACCGACTACAAGGTTGCCGATATCGGCTTGGCCGATTGGGGGCGGCGGGAAATCGCGATCGCCGAGACCGAGATGCCGGGGCTGATGGCCCTGCGCGAGGAGTTCGGCGCGACGCAGCCGCTCGCCGGCGCTCGCATCGTCGGCTGCCTGCACATGACGATCCAGACGGCGGTCCTGATCGAGACGCTGATCCATCTCGGGGCCAGCGTGCGCTGGAGCTCGTGCAATATCTTCTCGACCCAGGACCAGGCCGCCGCGGCGATCGCGGCCAAGGGCATCCCGGTCTTCGCCTGGAAGGGCGAGAGCGAGGAAGAATACGATTGGTGCATCGAGCAGACCTTGCGCGGCCCGGATTCGGGACCCCATGCCGGCTGGCGTCCGAACATGGTGCTCGACGACGGCGGCGACGCGACCCTGATCCTGCACCAGCGCCACCCCGATCTCCTGCGCGAGGTGCGCGGCGTTTCCGAGGAAACGACGACCGGGGTGCACCGGCTCTACGAGATGATGAAAGCGGGCACCCTCAAAATCCCCGCGTTCAACGTCAACGACAGCGTCACCAAGTCGAAATTCGACAATCTTTACGGGGTGCGTGAAAGCCTCGTCGACGGCATCAAGCGCGCCACCGATGTGATGCTGGCCGGCAAGATCGCCGTCGTCGCCGGGTTCGGCGATGTCGGCAAGGGCTCGGCGGCGAGCCTCAGAAGCCAGGGGGCGCGCGTCCTGGTGACCGAGATCGACCCGATCTGCGCGCTGCAGGCGGCGATGGAGGGCTATCAGGTCACGACGATGGACGAGGCCGCGCCGATCGGCGACATCTTCGTCACCGCGACCGGCAATATCGACGTG
The DNA here is from genome assembly GCA_945861155.1 of Rhizobium sp. Q54. Classification (GTDB taxonomy): domain Bacteria; phylum Pseudomonadota; class Alphaproteobacteria; order ATCC43930; family CGMCC-115725; genus DATARH01. The sequence continues at coordinate 22,795 of CAMATN010000024.1, forward strand.
ATCACACTAGACCACATGCGCCAGATGCATGACCGCGCGATTGTCTGCAACATCGGCCATTTCGATAGCGAAATCCAAGTCGGCGCGCTGCGCAACTATGTCTGGGAAGAAGTGAAGCCCCAGGTCGACGAAGTTGTCTTTCCCGATGGCAAGCGGCTGATCGTCCTGGCCCAGGGAAGGCTCGTCAATCTCGGCTGCGCCACCGGCCATCCGAGCTTTGTGATGAGCGCCTCCTTTACCAACCAGGTGCTGGCGCAGCTCGAATTGTGGACCAATCACGGCAAGTACGAAAACAAGGTGTATGTCCTGCCGAAGCATCTCGACGAAAAGGTCGCGATGCTGCATCTCGCCAAGCTCGGCGCCAAGCTGACCCAACTGACCACGGCGCAGTCCGACTATCTCGGCGTCGCGGGGGCTGGCCCGTTCAAGCCCGAGCACTACCGCTACTGACCGCGCGACCTGATTTCTGACGGTCTCCGCGTCAATGGCCGGGTGCCCCTTTTCTTTTTCGGGCGAACGCCGGATTATTCAGCGAGCTGAGGGCCGGGCGACCAGAGATTGAACGCGCCCGCCGAAAGGCGGCACATCGTGATCGAGTTCGCTGCCGGAATCTGCTTGCTCGCCGCGGGGGTATTCGCCGCGCTGTGGTGGCATGTGCGAGCCCGGCGCCGTGACGCGCTGCTGAGTCTCGACGCGGTCGAGCGCGGTCGCGCCGGCATGGCGGGGGTGCTTGCCACCGTTCCGGTCGCCGGGTTTCGCTGGCACGGCGAGGGGGCCGAGGAGATCGGGCTCGGGCGGTTGCCGGGGCGCGGCGCGAGCCTCTCGTACCCCTCCTTCCTCGCCGGGCTCGACCCCGCAGACGCGGCGCGCGTCGCCACCGCCGTCGCAGCGCTGCGGCAGTCAGGCACGGAGTTTACGGCGGCGGTCTCCGCTCCCGCCGGCGCTGCCTACCAGCTCGATGGCCGCGTGACCCCCAGCGGCGATGCGGTCTTGTGGATTGCCGACGGGTCGGCGGTCCGTCGCGCCGAAGAAGCCCGCGCCGCCGCCACCGCCGAGACGACCGGTTTGCGCGAGATCGTCGATCTGCTGCCGCTGCCGGTGTGGCGTCGGGACCCCCGCCTTAGGGTCGTCGATTGCAATGCCGCTTATGCCGGGGCGCTCGATCTGCCGCGCGCCGCGATCATTGCCCCGCCGGACGATCTCGACCCGCCGGATCTCGTTCCGCGGGAAATCGCCCAGCCGGCCGCCGCCGGCAGGGCGCACAGCGAGCGCCGCCACATCGTGATCGCCGGCTCGCGCCGCCTGTTGGAACTTACCGAGGCGCCCGCCCGCTCCGGCGGCACGATCGGCTTTGCGGTCGACCGCACCGACCTCGAAAGCGCCGAGAGCGAATTGGCCCGGCACGTCAACGCGCATGGCCAGGTACTCGAAGGCATCCACGCCGCGGTCGCGATCTACGGCGCTGCCAAGCGGCTCAGCTTCTTTAACTCGGCCTTTGCCCGGCTGTGGGGCATCGAGGAGGATTGGCTCTCCGGCGAACCCTCGCTCGACGAGTTGCTGGAGCGCCTGCGCGAACGCCGCCGGGTGCCGGAATACGCCGATTTCCGCGCTTTCAAGCGCCAGCAGCTCGGTATGTTCACCTCGCTGATCGAGCCGCAAACCGAGCTGATGCATCTGCCCGACGACCGCACGCTGAGCGTGTCGGTGTCGCCGCATCCGTTGGGCGGGCTGATCTTTATCTACGAGGATGTCACCGACCGCCTGGCGCTCGAACGCTCGTACAACACCTTGATCGAGGTGCAGCGCGAGACCCTCGATAATCTGTTCGAGGGCATCGCCGTGTTCGGCAGCGACGGCCGGCTCAAGCTGCACAACCCGGCCTATCGCGAGATCTGGGGGTTGTCCGATTCCGATCTCGTCGGCGAACCCCATTTCAGCGATATCGTCGAGAAGACCCGTGGCTTTTACGATGACCGCGGCGATTGGCCGGCGATGCGCGACCAGGTCATCGCCCGGATTACCGCGCAGGCGCATTGGAGCGGCCAGCTCGACCGCCGGGACGGCTCGGTGCTCCAGCTGGCGACCGTGCCGCTGCCCGACGGTAACGTGCTGTCGACCTGCCTCGATGTCACCGATACCGCGCGGGTGGAGCGCGCGCTGCGCGAGCGCAATGATGCGCTGGAAACCGCCGATCGTCTCAAGAGCGAATTCATCGCCAATGTATCTTACGAATTGCGGACCCCGCTGAATGCGATCATCGGCTTTGCCGAGATCCTCGCGAACCAGTATTTCGGGGCTCTGTCGCCGCGCCAGCTCGATTACAGCCGCGGCATTCTCGACAGCTCGCATCGCTTGATGACGCTGATCAACGACATCCTCGACCTGGCGACCATCGAAGCCGGCTATATGACGCTCGAAACCGGGCGGGTGGCCGTGTGCGACATGCTCGACGCGGTAATGACCCTGACCCGCGAGCGGGCGCGCAGTCAAAGCCTCACCCTGACGTCAAGCTGTCCGCCTGACATCGGCGCGATCGCCGCGGATGAGCGCCGGCTCAAGCAGGCGCTGTTCAACCTGGTGTCGAATGCGATCAAGTTCACCCCCGCGGGCGGCACGATCCGGCTCGAAGCCCGGCTCGATACCGAGCCTGGCGGTCCGATTGAGGGGGGCGATCTGATTCTGGCGGTTGCCGATGACGGGGTCGGCATCGCGACCGCCGATCAGGAGCGCGTCTTCGAAAAATTCGAGCGCGGCAATCCGCACGCCCGGGAATCCGGCGCAGGGCTCGGCCTGTCGCTCGTCAAAAGCCTGATCGAGCTGCATGGCGGCTCGATCGGGATCGAATCCGAAGCCGGCTCGGGCACCACCATTCTGTGCCGCCTGCCCGCCAAGCTCCGCCTGCCCGCGAGCGAACCGGCCGATTCGCACCCCGCCATTTAGAGTAGACCCGCAACCGGCGGTCAGCTGCCCGGCAATCCCTTTGTCGTCGAATACTCGAAATGCAGCGCCTGGCCGGGGTGAACCAGCGGATGGATCGCATGCGCCGCCATCGCCGCCTCGGCAAAGCCCGACAGGATCAGTTTGAGCTTGCCGGGATAAGTCGCGATGTCGCCGATCGCGAAGACCCCCGGCCGCGAGGTCGCGCAGGTCGCCGGGTCGACGCGGATATGATCACGCGCGAGATCGAGCCCCCACGCCGCGAGCGGGCCGAGATCGGTCGCGAGGCCGAAAAACGGCAGCAGGCAATCGGCGGCGAGCCGGCGGGTTTGGCCGGCAAGATCGGCGACAATGACTGCCGACAGCTCGCCGCCGGCCCCTTCGAGCGCGTGCAGCTGATAGGGGATCACCAGCTCGATCCGGCCCTCGTCGGCGAGGCGCTGCAGCTGCGCCGCCGATTGCGGCGCGGCGCGGAATTTGGGCCGGCGGTGAACCACCATCACCCGCTCGGCGATATCGGCCAGCGACAGCGCCCAGTCCACCGCCGAATCGCCGCCGCCGGCGATGACCACGCGGCGGCCGCGGAAATCCTCGCGCCGCCGCACCAGGTAGAAGACGCCGCGCTGCTCGAATTCCTCGATGCCGGCGAGCGGCGGGCGGTTCGGCCCGAACGCGCCAGCGCCGGCCGCGATGATCACCGCACGGGCCGCGACACGTTGCCCGGCCATGATCTCGACGACAAAGCCTTCCTCCGCCGTTGTCAGCCCCGAGACCGCGTGCCCGAGATGGAACACCGGCGCGAATGGCGAAGACTGCTCGATCAGCCGGTCGACCAGCACGGCGGCATCGATTCGCGGATAGCCGGGAATGTCGTAGATCGGCTTTTCCGGATAGAGCGCGGCGCATTGCCCGCCGGGCGCCGGCAAGGCATCGAACACATGACAGCCCATCTCAAGCATGCCGCATTCGAACACCGCGAAAAGCCCCACCGGGCCCGCGCCGATGATCGCGACGTCGCATCTGTCGGGAGCATTCTGCATCGTTCCACCTTATACCAAGCGGCTGAGACAATGACCTCTCGTCATGGCCGGGCTTGTCCCGGCCACCCACGCCTTCGATTTTCTGAGCCAGTTGAAGACGTGGATGCCCGGCACAAGGCCGGGCATGACGAGTCATTGATTTGGATGGCTGGTATTAGCCCGGGGGCCGCCTCGCGCAAGCGCGCAGGCGGCCTGTGCGCGTTTGCCATAAGCAGATATTGCGGCCTTCTGCCTCACGGAATACAAGGCGTCGGCAAATGATCGCGATCGAGCTGCCCGATGAAGCCGCCACCGCCCGGCTTGCCGCCCGCTTGGCGAGGCTCGCCCGGGCGGGCGACGTGATCGCGCTCAGGGGCGAGCTCGGCGCCGGCAAGACCAGCTTTGCCCGCGCCTTCATCCATGCCCGCGGCGGCGCCGAGGACGTGCCGAGCCCGACCTTCACGCTGGTGCAGGTCTATGAGGTCGGCGACGCCGCGATCTGGCACGTCGACGCCTACCGGCTGCGCGACCCGGAAGAAGCCTGGGAACTCGGCCTCGATGATGCCTTTCGCGACGGGATCTCGCTGATCGAATGGCCCGAGCGGCTGGGCGCGTTGGTCCCGGCGCGGCGCCTGGAGATCGCGCTGTCGCCCGGCGACACGATCGATGCGAGGCGCGTTGCGATCGATGCGCCAGGCGATTGGGCCGCGCGTCTTGCCAGCGTCGCCTTGGAGGCCTGAGGTGATTCCTGCCGGTGTTGAAGCTGCCGAGCGCGAAGCGGCGATGAACGATTTTCTCGCGGCGCGGGGCTGGGCCGGAGTGGCCCCCGTCATGCTCGCCGGCGATGCCTCGTTCCGGCGCTATTATCGTCTCGTCGATGGCACAAGGCGCGTCGTGCTGATGGACGCGCCGCCGCCGCTCGAGGATGTCGGGCCCTATGTCGCCGTCGCGAATATGCTGCGCGGTCTGGGGCTCAGCGCCCCCGAAATCCATGCCGAGGACCGCGAATGCGGGTTTCTGCTGATCGAGGATTTCGGCGACGACGTCTATACGAGGCTGCTCGAAGGCGGGGCCGACGAGGCGGCGCTCTATACGCTCGCGGTCGATACGCTGATCGCGCTGCATCGCGCCGTCGGGTCGAGCGAACCGCCTGCGCTGCCGCGCTATGACGAGGCTCGGCTGCTTGCCGAGGCGGCGCTTTTTGTCGACTGGTATGCGCCTTGTGTGCTCGGGGGACCGCTGCCGCCCGATGCGCGCGCGGAATATCTCGCGCAGTGGCGGGCGGTCCTGCCGCACGCGGCGCTGCCGGCGGCCACGCTGGTGCTGCGCGACTATCACGTCGACAATCTGATGCTGCTGCCCGGTCGCCGGGGAGTGCAGGCTTGCGGCCTCCTGGATTTCCAGGATGCGGTGTGGGGCGCGCCGACTTATGATCTGGTCTCACTGCTCGAGGACGCCCGGCGCGATGTTACCGCCGGATTGCGCGCCGCCATGACCGAGCGCTATCTCGCCGCGTTTCCGGAGCTCGACGGCATCGCCTTCGCGCGCTCCGCCGCGATCCTCGCCGCGCAGCGCAATTGCAAGATCCTCGGCATCTTCACGCGCCTGTGGCGACGCGACGGTAAGCCCGCCTATCTGCGCCACATTCCGCGGGTCTGGCGGCTCCTCGACGATGATCTGGCGCGCGAGCCGGCGCTGGCGCCGATTGCCGACTGGCTCGATCGCCATTTGCCGGCCGCTTCCCGGCTGGCGCCGTCGGTGCGCAGCGCGGCATGACCGGGATTCCCAAATCGGCGATGGTTCTGGCCGCCGGGCTCGGCACCAGAATGCGCCCGATCAGCGATTCGATCCCGAAGCCGCTCGTCGAAATTAGCGGCCGCAGTCTCCTCGACCATGCCATCGATCGGCTGGCGCTGGTCGGGGTCGAGCGCGTCGTCGTCAACGTGCACTACAAGGCGGACATGGTGGCCGCGCGGCTCGCCGGGCGCGAGCATCCCCAGATCGAGCTGTCGCGGGAGGACGAACTGCTCGAAACCGGCGGCGGGGTGGCGCGCGCGCTGGCGCTGCTCGACGACTGGTTTTTTGTCGTCAACGGCGATGTGCTGTGGCTCGACAGCAAGGACTACGCGCTGGCGCGCCTCGCAGCGGCCTTCGATCCCGATCGGATGGACGCGGTGCTGCTGCTGCAGCGCACCGTCACGGCAGTCGGCTATGAGGGTGGCGGCGATTATTTTCTCGATGCGCTGGGGACGCCGCGGCGCCGCGGCGAGCGCGAGATCGCACCCTTTCTGTTCAGCGGCGTGCAATTGCTGCACCGCCGGCTGTTCGACGGCATCGAGGAGCGGCGGTTTTCGCTGAACCTGGTCTACGACCGCGCCGAACGCGCCGGCCGTCTGCATGCGATCGTCCATGACGGCGAGTGGTATCACATCGGGACCCCGGAGGGTCTCGCCGCGACCCGCGCCCGCCTCGCCTCGCACCGCACCGAGCGATAGCACCCCCGGTGCCGCCGCCGCACATTTATACGATCGCGCCGGATCGGCCGTTTCTGGCGACCCTCGCCGATGGGCTGATCGCGCTGGCCGGCGGCGACCCGCTGCTGTTGCCGGGGATGACCGTGCTGTTGCCGACCCGGCGGGCGGCGCGTTCGCTGCGTGAGGCGTTCCTGCGCCTGACCGCCGAGGGCAGCGACCCGGGGGCGCCGCTGCTGCTGCCGCGGTTGCGCCCGATCGGCGATCTCGACGACGACGAGATCGCGCTCGGCGGCGATGCGACGCTCGCGGTCCCGCCCGCCATCCCTGAATTGCGGCGGCGGCTGCTGCTGACCCGCCTCGTCCTGGGCTGGAGCGCGGCGAAGGGCGATACGGAGCTGCTGCCCGGCCAGGCTGCCGCGCTCGCCGCGGCGCTGGCGCGGCTGCTCGACGCGGCGGCCAGCGAGGGGGCGAGTTTCGACAGATTGCGCGAGCTGGCGCCCGCCGATTTCGCCGAGCACTGGCAGGAGGTGCTGGATTTTCTCGACATCCTGCCGCGCGCTTGGCCGCCGATTCTCAACGCGGAGGGGGCGCTCGACCCCGCCGAGCGGCGCAATCGGCTATTGCGGCGCCAAGCCGCGCTGTGGCGGCAAACCCCGCCGCGGGGTCCGGTCATCGCCGCCGGCTTGACCGGCGGCATCCCGGCGCTGAGCGATCTGCTGTCGGCCATCGCCTGGCTCGACCAGGGCAGCGTCATCCTGCCGGGGCTCGACCGCTCGTGCGGGGCGGCGGAGTGGCGGCTGATCGAGGAGGAGCCGACCCACCCGCAGCATTTGATGGCCGGCTTGCTGCGGGCGCTCGACCTCGCCCCCGAGGATGTTCGCGATTGGCCGGTGGCTTCCCCGCACCCCGGCGTTCGCGTGCGGGAGCGGCGGCTGCGGCTCGTCGCGCAAGCGCTTCGCCCCGCCGCGATCACCGATGCCTGGCGCGAGCTGACGCCAGAGGCCGGCGATGCGCTGGCCGGGGTCTCCCGCTACGATTGCACCAGCCCGCAGGACGAGGCGGCGACGATCGCGCGGTTGCTGCGCCGCACGCTGGAGACCCCGGGCGCGACGGCGGCGCTGGTCACCCCGGATCGCGAGCTGGCCCGCCGCGTCGCCGCCGAGTTGCGCGTCTGGGACATCGATATCGACGATTCGGCCGGGCTGCCGCTTGGCCGCACCCCGCCCGGCGCGTTCCTGCGCCTGGTGCTCGATCTGGCCGACAGCGCGCTCGCGCCGGTCCCGCTGCTTGCCGCGCTGAAGCATCCGCTTGCCGCCGGGGGGCTCGCCCCGGAGATTTTCCGCGATCAGGCCCGCCGGCTGGAAGCCGCGATACGGGGGCCTCGTCCGGCGCCGGGTTTTGCCGGGCTGCGGGCGGCGCTGGCGCGCGATGCGGGGCTGCGCGGCCTTGTCGACCGCCTCGAAGGTTGTGTCGGCCGGCTGACCGAGCTCCTCGTCGCCGATGGCGCGCCGCTCGGCGACCTTGTTATCGCGCATGTCGCGGCGGCCGAGCGCCTCGCCGCGACCGACAGTGAAACCGGGATCGCGCGGCTGTGGCGCGATGCGGCCGGCGAGGCCGCCGCCCGGTTCTGTCATGAGCTGATCGACGCGGCCGGCGATTTTCCCGCATTGCCCGGCCGTCACTACCCGGCGCTGTTCGAGGCGCTCGCCGCCGGCATGGTGGTGCGGCCCAATTACGGCCGACATCCGCGCCTGGCGATCTGGGGCCTGGTCGAGGCGCGGCTGCAACAGGCCGATCTCCTGGTGCTCGGCGGCCTCAACGAGGGCACCTGGCCAGGTCCGGCGGCCTACGACCCGTGGATGTCGCGCCAGATGCGCCAGGAATTCGGGGTCGCCGTGCCCGAGCGCTCGATCGGCATCGCCGCCCATGATTTCGCCCAGGCGCTCGGCGCTCCCGCCGTTGCCTTGACCCGCGCGGCGCGGCGTGAGGGCGTGCCGACCGTGCCGTCGCGTTGGCTGCTGCGACTCGACACCGTGCTGCGGGCGGTCGGGCTCGATGACAGGCTCGGCGCGGACCCGGAGATCGCCGCGGCCGTTTCGTTGCGCGACCAGCCCGGACGGCGCCGCCCGATCCCGCCCGCCCGGCCGCGCCCGCCGCTCGCCGCCCGGCCGCGCCAGCTTTCGGTGACCCAGGTCGAGACCTGGATCCGCGACCCTTATGCGGTCTATGCCCGCCATATTCTGAACCTGAGGGCGCTCGACGAACTCGATGTCGATCCCGGCCGCGCCGATTTGGGCATCAGAGTGCACGACGCTCTCGCGAAATTCGTTGCGCGCCATCCGCGCGGGCTTCCCCTTTTTGCGGAAGACGAGCTGATCGCGATCGGCCGCGCCTGCTTTGGCCCGATTCTGTCGCGGCCCGGGGTATGGGCGTTCTGGTGGCCGCGCTTCGAGCGGATCGCCCGCTGGTTTATCGCCGAGGAGACCGTGCGCGGCGGCGAGATCGTCGAGAGCGTCAGCGAAGAGCGCGGCAGCCTGGTGATCCCGTCCCGCGCCGGCCCGTTCACGATCACCGCCGTGGCCGACCGGATCGACCGGTTGCGCACCGGCGAACTGGTGCTGATCGACTACAAGACCGGCGCGATCCCATCGCGACGCGAGATCGACAGCGCGATCGCCGTGCAGCTTCCGCTCGAAGGGGCGATCGCCCGCGCCGGCAATTTCGGGGGGCTCAGCGGCCACCCCGCGGCGCTCGAATACTGGCGGCTTGCGGGAGGCGACCCGGCCGGTCTGCGCTGTCCGATCGGCGACGACGATCCGGCGGCTCTGATCGATCGGGTACTGACCGCGGTCAGCGCGCTGATCGTGCGCTTCGACGACCCCGACACGGCATATCTGCCGGTGCCGGCGCCGCAATGGCAGCCGCGCTTTTCCGATTATTTCCACCTCGAGCGGCTCGACGAAGCCGGGGACCAAGCCGGGGGCGACGAATGAGCCGCGCCCTGGAAGCGGCGGCCGCGCAGCGCCGAGCGCTGCGACCCGGGGAATCGGTCTGGGTCGCGGCGTCGGCCGGGACCGGCAAGACCAAGGTGCTGATCGACCGGCTGCTCGCGCTGATGCTCGACGGCACCGATCCGGCGCGCATCCTGTGCCTGACCTTTACCCGCGCCGCGGCGGCGGAGATGGCCAACCGGGTCAACGAGCGTCTGGCCGCCTGGACGACGCTGCCGCCGGGGAAACTGGCCGAAGAGCTGGTCGCGCTGACCGGCCATTTCCCGCAAGAGCACGACATCGCGCGCGCGCGCCAGCTTTTCGCCCGCGTTCTCGACGTGCCGGGCGGCGCCAAGATCGTCACGATCCATGCCTTCTGCCAGTCGCTGCTGCGCCGCTTTCCGCTCGAAGCGCGGGTGCCGCCCGAGTTCGACGTGATGGACGAGCGCAGCGCCACGGAAGCCCTCGTCGAGGCCGCCGAGGCAGTCATCAATGCCGCACGTTCCGACCAGGACAGCGCGGGCGGGCTCGCGGAGGCGCTGGCGATCGTCGCCCGCTATGCCCCCGAGGAACGCTTTATCGAGCTGATGGCGGATGTCGCGGCCGAGCGCGGCAGGGTGCGGCGAGCGCTCGCCGGCGGCGCCGCGGGGCTGCGGCGGCGGCTCTGCGCCAGCATGGCGGTGCCGCAGATGGCCACGAGGGACAGCCTGATCGCGGCATTCTGCGCGACCGGCGTGGCGGACGAGGCCGGCTTGCGCGCTGCCGCGGCGGTGCTCGCCAACGGCTCGACTGCCGACCGGCAGCGCGGCGCACTCCTCAGCCGCTGGTGCGACAGCCCGGCGCAGCGGCGCGATCTGCTCGACCACCATATCGGCGCCTTTCTGACCGAAAAGGGCGAGATCCGCCAAGTGTTGATCACCAAGGCCGCGGCGGCCAAGGCCGTTCCCGCCGATCCGGGCGCGGTATTGCAGGAAGAGGCGCTGCGCATCCTGCGGTTCGAGGCCGAACGCGCCGGTCTCGGGCTGATCGACGCGACCGCTGCCCTGATCCGGCTCGGCGACGCGCTGCTCTGCGCCTATGACGAGCGCAAGCGGCTGCACGGCCAGCTCGACTACGACGATCTCGTGCTGAAGGCGCTTGCCCTGCTGCGGCGGCCCGGAGTGGCGCCCTGGGTCCTCTTTAAGCTCGATGGCGGCCTCGACCACATCCTGATCGACGAGGCGCAGGACACCAATCCCGACCAATGGGCGATCGTCGCCGCGCTCGCCGAGGAATTCTTCGCGGGCGAAGGGGCCAGCGCGCGCCTGCGCACCGTGTTCGCGGTCGGCGACGCCAAGCAATCGATCTACAGCTTTCAGCGCGCCGACCCGCGCGCTTTTCTCGACATGCGCCGGCATTTCGAGGCCCGCGTCGCGGCGGCGAACCGGGCATGGGCAGTCGTGCCGCTGGAGATTTCGTTCCGCGCCGCCGAACCTCTGCTGCAGGCGATCGACGCGGTGTTCCAGCATGCCGGCGCGGCCGATGGAGTCGCGCTCGACGGTGTCGCGATCCGTCACGTGGCGGCGCGCGACGGCCAGGCCGGGCTCGTCGAACTGTGGCCGCCGGTACCGCCCGAGCCGGATGAGCCGGCCGATTTGGCCGACGCCGCGATCACGCGCCGCCGCCCGGCCGAGCCGCGCACCCGCCTCGCCCGCGCAATCGCCGCGACGATCGCGCAATGGCTGGCGCGGGGCGAAATGCTGGAGCCGCGCGGCCGGGCGCTCAGAGCCGGCGACATCATGGTGCTGGTGCGCCGCCGCAACGAATTTGTCGGCGACCTGCTGCGCGCCCTGAAGCAGCGCAACGTGCCGGTCGCCGGCGCCGACCGCCTGGCGCTGGCCGACGAGCTGGCGGTGCAGGATCTGATCGCGCTCGGGCGTTTTCTGTTATTGCCGGAAGACGATCTGACCCTGGCCACGGTCCTTAAAGGCCCGCTCTTCGGGTTTTCCGAGGACGAGTTGTTCCTCCTCGCCTATGGCCGCGGCGAGGCGCGGTTATGGCGCCGGCTGCGCGACCTCGCGGCCGAATATCCGCGGATGCGCGAGGCGGCGGAGCGCCTGCGCGAGTTGCTGGCGCGGGCCGATTTCGTGCCGCCGTTCGAGCTTTACGCCGAGATCCTCGGGGCGGGCGGCGGGCGGCGGGCGATCGTCGACCGCCTCGGCTTGGAGGCCGCCGAGCCGGTCGAGGAATTTCTCGGCCTGGCGCTCGCCTATGAGCGCGAGCACGTGCCCTCGCTGCAGGGGTTTCTGCGCTGGGTCCTCGCCGGTGGCCTCGAGATCAAGCGCGATTTCGGCGAGCACCAGCGCGACGAAGTCCGTATCCTGACGGTGCACGGCGCCAAGGGTCTCGAGGCGCCTGTCGTGTTCCTGCCCGATACGATGCAATTGCCGGAGCGCCGGGTCCGGCTGTTGTGGAGCGAGACCGACGGCTTGCCGCTGTGGTGCCCGGGGCGCGATCTGGCGGCGCCGTTTTACGTGGCGGAGCGCGACGCGCTGCGCCGGCGTCATTTGCAGGAATACCGGCGGCTCCTCTATGTCGCGCTGACCCGGGCGCAGGATCGGCTCTATGTCTGCGGCTGGCAGACCCAACGGCCGGTCAGGGAGGCGCCGAGCTGGCATGCGCTGTGCGAAGCTGGCTGGAGCGGGTTGGCGACCCCGATCGAGTTCGACGCGCGGACGCTGATCGGCGAGCGCGACGGCTGGGCCGGCAATGCGCTGCGGCTCAGCGGGGAGCAGACCGCGCCGCCCAGCCGCGATCGTCCACTTGCGGGCGCCCGTCCGCCAGCTGCCGTGCCGGGATGGGCGTTGGCGCTGCCGCCGCCCGAGCCGAACCCGCCGAAGCCGCTGTTGCCGTCGCGGCCGAGCGGCCCCGAACCGGCGACGCTGTCGCCGCTTGCCGCCGCGGGGCGCGACCGCTTCAAACGCGGGCTGATCGTGCACCGGCTGCTGCAAAGCCTGCCCGAGCTGCCAGCGGCCGATCGCGCGGCGGCGGCGCGGCGCTTTCTCGCATTGCCGGTGCACGCGCTCGATGCGGGCGAACAGGCCGAGATTTGCGCCGAAATCCTGATGGTTCTGAACGATCCCGGGCTCGCCGAACTGTGGGGGCCGCAATCGCGGGCCGAAGTGCCGGTCGTCGGGCTGATCCCCGGGTCAACCCCGGGAAGCGAGCACGCTCTTTCCGGCCAGATCGACCGGCTCGTCGTGACCGCGGAGCGGGTACTGATCGTCGATTTCAAGACAATTCGGCCCTCTCCCGCCAGCGAAGCCGAGGTGCCGGCGCTTTATCTGCAGCAATTGGCGATCTATCGCGCCGCGCTCAGTCGGATTTACCGCGACCGCCGGATCGAGTGCGCGCTGTTGTGGACCGACGGCCCGCTACTGATGCCGATCAGCGCCGAACTCCTTGACCGGCACTTGCCAGGGCGATTGACGGGCGGTTGACGGCATGATTTGAAACCAACGCCGCGCCCGGGAACCCATCGGGGCGAGCGTGCGTCAATCCATCGGGGCGAAATTCTCTATCCCTTCGCGCGAGAGGCGGGCCGATGCGATCAGTTCTTGGCTTGTATCTGGGGATCGGGATCGTGCTGTTGCTGGTCGGGTTTTTCGCGACCGGCCCTTGTCCCGAGAAGAATGGCGATTTGGTCAGTAACGTCGTCTTTGTCCTGGGCTGGCCGGTCTATCTTTACGACGGCGTCGTAAAGGGCGAGGCGACGGTGCCGCAATGGCTGCATCGGCAGGCGTGCGGCGGCGGGGTCGTCACCTATCGCGCGGCGCCCTCTGACCTGAAGTAGCCAAGACGAATCAGCCCAAGCCGACCCCCAAACCTGTCGTCCCGGCGCAGGCCGGGACCCATTTTTCAACCGTCTCGGACGCGGCTCGATGGGTCCCGGCCTACGCCGGGACGACAGTTTTTGGGATTGGACAATCGCTCAAAGCAGTCTGACTTCTGTATTAACCGAAGCCGAATTCGGGACCGGCGCCGCGGCGCAGTTGGGCGCCGAGTTCGCTTCCGATCGCCTCCGCATCGGCGACGGCGCCGGCGATTCGGCCGCGGCGTTCGTCATTGCCGTCGGGGGCGAGCAGCAGCCCCTCAAGGCTGAGGCGGTCGCCGTCGATCGTCGCGAGCCCGGCGATCGGCGTGCGGCACGAGCCGTCGAGCGCCGCCAGCATCGCCCGCTCGGCGGTGACGCAGGCGGCGCTGGCCGGGTCGTGCAGCGGCGCGAGGAGCTGCCGCACCCAGTCGTCCATCGCCCGGCACTCGACCGCGATCGCGCCTTGCCCGACCGCCGGCAGCATCAGCTCGGGCGGCAGGATGTCGCTGACCAGAGCGGTCTCCCCCAGGCGTTCGAGGCCGCATAGCGCCAGGACCAGCGCGTCGAATTCGCCGGCGGCGAGCTTGCCGAGCCGTGTGTTGACGTTGCCCCGGACCGGCACGATCGCCAGATCGCCGCGGTGGCGCAGCAACTGGGCGCGCCGGCGCAACGACACTGTGCCGACCCGCGCGCCCCGCGGCAACGCGGCGAGGCCGGCGCCGCCCTGCGCCACCAGCACGTCCCGCGGATCGTCGCGCTTCAGCACGCAGGCGATCGCCAGACCAGCCGGCAGCACCGTCTCCATGTCTTTCAGCGAGTGTACGGCGAGGTCGATGCGGTCGTCGAACAGCGCCTCCTCGATCTCCTTCGTAAAAAGGCCCTTGCCGCCGATTTCGGCGAGCTGCCGGTTCTGCACCCGGTCGCCGGTCGTGCGGATCGCGACCAGCTCGACCGCGCCGTCAGCGGCGAGGCTCGGATGGGCGGCGCGCAGCCTGTCGCCGACGAGGCCGGCCTGATAAAGCGCCATCGGGCTGCCGCGAGTACCGATACGAAGTGGCCGGGTCGGCACGAATGTTCCTCGCCAGAAAGGGGCCTGTTCTATTAGCCCGCGCGCGCTGGCCCCGCCAGACCCAAACGGTCACGGAGGGGCGGGGGCGGCGATCGGCGCAGCCGGCGGCGTCACCGGCAGGATGTCGAGAAAAATCAGCCAGAAAGCGGCGAACGCCAGCGACAGCACCGCGATCGGGATCCCGGCCCGCGCGAAATCGCCAAAGGTCAGCCGCGCGCCCATGCGGTCGGCGCGCTCGGCGATCAACAGATTGGTCAGGCTGCCGCTGAGCAGCAGGTTGCCGGCCAAGGTCGACAGCAGCGCCAGGGCGTAAAGCACTCCCGGAGGCGGGCTCGGCCAGATCTGCAGGAACAGCATCGCCGCCGGAACGCTGCCGATTGCGTTGCTCGTGACCACGGCGAACGGCAAGAGCAGCGCCAGATTGTTCGGCAACAGCCCGGAACCATCGAGAAAGGCCAGCACCCCGGCGGCGATCCCGGTGTCGTTGAGCTGCCCCGTAATCGCGAACAGGCACGAAACCAGCAAAAGCAGCGGCCAATCGACCGTCGCGATCATCGAGCGGCTGGTGATCTTGCGGTTGGCCAACAGCAATGCCGCGATGATCAGCGCGCCGATCTCGCGCGGCAGCGGCGTCGCGAGGAGCAGCAGCAACGCCAGCACCGCGACGCCGCCCTTGATCGTCTGATTGCGGTCGAGTGCGTGGGCGACCGGGAGCGGGGCGGAATCGGGCGGCGGCATCGGCTCGCGCATCCGGCGGCGCCATTGCACCCAGACCACCGCGAACACGGCGAACAACGCAAACAGGGCGGGCACGCCGCAGGCTGCCAGAAACGTCCAGAAATCGAGCCGGCCGATGGCGCCGAGCAGAATGTTCTGCGGATTGCCGATCATCGTCGCCGCCGACCCGGCATTGGTCGACGCCGCGAGCGCGATCGCAAACGGCCGCGGGTCGAGGTGGCGACGCTGCGCACCCGAGATCAACAAGGGCGCCATCGCGATGATCAGGATGTCGTTGGCCAGAACCGCCGAGAGGATTCCGCCGATCGCCACGGTCAGCGCCAGCAATGCCGCCGTGCCGCCTGGGGTATTGCTGATCGTGCGGGCGCACAGATCGATAAAGCCCGATTCGGCGAGCTGCGCCGAGATGATCATCATCGCGAACAACAGCGCCAGGGTCGGCATGTCGACCGAGGCGCCGAAATCGTCGAGCGTCATCTCGCCGCTCGCCAACAACGCGATGACGGCGAGCAGCGCAATGCCGGTCCGGTCGACCTGCAGCCACGCGATCCGCCCGGCCGCCATGCCGAGATAGGTCAGAATGAGGATCAGGAGGACGATCGCGGTATGCATGCGCAGGTGCCGACGGATGTGCACTCATCATAGGGCGAGCCCGATCGCGTCGGGGAGACTCGTCACTTTTGCAACAGGTTTGCGTCGCGGCGTGGTTTCCATGTCACGGTCGGGTTGGCGCATCATCGAGACTGGCGCCGCTCCTGCGGAAGCGGGTGTGAGGGCGTACCATTGGTGGCCCAGCGCCGGGCAATTGCTATATGATGTGCGACATGATCGATCTCGCAGCCGACCGAGCGCTCCCGGCGGAGCCGCACCCGATGCTTTTCGCGGGCCTTAACGAAGCGCAATGCCGTGCCGTCGAGGCGGTCGACGGCGCCGTCCTGGTGCTGGCGGGCGCCGGCACCGGAAAGACGCGGGTGCTGACGACCCGGCTCGCGCACATATTGGGGAGCGGACGCGCCTATCCCGGCGAGATGCTGGCCGTCACCTTTACCAACAAGGCGGCGCGCGAGATGCGCGAGCGGCTCGAGGCGATGATCGGGCGCGCCGCCGACGGGGTGTGGCTCGGCACCTTCCACGCGCTCGCCGCGCGCATCCTGCGCCGCCACGCCGAGGCGGTCGGGCTCAATTCGAACTTCACGATCCTCGACACCGACGACCAGCTCCGTCTGCTGAAGCAGATCATTGCGGCGGCCAATCTTGACGAGCGGCGCTGGCCGGCGCGGGCGCTGCTCGGGCTGATCGAACGCTGGAAGGACCGCGGCCTTGTTCCAGGAAAAGTGCCGGCCGGCGACGCGGGCGATTATGCCGACGGCCGCGCGATCGCGCTCTACCGCGCCTACCAGCAGCGTCTCGCGACGGTCAACGCGGTCGATTTCGGCGACCTGCTGCTGCATAATCTGACGGTTTTCACCGGCAATCCCGAGATCCTCGCCCTCTATCAGCAGCGCTTTCGCTATCTGCTGGTCGACGAGTACCAGGACACCAATATCGCGCAATATCTGTGGCTGCGGCTGCTCGCGCAGCAGCACCGCAATCTGTGCTGCGTCGGCGACGACGATCAGTCGATCTACAGCTGGCGCGGCGCGGAAATCGGCAACATCCTCAAATTCGAGAGCGATTTTCCCGGCGCGCTGCTGGTGCGGCTCGAGGAGAATTACCGCTCGACGCCGGAAATCCTGGCCGCCGCCGCCGGGGTCATCGCGCATAATCGCGGCCGGCTCGGCAAGACCTTGTGGACCCGCGCCGAGGGCGGCGAGAAGATCACCGTGCGCGGGGTGTGGGACGCCGAGCAGGAGGCGCGCTGGGTCGGCGACGAAATCGAGGCGCTGCAACGCCGCCAGCATCCGCTCAAGGAGATCGCGATCCTGGTGCGCGCCGGGTTCCAGACCCGCGAGTTCGAGGAGCGCTTCATCGCGCTGGCGCTGCCGTATCGGGTGATCGGGGGGCCGCGCTTTTACGAGCGCCAGGAGATCCGCGACGCGCTCGCCTATCTGCGCCTGGTGCGCCAGCCGAGCGACGACCTCGCCTTCGAGCGCATCGTCAACATGCCGCGCCGCGGCATCGGCACTGCGACGTTGCAGCTGCTGCACGCCGAGGCGCGCGCCGACTCGCTGCCGCTGGTCGAGGCGGCGCGTCAGCTCGTCGCCGCGGAACGGCTGCCGCGCGCGGCCCGCAACGCGCTCGGCGCGTTTCTCGCCGCGCTCGACCGCTGGCGCGCTGAGGCTGACCGGCTGTCGCACACCGATCTGGTGCAGATCGTGCTCGACGAATCCGGGTACACCGGCATGTGGCAGGCCGACAATGCGCCCGATTCGCCGGGCCGGCTCGAAAATTTGAAGGAACTGGTCGTCGGGATGGCCGAGTTCGAGAACCTCGGCGGATTTCTCGAACATGTCAGCCTGGTCATGGACAATGCCGCCAACAGCAGCGGCGACATGGTCAATCTGATGACCTTGCACGGCGCCAAGGGGCTCGAATTCGATACCGTATTCCTGCCGGGTTGGGAGGAGGGGCTGTTTCCGAGTCTGCGATCGGTCGAGCAATCCGGTTTGAAGGGGCTCGAAGAGGAGCGCCGCCTCGCCTATGTCGGGCTGACCCGCGCGCGCCGGCGGGCCTTCATTTCGTTTGCCGCGAACCGGCGCATTCATGGCCAGTGGCAGAGCGCGGCGCGCTCGCGCTTTATCGACGAACTCCCCGCCGCGCAGGTCGAGATGGTGACCGAGACCGGGCTCGGGCCGGCGCCGGTCTGGGGTGGCGGATCGACCGCCTCTGCCGGGATCGCCGGCGCCTCGCCGAGCTGGAGCGCCGCCTGGAGCCATGCGCAAGCCGGCCGCACCGCCCGCCAGCCGGTGTTGATCGAGAGCCCGCGTGTGCCGCGGCGCGGTCAGGAGGTGCCGAAAATCGGCGGCTTTGCCGTCGGCGACCGGGTGTTTCACCAGAAATTCGGTTACGGCACCGTGAGCGCCGTCGAAGACAACAAGCTCGCGATCGATTTCGAGCACGCCGGCGACAAGAAGGTCATGGACGCCTTTGTCGAGCGCCGGTGAACCCCGAGCCCAAAACATGAATGTCATTGCGAGCGAAGCGAAGCAATCGTGGGCCGCGAGCCCGTCCTATCGAGTGGTACAAGTAAGACACTTCGTACCCAAGTTGTCATCCCGGCGAAGGCCGGGATCCATGTCTGCCGTGGATACCGGCCTTCGCCGGCACGACAACTAAGAGGTGCATTACGTCTGACGCGACATGACGCGCTGCGGATGGTCTGGCGCCGAGCGCGCGCACGGGCATCGTCGCCGAGTCGGGTTGCCATTCGTTCCGCGCGAGCGGCATCACGGTGTACCTGGTGAATGGCGGCTTGCTCGAACACGCGCAGCAGATGGCCGCACACGAAAGCGCGCGAACGACGAAAATGTATGACCAGAGGAATGATAAAGTGACCCTCGATGAAGTGGAACGGATTGTGTTGTAGGGCGGCACAATCGGCATTGGCTATGAGCGCTTGTCAAGAGCGGCAGCGCGAACCTTCCTCATGTACTCGCTCAACGCCTTCTTCGTGCGAAGCGTCTTTCTCCGTTTCCTCAATGAAAGGGCAGCGAGCTGTAATCCTAGTGTTGGCGTTTTAGTCATGCTCGCCATCATAGCACAAACGCTCGTGGGCGCTATCCACACCGAAGTAATCAGTGAGATCAACGCCCACGGTTCCTCAACCGACATACCTTTCAATGAGTTTGCATTTTCGCGATTTCCCGATTTTTAAGGACAGGTCGCGCCGCTTTTGGTCTTCTTCCTTAGCTTGAGATCCCCACGCCGCTCCGTGACCTCGCGCAGGTGGTGCAGTACCTCCGCTAGATGCCGTGCCAGCTCTTCCGAGGACGTTTCGCCAATGACTACCGACTGATTGTCGCCGGACCAAAAGACCATAATCGGATGTCCCGAGGTACCGCTCAGCAAAGCGCGCTCTTTAACCGACAGCGGCTGGCCTACACTGCGCCAGACAACATCAACGTCGGGATGGCTCTCTTGGAATTTGCGGATTTGACGCATCTCGTAGGCGCAGTGACGGCACTGATTGGGTTCATGATAGAAAAGTAGGCTTACCCGTTCACGGCCAACTGTGGTAGAGGCAGGCGGGACGGCCGTCGTCGAAGTAGGCGGAACAGCAGTCTTGGGTAGCGCCACAGGCGGCGGAGATGCCGAGGGACGCGGTGGCGGAGATGATGGTGGCCGACTACCACACGCACTCAATACCAGAATTAAGACAATACACAGCGTTGCGCTTAAAATCCTCACGTCGGTGTCCTCCCAGACGGTTAAAATTTGGACCAGACTATCTTTATGCGAGAGTCGCGGCAATATATTTCTATTTGCTATCCCCTGTCCGTAGGTGTTATCCACTAGATTGCTCGCTCGCGCTAACGCACTCCTCGCAATGACAAACTAAGCTATGATCGGACCTTTGCGTATCGTTGCCGAAATCGAGGGCGCGGATGCGGCGCTTGCCGTTGCCGCGGCGCTCGACCCGTTGGCCGGGGCGGTCAGCGCGTTCGAGGTGCCGGGCGAGGCCGGCCAGGACGCGGTGCGGTGGCTGGTCGACGCGTATCCGCGCGCGCCGGTGCTCGATAGCACCTTGGAGATCCGGCTGGCGCTTGCCGCCGCCGGAGCGGGCGGGCGCCTGATCCGCATCAGCGAAGAGCGGCTGCGCGACCGCGATTGGCTTGCGGAAAACCGCCGCGCCTTTCCGCCGATCCGCATCGGGCGGTTCTTTGTCTACGGCTCGCACTGGAAGGGAACCGTGCCGGCCGGGGCGATCAGGATCGAGATCGACGCGGCGACCGCGTTCGGCACCGGGGAACACCCCTCGACCCGCGGCTGCCTGGTGGCGCTAGACCGCCTGGCGCGGCGCCGCCGCTTTCGCCGCCCGCTCGATATCGGCACCGGCAGCGGCGTGTTGGCGATCGCCGCGGCAAAAATTCTGCATCGCGCGGTGCTGGCGAGCGACATCGATTGCGGCTCGGTGCGGGTCGCCGCCCACCACATCAGGCGCAACGGTCTCGCCGGCAAGGTGCGCGCCGTGTGCGCGCCGGGATACCGCAGCCGGGCGGTGCGCCGCTCCGATCACGATCTGATTTTCGGGAATATATTGGCGCGCCCGCTGGCGCTGATGGCGCGCGATCTGGCGCGCGCGATGGCGCCGGGCGGCGTCGCGATTCTGTCGGGATTGCTGCGGCGGCAGGAAGCACAGGTGCTGACGGCGCACCGCGCTCAGGGCCTCGCCCTCGACCGCCGCGTCGTCATCGAGGGCTGGTCGACGTTGATCCTGCGATGAGCGTTTTGGGCGACCCTTGCCGGCCGGGCGGCTCGGGTTCATCATTGCGCGTCACAAGGACGAGCGGAGCCACGCGATGAGCACTCTGCCGGAAGACGGTCTGGTCGCGGTCGTCAAGCGCGACTGCCCGACCTGCGTGATGACCGCGCCGGTGCTCGGCGAATTGGCGCGGCGCGCCGGCATCATTGTCTACAGCCAGGACGATCCCTCGTTTCCCGACACCGTGGCGCTGCGCGAAAGTGATCTCGGGCTCGATATGTCGCACCGCCTCAAGATCGAGATCGTGCCGACCCTGATCCGGCTCGAAGGCGGCCGCGAGGTGGCGCGGACCTATGGCTGGGACCGTGCCGAATGGGAGCGGCTCAGCGGCTTGAGCGATCTCGGCCGCGACCTGCCGGCATCCCAGCCCGGTTGCGGCGCCAGGAATATCGAGCCGGGAACTTTCGAACGCCTCAAGGTGCGTTTCAACGAGACCGGGCTCAAATCGCGCCGGATCGAGATCGGCGGCGACGAGGACGAGCAGGAGGCGATGTTCGCGCGCGGCTGGTCGGACGGGCTGCCCCTGGTGCCGCCGATCGAGGAGCGGGTGCTGCGCATGCTCGACGGCACCGGCCGCGACCCGCAGGAAGTCATTGGGCTGGTGCCGCCCGCCCTCGCCGCCGCGACGGTCGAGAAGATCGCGGTCAACGCGGTGATGGCCGGGTGCAAGCCCGAATATCTGCCGGTCGTATTGGCCGCGGTCGAGGCGGTGCTCGACGAATCCTTCGCGATGCACGGCGTCCTGGCGACGACGATGTTTGTCGGGCCGGTCGTGATCGTCAACGGCGCGGTGCGCCGGCGGATCGGCATGAATGCCAAGGGCAACGCGCTGGGCCAGGGCAACCGCGCCAACAGCTCGATCGGCCGGGCGCTGCAGCTGGTCATCCGCAACATCGGCGAGGGCCGGCCGCAGGAGGTCGACCGCGCGACCCTCGGCAATCCCGGCAAGCTCGGCTATTGCTTTGCCGAGGATGAGGAGGGGTCGTCCTGGGAGCCGCTTTCGGTCGAGCGCGGGATGAAGCCCGGCGCCTCGGCGGTGACGGTGTTCGCAGGCTTTGGTTTGCAGGGCGTCGTCGACCAGAAATCGCGCGACCCCGAAAGCCTCGTGCGCAGCTTTGCCGAGTCGCTGAAGGCGGTGCACAACGTCAAGATCGCGCCGGCCTGCGATGCCCTCATTGTCGTTTGCCCGGAGCACGAGCGTACCTTCCGGGATGCCGGCTGGTCGAAGGCGCGGCTCTATGAAGAACTCTACCGGCTGTGCGAGATCCCCGGCGACGAGTTGGTCGCCGGCGCAAGGGGCATCGCCGAAGGCGGCCCCGCCTCGCTGGCCGGTAAGACTGTCAACAAGTTCCGCCCGGGCGGCCTCTTGATCGTCCGCGCCGGAGGCGACGCCGGGATGTTCTCCGGCATTATCGGCGGCTGGTCCGCGAGCGGCGGCCACGGCAGCGTTCCGGTCACCCGCGAGGTGAAACTGTAAGGTACGTCTCCGCCGTCACCCCCGCGCAAGCGGGGGTCCAGGGCAACCCGTCGGGACCCGGATCCCTGGATTCCCGCTTTCGCGGGAATGACGCCAAACCGCGGATGCGGCGCCGACTGCCTATCCGGGTCCGAACCAGAGGAGGTGTCCATGACTGTGCTTCTCGACCCGACCTCGGAGCGAAGTCCGACGATTCGCCCGCGATTACCACGGCCGGACAGCCTCGACGGGCTGACGGTCGGCATCCTGGACATCGCCAAATCGCGGGGCGATGTGTTCCTCGACCGCCTCGACGAGCGCCTCCAGGAACGCGGCATCGCGGTCAGGCGCTACCGGAAGCCGACCAATGTAAGACCGGCGCCGTTGCCGTTGCAGCAGCAGATCGCCACCGAGGTCAACCTCGTCATCGAGGGCCTCAGCGACTGAGGGTCCTGCATATCGTGCTGTACGCATGACATGGCGGAACTCGAAGCCCGCGGCATTCCAACGGTCGGCGTGGCGACGACCGAATTTATCGAGGGCGCGAAGGCGCAGGCAAAATCGCTCGGCACCGATCCCGCCCTGGTGTTCATCCCGCATCCGGTGCAGGACCGCACCAACGACGAACTACGCCAGCTCGCCGATGAGCATTTCGACGCGATCGTCAAGTTGCTGGTGAAGTAAAGAAGGCGCCCCCACCCTAACCCTCCCCCGCTTGCGGGGGAGGGAAGCGTGCGCCGGAGCGCAGGCGGGTATGGGTTGCAGACCTACGACCGCATGAAGCCTTCGAGTTCGGATTCGGCGAAGGCGATCGCCTGGGCGACGGTTTTGCCTTGCTGGGTGCACTGGGCGACCATCTTCGGGATCGTCGCCTGCGCGAACATCTGGGTGCCGATCTTCAGCGGCGCCGGATAGCCGGAAATGTGCGGGATGACATCGCCGCGCGGCGGCAGGTGGTAGACCGTGCCCTTCGGGGGCTCGACTTCCTCCCATACCTTGAAATCGGCGAAGCTCTTAAACGCCGGGATGTCGAAGCCGAGGCTCGCCGTCACCACTTTTTCCTGGACCTCGCGGGTCGAGATGTAAGCCAACAGGCTCTTTGCGGCCGGGATGGCTTTCGAGAAGTTCCAGATGCCCCAGTAGTAATAGCTGGTCGGGTCCATCCGGCCCTTCGGCCCCTTCGGCGACGGGAAGTGCCAGGTCTGTTCGGCGATTTTCGGAAAATCGCGCTTGGCCACCGCATAGGCGCTCGGCGGGTTGAAGATCAGCGCGGCCTGCCCCGAGACAAATGCCTTGTTGTTCGAGGCGTTGTCATAGGCGAAGACGCTTTCCGGCATCGTCTTGGCGAATTTCTGAAACCATTCGAGCACTTGCCTCGTGGCGTCGGACTTGACGGTCACGTTGCCCTTTTCATCGACGAGTTGCGCGCCGTAGCTGGCGAACACGGCGCCTTCCATGTTGATCGCGTCGGTGCAGGTGCTCAGGCCGACGCCGAACGGAAACCCGGCCTTTTGGCATTTCTCGGCGGCGGTCAGAAAGGCCTCCCAGGTCCATTTGTCCTGGAGCTCCTTGTCGGAGGCAACGCCCGCCGGCGCGTACATCTTGGTGATGTCGAGCCCGACATGCTGCTTGAACAGGTCGATGCGGGCACATGGCGGCAACGACGTGCTGCCGTAGGCGGTCGGCACCGCCATCCATTTGCCGTCGAGCTTGGCGAGGTATTCGCAGGCTTTGGTGGTTTCGCCGTATTTCTGGATCAGTGGATTGACGATGTCGTCGACCGGCACGAAATTCTTTTCCTGAGCTCCGACATACCACAGGCGCAGCCCCATGATGTCGTGGCCGGATCTGGCCTGCCCTTCCGACATCAAGGTCAAGAGGTCCTTGTCGCCGACCGAGGTGATCAGATCCATGGTCAGCTCGACCTTCTCCTTGGCCGCCCATTCCTGGCAGATCTTCTGCAAATCTTGCGACGCCCCGGGAACCCAGTGGTCCCAGGCGCCGATCGACAGCTTGCCCGCGGCAAAGGCGCCGCGGACGAACGGAGCGGCGAGCGAGCTTGCGGCAAAAACGGGCGGGGTAAGCGCGGCGGCCTTCAACACGGTGCGCCGCGTCAACGACGACGTCGACATGCGTACTCTCCTTGATTGGGCCGGAACGCGTGATCCGGCCGGCTCTGGCGGTTCGGCCTCGTGGTCGAGGCCGGTCGCGCAGAGCCTTAGCACGGCCGAACGAGATTGTCAGCGCGCTCGCGCCGGCAATTGGTCCAATTTCGGAGGGTGTCGCCTACCCGCCCGCGCCCCACGGGATGGCCGGGCGCGGGCGGGGTATGGCCGAAAAGCTACGATCGCATAAAGCCCTCGATCTCGTGCTCGGCAACCGCCATCGCCTGCTCGATCGTTTTTTTCTGCTGGGTGCAGGCGGCGATCATCTTCTGGATCGTGGCCTGGGCGTACATCTGGGCGCCGAGCTTCGGCGGCGCCGGGTAGCCGGCCACATTGACCTCCGCGTCGCGGCGCGGCGGGAAGTTATAGTTGGTGCCCTTGGGCGGCGCCGCTTCCTTCCACACCGGAAAGTCCATCATGCTCTTGAAGGGCGGGATGTCGAAGCCGCTGCCGGCGGTCACCAGCTTCTCCTGGGATTCGCGGGTCGTCATGAAGCGCAGCAACGCCTTGCCGGCTTCCTTGTTCTTGGAGAATTGCCAGATACCCCAATGCGAATAGGTACCCGAATCGAACCGGCCCTTGGGCCCCTTTGGCGAATTGAAGGTCCACAATTGCTCGGCGATCTTGGGGGCGTCGCGCACTGCCACCCCCCAGGCCGAGGGCGGGTTCATGATCATCGACCCCTGACCCGATACCAGGTACTTGTTGTTCGAGGCATTGTCCCAGGCGAAGGTGGCTTCCGGCATGAATTTCACCAGCCGCTGGAACCATTCGAGCGCCTGCCTTGTGGCGTCGTTGCGGACCGTTACGTTGCCCTTTTCGTCGACCAGCCGGGCGCCATAGGCGCGGAACACCGAGTCGTTGGTGTGGACCCCGTCAGTCGCGGTGCTCATGCATAGTCCGACGGGATGCCCGCCCTTGAAGCACTTTTCCGCCACGCCGAGGAAGTTTTCCCAGGTCCACTGCTCGCGCAATTCTTCGCCGCCCTTATCCGCGACCGGATACATTTGGGTAACGTCAAGGCCGGCGTATTTCTTGAAGAGATCGATGCGAGCGCACGGCGGCAGAGCGCTGCTGCCATAGGCGGTCGGCACGGCGGCCCAGCGCCCATTGATCTTGCCGAGATAGGTGCAGCCGGGCGCCGGCTCGCCGTACTTGGCGATCTGCTCCGTCACCAAATCGTCGACCGGGACCAGCTTTTCGGCATGAAACGCCGCGTAGAACGGCTGGAAGGTCATCACGTCGTGGCCGGCTCCGGCCTGCGCCTCGGCCGCGACCGCCAGCGCGAGCTTGTCGCCCTGCGAGGTGATCAGGTCGAAGCTGAGGTCGACCTTCTCCTTGTCCGCCCAATCCTGGGTCATTTTTTGGATGACCTGGCTGGCGCCCGGAACCCAATGGTCCCAGATCCCGACGCTCAGCTTGCCGGCGGCGTAGGCGCCGCGGACGAACGGCGCTGTCAGCGAGCTTGCCGCCAAAACCGGCGGGGTCAGCGCGGCCGCTTTCAGCACGGTACGCCGCGTCAACGACTTCGACATGGGTAACCTCCCTAGAATGCCCGGGGCGGTTTGGTCCCCGCCTGGTGCGCGGCTTTCTCAGCCATGTGGCAAAGCGTAGCACGACGGAACGAAAATGCCAGCGCGATCCGCGCGAGCGGTGCTTCCCCCTTTGCCCGCTTCGGCGGCAGCCGATAAGGTGCGCGCGATGCCCGTCATTCAGACCGCGCTCGAACCGCGCTCCGAGGCTTTCCGCGCCAATGACCAGGCGATGCGGGCGGTCGCCCTTGATCTGCGCGACAAGACAGGGCGCATCGCCGAGGGCGGCGACGAGGCATCGCGCCGGCGTCATCAGGGGCGCGGCAAATTGCTGGCGCGCGAGCGCATCGGCCTGCTGCTCGACCCGGGGTCGCCCTTTCTCGAACTCAGCGCCTTCGCCGCCTATGGCATGTATGACGGCGCGGTGCCGGCGGCCGGGATAATCACCGGCATCGGGCGTATATCGAATCGCGAGTGCGTCGTCGTCGCCAACGACGCGACGGTCAAGGGCGGGACCTATTTCCCGATGACCGTCAAGAAGCATTTGCGCGCCCAGGAAATCGCGCGCGACAACCGGCTGCCGTGCCTCTACCTCGTCGATTCGGGCGGCGCGTTTCTGCCGGCGCAGGACGAGGTGTTCCCCGATCGCGAGCATTTCGGCCGCATCTTTTACAACCAGGCTAATCTGTCGGCGCTCGGGGTGCCGCAAATCGCGATCGTGATGGGCTCGTGCACCGCCGGCGGCGCCTATGTCCCGGCGATGTCGGACGAAAGCATTATCGTCAACGGTCAAGGCA
>CAMATN010000025.1 GCA_945861155.1 Rhizobium sp. Q54
AGACCTCGCTCGTCAACGCGATCGCCGGGCTGATCCGGCCCGAGCGCGGCCATATCGTCGTCGATGGCGAGGTGCTGACCGACACCGAGCGCGGAATCTTCGTGCCGGCCCGCAAACGCCGCATCGGGTATGTGTTTCAGGAAGGCCGCCTCTTTCCGCATCTGACGGTGCGGCAGAACCTGCTTTATGGGCGATGGTTCGCGCCCCCAATCGACAAAAAGACCGGAGGCGGCGCCGGCGAGGTCGATCACGTCGTCGAACTGCTCGGCGTTGGCGCGCTGCTCGGCCGGCGCCCGGCGAATTTGTCGGGCGGCGAGAAGCAGCGCGTCGCGATCGGCCGCGCCCTGTTGGCCCGCCCACGCCTCCTGGTCATGGACGAGCCGCTGGCCTCGCTCGACGAGGCGCGCAAGACCGAGATCCTGCCCTATATCGAGCGGCTGCGCGACGAGGCCGGGGTGCCGATAATCTATGTCAGCCACGCGATCACCGAGGTGACGCGGCTCGCCACCACGATGGTCGTAATGTCGGAGGGCCGCGTCGCCGCGATCGGCCCGACCGCGGCGATCATGGGCCGCATCGATCTGTTCCCGCTGACCGGCCGCGCCGAGGCCGGCGCGATCCTCGCCACCAGGGTGGCCGGTCACGACCGGGCGTTCGGCTTGACCGTGCTGCGCGCGGCCGCCGGCGAATTGCGGGTGCCGCATCTCGACCTGCCGGTCGGCGCCGCGCTGCGGGTGCGCATCCGGGCGCGCGATGTGATGATCGCGCTCGTTCCGCCGGAGCGGTTGAGCGCCCTCAACGTGCTGCCCGGAACCGTGGCCGAGATCGGCCATGCCGACGGCCCGATCGTCGAGATGCGCCTCGATTGCGCTGGCGAGCCGCTGATCGCGCGGCTGACCCGGCGCTCGGTCGAAACCCTGGGTCTCGCGCCGGGCCTTCGCGTCTATGCCGTGATCAAAAGCATCGCCTTCGACCACCACGCCTTCGCCGGCGCCCCGCCGCCCTCACCCGGCGCCGATGCTGATACGCGCGACGGATGACCATTATTCGTCAGTCCGGGGCGCCGCCCCGGACTGACGAAACTGGTAAAGATCAGTCGACCTTCAGCAGCTCGACATCGAACATCAGCGTCGCGTTGGGCGGGATCGCTCCGCCGGCGCCGCGCGCGCCATAGCCGAGTTCGGGCGGGATGATCAGAGTGCGCTTGCCGCCGATTTTCATCCCGGCGACGCCCTCGTCCCAGCCGCGGATCACCTGCCCCGCGCCCAATCCGAACTCGAAGGGTTGGCCGCGATCGAGCGAGCTGTCGAATTTGGCGCCCTTGGTGGCATTGTTGTACAGCCACCCGGTGTAATGGACGCTGACCTTCTTGCCCTTGGTCGCTTCGACGCCCGTGCCGACCGTCGTATCGGTGTATTTGAGGCCGCTTGGCAGCTCGCTCATCTTGGTGGGCACTCCTTGTGCCGCCCCTGGGGAGATGGCGGGCGGCGCTGTGAGGGAAAGGACGACCAGCGCCGCGGCGGCGCTAAGCTGGATCAATTTCATGACAACGCGCTTATGCTGAATCAGTTGCGACATACGCGAGGAGAGGCCCCGTGCAGAGCGCCATCCTGAACGAGACGATCGCCGCGGTCACGGATATTCTCGGCCCCGAGCTTGACGCGATTACGGTCGAGCGCGCGGTGATCGGGCTGTTCTTCACCGGGGTCAAGCTCTCCGCCGGCCCGGAAATCGCTGTCGCCGGCACCTGCGCGACGCCGCGCGACGCGATTGCCGGCGACATCTGCTGTCCGGTATCGGCCCGGGCGGCGGGTTTGCGCGAGCGGATTGCCGGCCGTCCGGCGGCCGAGTTGATGCGCGATGCGCTCGCTCCGGAAGGGCTGCGCCGGGCGGTCGGGATCGCCACGTTGAACGCGCTGGCCGAATGGGCCTGGCGCCGCCGCCCCGATCCCGGGGTCGCGCTGTTGCCGGGCACCGACGCGTTCGAGGCGACCGAACTGCGCGACGGCGAGCGGGTCGTGCTGGTCGGCGCCTTCGTCCCGTTCCTGAAGGAGCTGAAGCGCCGCCGTCAGCCTTTCCTGGTGTTGGAGCAGAACCCGGCGGCGCTCAAGCCCGAGGAGATGCCGTTCTATCGCCCGGCTGAATTGGCGGCGGAAATCGTACCCGGCGCCGACGTGCTGCTGATCACCGGCGCGACCCTGATCAATGACACGCTCGAGGATCTGCTCGCGCTGGCGCGGCCTGACGCGCGGGTCACCGTGCTCGGCCCGACGGTCGGGATGCTGCCGGATGCGTTTCTCGCCCGCGGCGCCGACATTCTTGGCTCGGCCCGCATCACCCGGCCCGACGATTTCCTCGATCTGCTGGCCGAAGGCGGCTCTGCCCCTCATTTCCTTGGCCACTCGGCCGAGAAGATCGTCCTGGCGCGCATCCCGGCGCAACGCGGGCGATAGTGGTTTCGCGCCGCTCCTACCCGCCTACATTCTAACGGTTATCGCTACTCCACCGTGACGCTTTTCGCCAGGTTGCGGGGCTGGTCGACGTCGGTGCCCTTCAATACGGCGACGTGGTAGGCGAGGAGCTGGATCGGGATCGCGTAGAGGAGCGGCGCGACAAAGGGGGCGCAATGCGGCACCGCGATGCCGAAGGCGAGGCGGCCGTCGAGCCGCGCCACCCCGGCAGCATCCGAGATCATCACGACCCGGCCGCCGCGCGCCATGACCTCCTCGACATTCGACAGCGTCTTCTCGAACAGATCGTCGGGCGGCGCCAGCACGATGACCGGCACGGAATCGTCTATGAGGGCGATCGGCCCGTGCTTCATCTCGCCGGCGGCATAGCCCTCGGCGTGGATGTAGGAAATCTCCTTCAGCTTCAGGGCACCTTCGAGGGCCAGCGGATAGGCGGTGCCGCGCCCCAGATACAGCACGTCGCGCGCGAGGGCGATCTCGGCCGCGATCTCTTGCAGGCGCTCGTCGTGATGCAGGACCTCGCTGGCGCGCGACGGGATCTCGGCGAGCTGGCCGGCCAGCGCCGCCTCGCCCGCCGCGTCGATCGTGCCACGCGCCCGCGCCATCGCGATCGTGAACGCGGCGAGGACGGCGAGCTGCGTCGTAAACGCCTTCGTTGAGGCGACCCCAATTTCCGGGCCGGCCAGGGTCGGCAGCACGATGTCGGCCTCGCGCGCGATCGTGCTTTCGGGCTGGTTGACGATCGCGATGATCTTCTGCCCGGCCTCGCGGCAATAGCGCAGCGCCGCCAGGGTATCGGCGGTCTCGCCCGATTGCGAAATGACGAGCGCCGCGCCGTCCCTGGGCATTGCCGGCGCGCGGTAGCGGAATTCCGACGCGATGTCGGCTTCCACGGGCACGCGGGCGATCTTTTCGAGCCAGTATTTGGCGATCATGCCGGCGTGATGCGCGGTGCCGCAGGCAATCGTCGTGATCTTGCCGATATCGCCCAGCGCGAACGGCAATTGCGGCAGGTGGATCGTTTGGCTCGCCGGGTTGATCAGCGCCTGCAATGTGTCGCCGATCACCGCCGGCTGCTCGAAAATCTCCTTCTGCATGAAATGGCGGTAATTGCCCTTGCCGATCAGCGCGCCGCTGAGCGCGGTC
This sequence comes from Rhizobium sp. Q54, assembly GCA_945861155.1. Taxonomy (GTDB): domain Bacteria; phylum Pseudomonadota; class Alphaproteobacteria; order ATCC43930; family CGMCC-115725; genus DATARH01. The sequence goes on from CAMATN010000025.1 coordinate 3,618, forward strand.
TCGCGCACCGCGCGCGCGACCCTCTGGTTGTCACGGTCGAAGATCGCGACCTCGCGCGAGGTCACCACAGCCCAATCGCCTTCGTCGAGATAGGTGATGCGCCGGGTCAGCGGCGCCAGCGCCAGCGCGTCAGAGCCGACGAACATCTCGCCGTCGCCGTAGCCGATCGCCAGCGGGCTGCCGCGACGGGCGCAGATCAACAGATCGTGCTCGCCGGCGAACAGGAAGACGAGGGCGAAGGCGCCTTCGAGGCGCTCCAGGGTGCGCGCCACCGCGTCGGCCGGCGCCATGCCCTGCGCCAGATGGTGCGTCGTCAGGATCGCGACGGCCTCGGTGTCGGTCTGGGTGTGGAATTGGTAGCCGAGCCCTACCAACTCGCGCTTCAGCGCCTGAAAATTCTCGATGATGCCGTTATGGACGACCGCGACCCGGTCGGTCGCGATCGGGTGGGCGTTGCCCTCGGTCGGCAACCCGTGCGTCGCCCAGCGCGTATGGCCGATGCCGATCGTCCCGTGCACCGGCTCGCGCTCGAGCCGCGCCGCCAGATTGGCGAGCTTGCCCTCGGCCCGGCGCCGCTCGATACGGCCGTCGATCAGCGTCGCGACCCCGGCCGAATCGTAGCCGCGGTATTCGAGGCGGCGCAGCCCCTCGACCAGCTCGGTGGCGACCGCGTTCTTTGCGATGATGCCGATGATGCCGCACATCAGCCCTTCTCCTTGAGCAGTCGCGCGCGGATTTCGGCGGCGCGCCCCGGTTTGTCGACTTGGTTGCCGCGGGCGATCGTCAGCGCATCGGCCGGCACGTCCGAGGTGACGACGCTGCCGGCCGCGACGATCGCCCCGTCGCCGACCGTGACCGGCGCGACCAGGGCGGTGTTCGAGCCGATAAAGGCGCGCTCGCCGATTGTCGTGCGCCACTTGTTAACGCCGTCGTAATTGCAGGTGATCGTGCCGGCGCCGATATTGGTCCCGGCCCCGATATCGCTGTCGCCGAGATAGGAGAGGTGGCTGGCCTTGGCGCCGGCGCCGAGCCGCGATGCCTTGACCTCGACGAAATTGCCGACATGGACATCCTCTTCGAGCACCGCGCCGGGGCGCAGCCGCGCGAACGGCCCGACAATCGCGCCGCTCGCAATCACGGCGCCTTCGAGATGCGAGAACGAGCGGATACGGACATTGTCGGCGAGCGTGACGCCGGGGCCGAACACGACGTTGGGCTCGACGACGACATCGCGCCCGAGCCGCGTATCGGCCGAGAAAAAGACCGTGTCGGGAGCGACCAGAGTCGCGCCGTTCTCCATCGCGCGGCGGCGCAGCCGGTCCTGCATCAGCGCTTCGGCCGCGGCCAACTCGGCGCGGGTATTGACCCCGAGCAGTTCCTCGGCCGGCAGTTCGACGACCCGGCAGGCGAGGCCCTGCCCGCGCGCGATTGCGACGATATCGGTCAGGTAGAATTCGCGCTTGGCGTTGTCGTTGCCGATTCGGTCCACCAGATCGAACGCGCGGGCCGCGTCGATCGCCATGATGCCGCCATTGCACAAGCCGATCGCGCGTTCCTCGGCGTTCGCGTCCCGCGCTTCGACGATGCGCAGCAGCGCGCCGTCAGCGCCGAGCACGAGGCGGCCATAGGCGCCGGGATCGGCCGGCCGCATCCCGGCGACCGCGACCGCGACTTCCGGCGAGGCGCGACGCGCCGCCAGCAGTTCGGCGATTGTTTCAGCGCGCAGCAGCGGCGTGTCGCCAAACAGCACGACGACATCGGTAATCCCGTCCTCGGCGAGTCGATCGCCGAGGATTGGGCCGGCAACGCGCACCGCGTCGCCGGTGCCGCGCGGGGGGAACTGGATCACGCTTTGCGACGGCGCGACGGCGCGCGCGACCGAATCGCTGTCGCGGCCGAGCACGACGACCGTCGCGGCGGGGTCGAGCGGACGCAGCGCGTCGAGCACATGCCGGATCATCGGTTGCCCGGCGATCTCGTGCAGCACCTTGGGGCGGGCCGAGTTGAGGCGGGTGCCTTCGCCGGCGGCAAGGACGATGGCGGCGAAACGGGATCGGTTCATGTTGCGACTCGCCACGTCTTTCTGAGTCAGGGGGCCCACGAGGAACGAAACGCGATCATCGGACTAACGGTTGCACGCCGCCGGCCACCCTGCCAACACACAGATTGTTGCGGCGTGTGACCGAGGCGGCGCGGGGTTCAGGCATGGCGGATTTTTTGTTGGTCTTCGATCTCGACGGGACGCTGGTTGACAGCGTGCCAGATTTAACCAATGCGCTTAACGAAGTCTTGCGCGAGCGCGGCTATCGCCAATTATCGCGCGCCGAGGTGGCGCCGATGGTCGGCGACGGCATCCCGGCGCTGGTCGCGCGCGGTTTCGCGGCACGCGGCGGCAGCGCCGCCGAAGCGGTCGAGGCGTTGCCGCGGTATATCCATATCTATGAGGAAAAGGCGACCGATCTGACCCGGCCCTATCCCGGCGTGCGCGAGACCCTGACCGAACTGCGCCGGCGCGGCTACCGCAACGCGGTGTGCACCAACAAGCCGCAGCAGGCGAGCGATATTCTGTTAGGCGGGCTCGACCTGGCCGGGCTGTTCGACGGAGTCGCCGGCGGCGACCGCTATGAGGTGAAGAAGCCGGACCGGGGGCACCTGCTCGGGCTGATCGCCGAACTCGGTGGCAGCGCCGAGCGGGCGGTGATGATCGGCGACAGCGAAAACGACGCAGCCGTCGCCCATGCTGCCGCCGTGCCGCTGATCCTGATGCGCTACGGCTATGCCCGGGTCGACCCGGCGACACTTGGCGCCGCCGCGGTCCTCGACCGTTTCAACGAGCTGCCCGCGACGCTCGAACGCCTCGGGCTTACCCCGTGACGCGCCGTCTGACTCGCGCCGCCCTTGCCGGACAGCCTCGCCGGCGCGTATAGCAGGCGGCACCTCGCCGACAAGAGAATGCATGGAAAATTTCGCCCAGCCGCTGCTTGAATTCATCAAGACTCATCAGGACTGGGCGATCGCGATCATCTGCATCACTGCGTTCGGCGAGTCGCTGGCCTTTGTGAGCTTGTTGTTTCCCGGCACGGTGCTGCTGATCGCTGCCGGCACCCTGATGCGAGCCGGCACGCTACCCTATCTGCCGCTGATGGCCGGGGCGATCCTCGGTGCGGTGCTCGGCGATTTCGTGTCGTACTGGATCGGCCGCCAGCTCGGCGGCCGCGTGACCCGGTTTTGGCCGCTGACCCGCCATCTCGGGCTGCTGACGGTCGGCATCCAATTCTTCGAGCGGCACGGCGGCAAGAGCGTCTTCCTCGGCCGGTTTTCCGGCCCGATCCGGGCGGTCATCACACTCGCCGCCGGCATCATGGGCATGACATGCGGGCGCTTCGCGTTCGCCACGATCGCGTCGGCGCTGGTGTGGGCGCCGATGCTGCTGTTGGCCGGCGATATCATGGGGCTGCTCGGCGACCGGCTGATCGGCTCGGCCAATACGGCACTGCTGGTATTCGGCGCGCTGACCCTCTTCGGCGTCATCGGTCTGGTCTGGGCGGCCTTGCGCGCCGCCCGCTCAAAGACCTGAGCCGGCACGCGGAGCCTCTTGAGCGCTCGGCGGAAAGGCTCCATCCTCGCCGATGTCGCCGGCCCGCACCGGTAACGGAACAAAATCTGAGGGAGACCCGCAAATGACCAGCGGATGGCAACCGGCGCTAGCCTACCCCGACCCGGCGATCATTACCCTCGACCCGCGTTTCGAGGCGATCCGGCCGCCGATGAACGCCAGCGTCGAGCGGCTTTATACCGGCTGCCGCTGGAGCGAGGGGCCGGTGTGGTTCGGCGATCTGCGCGCCCTCCTATGGAGCGACATCCCGAACAACCGCATCCTCAAATGGGACGAAGAGACCGGCGAGACGAGCATCTTCCGCAAGCCGTCGAACTACGCCAACGGCAACACCCGCGACCGGCAGGGCCGGCTCGTCACCTGCGAGCATGGCGGCCGGCAAGTCAGCCGCACCGAGCATGACGGCACGATCACGGTGCTGTGCAACCGGTTCGACGGGGTCGAGGGCAAGAAGCTCAACTCGCCGAACGATGTCGTCGTCAAATCGGATGGCTCGGTCTGGTTTACCGACCCGGCCTTCGGCATCCTCAGCAATTACGAGGGCGACAAATCCGAGCCCGAACTGCCGACCAATGTCTACCGGGTCGACGGCCGCACCGGGCGCACCACCGCCGTCGCCGAGGGGCTGAGCGGTCCGAACGGGCTGTGCTTCTCGCCCGACGAGTCGCTCCTCTACATTGTCGAGTCGCGGGCCCGGCCGCGCGCGATCCGCGTGTTCGACGTCGTTGCGGACGGCACAAAGCTCGCCAATTCGCGCAATTTCGCCGATCTCGGCGACGGCACGCCCGACGGGTTCCGCGTTGATGTCCAGGGCAATTTGTGGTGCGGCTGGGGCATGAGCGAAGCGCTCAACGGAGTCGCGATCTTCGCCCCTGACGGCACGATGATCGGCCGCATCGCGCTGCCCGAACGCTGCGCCAATCTGTGTTTCGGTGGAGTGAAGCGCAACCGCCTGTTCATGGCGGCGAGCCACTCGCTCTACGCCGTCTACGTCAACACCGAGGGCGCCGTCGGCGGCTAGCCGGAACGCTTGCTCGCCTCCCTCAACGGTAGAACTCGACCTTCGCCTCGCGGAACCACACGGTATTGGGCGGCGCGGCGGAAATCGGGCCGTTGATGCCGAAGACCGCGATCTCAAACGTATCGCCGGGGCTGGCGCCGGGGCTGAGGACGAGGCGGTTGGGCATGTTGAAGCCCTGGATCGCGGCCGGGCTGGGCCGGCCGGGGACCCGCGGCAGCTCGCCGTTGACCCATATCTCGGCATAGTCGTCGACGTTGGCCGTGAACACGATGATCGCACCCGCGGTCGCGAACCCGGCGATCGTCGCGGGTATTGTCAGGGTGGCGCGGAACCATAGGAACGACACCTTGCCGCCACCCCGCTTGGCTCCGAGCTCGGTCGGCGGAACCGTCGGCCAGGCGGAATCGTCGAACCCGCGCGCGCCGGCATGCGGCTCGATGTCGTAGGTCGATTTGAACTCGGGCATCGCATCGGGAATCGGCGCGGTCTCGACGATCTTTGCCTCCAGCGTCTTCCAGCGCGCGCCGAACAATTGCGATCCGTGCTCCGTCATCAGATCGATGCAAAGAGCGGGCGGCGTCAGCGGCGCGATGGCCGGCTGCGGCGCGAACATCAGCGTGCGCGGCGGTGCGGCAGGCGGGGCTGGATTGTTGTCAGGCATCGCAATGTCCTTTTGTTGGGATGACGGGGTGGCCACAATGCTGAGGTGTCACGGCTTTGCCGGCAAGGGAGCGCTGGTCTCGGCGGCGAGACGTTTGCGCCAAGCCTGGGTCGCGGTCACGAAACTCGTTACGCCGACCCCGACAACGGTAAAGACAACAAGGACGAAGGGCAGCCCGAGCCTGTCGAGGTTGTGGACCGGCAGCGGCGTCGCAATCTCGAATTCCGCCGCGCCGGGAAATACCATCGAGAACAGGCCGAAGAGGACAAAGGCGATGCCGCCCCACAGCAGCGTCCGCGCCGCGGTGGTCAGCGCGATGCTGCGGATTGCCTCCAGCGGCAGGCCGCGCCGCGCCGCCCAAAGCCCGAAGGCCGCGCCGGCGGCAGCCTGAACGCACAATGTCCCGATGCCATAGACGAAACCGGGCAGCCACCCGGTCGCGGCGGAGGGCATCGCCGGGGACAGCGTCGTGAAGACGATCACCGAGAAGGCGTCGAGCCCCCAGCCGGCGATAAAACCGTGCACCGCCGGCATCCAGGGCGCCAGCTCGCGCGGCTCCCGCTGGCCCCCGGAAGAGCTGGCGGGGTCGCCGACGGAGTGAGCGAGGCCGAGCCGCGCCATCCCCGGCAGGTGCAAATGCGGCAGGAACCCGCGCCCGGTGACGAACAGCCCGGACGCCGCCATCAGGATGCCGACCACAATGTACATGACGCCTTCGAGCGCATCGAAGGTGAACCAATGCGCCAGGCCGAGGTATGCGAGTTCGCTCGCCAATGCCTGCTGCGCGGTAAACGCCAGCGCGAAGATCAACCCCGCCCGCATGCCGCGCCATGTCGAATAGCCGCCGACCGCATAGGCGAAGATGATCGGCCAGGTATGCTCGTCGGGAGTGATGCCGTGGACCAGCCCCAGCAGGAACGCGGTCAGCAGGTCGATCCCGATCGTGCTATGCGCCGGGTTCCACAGATCGATCGCGCCGATCATGCCGGATCCTCGCTCGGGCGCTGGTCCTGGTCGGGAGCGGTGCGGCAGGCGCGGCAGACGCCGCTCAGGATCAGCTGGTGATCGAGTACGGCGACCCCGGTTTCGCGTTCGAGCGCGGCGAAATCCTCGCGCCCGATCAGGCAGGGCACCGGCACCAGCGCGTGGCATCGCGTGCAGTAAAGGTGGTCGTGGTGGGCGGCGGCCAATTCAAAGCGGGCGCGGCCGTCATCGATCAGCAGCTTGCGGATGACGCCGCCGGACGCCAGCTTTTCGGCGGCGCGGAACACCGACGAAAAATCGGTCGCCTCGCCCTGCCGCGCCAGCCCCGAATGAAGCTCCTCGAGCGTCCACGCATGGCGCTCCCCGCCGCCCATCAGGCGGACCATCGCGGCGGGGATGCGCGCTTTGCGTGACATGCCCGCAACTCTAGTCGGCCCAGGCCGGAGAACGCAAGCCACTTGCGCAAGGGACTTGCAATTACTCTGTCTTGTCATACCGGCGAAGGCCGGTATCCATGGCGGCCGTGGATACCGGCCTTCGCCGATATGACAAATATCCCGGTATGACAAGATCAAGGACGCGCGGGAGCGCACATCAGCAAGGGGGCGGGACATGGCGAACCGGTTGCGGGACAAGATCGGGAGCGGCGGGCTCGCGACGGTGATGTCAGCGCACAACCCGCTCTCGGCGCGGCTCGCCGAGGAGGCCGGCTTCGACGGCGTCTGGGCGAGCGGCTTCGAATTGTCGGCCGCCTATGGCGTCCCCGACGCCAGCCTCCTCTCCTTCACCCAGCACCTCGACATGACCCGCGCGATCATCGAGCAATGCAGCATCCCGCTGATCGCCGATCTCGATACCGGCTACGGCAACGCGGTCAATGTCGGGCATGTCGTCGGCGCCTATGCGAGGGCCGGGTCGGCGGCGATCGTCATCGAGGACAAGATTTTCCCGAAGGATACGAGCCTCCTGCCCGGCGGCCGGCAGGAATTGGTGCGGATCGAGGAATTCCAGGGCAAGATCGAGGCGGCGCGCGCGGCGAGCATCGGGCATGATCTGTTGGTGATCGCCCGCACCGAAGCGCTGATCGCCGATCTCGGCATGGCGGAGGCGTTGCGCCGCGGCGGCGCCTATGCCGAAGCCGGCGCCGACCTGTTGCTGATCCACTCGAAGCGACGCACCCCGGACGAGATCGTCGCCTTTACCGAGAGCTGGTCCGGCGCGATCCCGCTCGTCATCGTGCCGACCGCCTATCCCGATTTGACCGAGGCCAGGGTGCGCGCGCTCGGCAAGATCAAAATCGTGATTTATGCCAACCACGCGGTGCGCGCCGCGGTCACCGCGATGCGCGAGGTGTTTGCCGCGATCCGCCGCGACGGCGGCATCCACGAGATCGACAAGCGCATCGCCTCGGTCGAGGATATTTTCGACCTGCAGCGCGTCGCCGCGATGAAGGCCGCCGAAAAGCGCTATCTGCGCTGAGCCTCAACCCCCGTCCGCTTCCACCTTTGTCAGCGCGTCGAGCCGTGCCCGCATTCGTCGTGCTGGCTGCGCATCGCGCGCAATTCCGGGACCAGGCGGCTGACCGTAGCATCGACCCGGTTCAGCACCGCGGCCATGACCATCATGTCCTCGCGTACGCCGGCGAGTTCCTCGCGCACGCCGGCTATGTCCGCCCGCATTGAAATCATCGTGCGACCGAGCCATTGCAGGTCAACATTGTCGGGAAGATCGGACACTTCGAAAACTCCGGTTTTTAATGCCTAATTAGCGCGCCGTCGCAGCGCGCGCCACAGCTTTTCGGAGGTCGCCGGCATTTCAACGGGCGGCGCGCCGATCGCGGCCAGCGCATTGTTGACGGCGTTCATGACGGCCGGGATCGCGCCGATCGTGCCGGCTTCGCCGACCCCCTTGACGCCGAGTGGGTTGCGCTCGGTCGGCGTCGCGTTTTCGGCCAGTTCGAAGGCGCAGAAATTATCCGCGCGCGGCATGCCGTAATCCTGGAACGAGCCGGTCACCAGCTGCCCGGTGTCGGGGTCGTAGACCAGGTTCTCGACCAGCGCCTGGCCGAGCCCCTGGACGATGCCGCCGTGGATCTGCCCCTCGCACAGCAGCGGGTTCAGCATGTGTCCGACATCATCGACCGCGCAGTAGCGGACGAGCGCCACCGCGCCGGTCTCTACATCGATTTCGACCTCGCAGACATGCGCCCCCGACGGAAAGGTCGCCGCGTCGGCCGGGCCGAAATTCGAGCGCTCGGTGAAGCCGGCCTCGATGTCCTCGGGCAGTTGCGCGGACTGGAAAGATTGCCGCGCGACCTCTTCGATGCCGAGCGAGCGGTCGGTGCCGGCGATCGTGAACCTGCCATGCTCGAAAACGATGTCGCCGGCCGCCGCTTCCATCGCGTGCGCGGCGATGCGGCGTCCCTTGTCGATCAGCCGGTCGGCCGCCTGCACGATCGCCGAGCCGGCAAGCTGGGCCGAGCGCGAGCCGAAGGTGCCGATGCCCATCGTGACGAGGTCGCTGTCGCCAAAGCGGTAGCGGATGCGGTCGGCGTCGATGCCGAGCCTGTCGGAGAGGACCTGCTTGAAGGTCGTCGCGTGACCTTGGCCGTGATCCATGCTGCCGGTCAGCAGCATCACCCCGCCCGAGGGATCGAAGCGGATCTCGGCATGCTCGTAATCGCGCCCGCCGGTCGCCGCGACCGTCGTCGCGATCCCGATGCCTAGCAATTTGCCGCGGGCGCGCGCGGCGGCGCGGCGCTCGGCGACCCGGTCATAGCCGGAGAGCGCCAGCGCATCGGCGAGGTTCTTCGCGAAATCGCCGCTGTCGTAGGTCTGCTGCATCGGCGTCGCATAGGGCATCGCGGCGGCCGGGATCGTGTTGCGGCGGCGCAATTCGGCCGGGTCGAGCCGCAATTCGCGCGCCGCCTTGTCGATGATGCTTTCGACGACGTAGATCGGCTCGGGCCGGCTGCCGCCGCGATAGGGCGCGGTCGTCATCGTGTTGGTCAGGACCGCGGTGACCTCGGCATGCACCGCCGCGAAGGTGTAGGTGTTGACGAGGCAGCCGAGCCCGATCGTCAACGGGATGGTCGGCCGGTCGGTCGAATAATAGGCGCCGATCGCCGACACCCAGCGCGTGCGCAGCGCCAGGAACCTGCCGTCGGAATCGAGCGCCAGCGCGGCTTCGACGACGCTGCCGCGGCCCTGCTCGTCGCTCTGCAGCCCCTCGCTGCGCTCGGCGATCCAGCGCACCGGGCGCCCGACGACCTCCGACGCCCACAGCGCCAGCCCGTATTCGGGATAGCAGCCGCCCTTCATGCCGAAGCCGCCGCCCATCGTGTCGCAGACGACGCGCACCTGATGGTGCGGCAGCCGGAAGACCTGCCCGGCGAGCGCGGCGCGGATCTGGTGAACCGACTGGACCGTGCAGCGGATCGTGTAGCGCTCGTCGTCGCGGTCGTATTGCGCCAGGCAGCCGCGCGGCTCCATGCTGTTGGCGCTGACCCGGTTGAAGACAATTCGGTGATCGACGACGCGCGCGGCTCGGGCAAAGGCGGCCTCGACCGCCGCCCTATTGCCGGCCGCATGGGTGAAAGCCTCGTTGCCCGGGTTGTCGTCCCACACCGCCGGCGCGCCCGGCGCCAGCGCCGCCTCGGCCGAGACGACCGCTCGCAGCGGCTCATACTCGACCTCGATCAGCTCGGCGGCGTCCTTCGCCCGGTTCAGCGTCTCGGCGACGACGAACGCTACGGGATCGCCGACATAGCGCACCCGGTCCTGCGCCAACAGCGGCTGCGGACAGACGAAAGCCGCCGCGCCATCGCGCCGCCGCCGCGGCACCAGGGGCCGCAACGTGCCGAGCCCGCGTCGGCGCAGTTCGGCCCCCGTAAGCACCGCGAGCACTCCCGGAGCGGCGCGGGCGCGAATCGTATCGATCGCGAGGAGGCGCGCATGCGCATGGGGCGAGCGCAACACATAACCGCGCGCCGCGCCGATCGCGGCCACGTCCTCGACATAGCGCCCGCGTCCGGTCAGGAGACGCCAATCCTCTTCCCGCCGCACCTTCTGCCCGATCGCCTGCACGCTCATCGCTGTTGGCCCCTGCCGTGTGAGTCGGTCGAATGCTAAAGCAAAGCCTTTCCGGCGAAAGCGGGAATCCAGGCTCGCGGAGTGGACCAACGGTCAAGCACCCCGAAATGACAGAAATGGTTTCGATTGTCGTCCGCCTGAGATCTGCCCTGCCCAACGGGCGCTTGTCGGTTTGGCGGTGGCGCGCCATGTTGCGAACGTCACAAAAAGAGGCACACGCCCCCAGGGATGACGACAGATGACGACAGGATGACGACCAGATGACGACGGAAGCGCTGGGACGGTTTGGCGGCGAGCGCGGCAAGACCGGGGAATACCAGGCGATCGCGCTGGTGTCGTCGGCGCATTTCGTCAACCATTTCCAGCATCTGGTATGGCCGCCGCTGTTTCCATTGCTGACGGCGACGCTCGGCATCGGCTTTCTCGAACTCGGGTTTGCCCTGACCGTCGCCAGCGCGCTGGCGGTTGTCGCGCAATTGCCGGTCGGGTTTCTGGTCGACCGCTTTGGGTCCCGTCGCTTGCTTGTGATCGCGCTGATTCTCGCCGGGCTTGCCTTTATCGGGTTCGGCCTTGCTCCGACCTATTGGAACCTGCTGCTGGCGATGGGGCTGATCGGGCTGGCGAACAGCGTCTTCCACCCCGCCGATTACGCGCTGCTCTCGGCCAAGATCGCACCGGGCCGCCTCGGCCGGGCGTTTTCGATCCATACGTTCTCCGGGTTTCTCGGCAATGCCGTCGCGCCGGTCACGATGCTCGCCCTCGTCGCCATCGGCGGGCTGAGCCTCGGGCTGATCGCGGCCGGCGCGATCGCGCTGGTTGTCGCGGTGCCGCTCGCGCTGACCCGCGGCGTCGACAGCGAGATCACGCCGAGGCTTGCGCCCACCCTGGCGGCGGACGGGTCGCCAGCCGGCCGGCAGGGCATGACCGCGATCCTGACGCCGGGCATCCTCGCCCTGACCGGGTTTTTTGTGCTGATGAGCCTCTCCAGCAGCGGCATCAGCACCTTTTCGGTAGTCGCGCTGACCAGCGCCTATGGCACGCCGCTGTCGGTCGCCAATTGGGCGCTGACCGGCTATCTGGCGGCGCAGGCGTTCGGCGTCCTCGCTGGCGGAGTTGTCGCCGATATGACGCGGCGCCATGCCGATGTCGCGGCGCTCGGCTACGCGGTCAACGCCTGCATCGTCCTCGTCATCGGCATGATCGCGCTCGGCAGCGTGCCGCTGGTCGCGGCGATGGCCGCCGCCGGCTTTCTCGGTGGGCTGATCATGCCGTCGCGCGACATGCTGGTGCGCGCCGCGGCGCCGCCGGGAGCGGTCGGGCGCACCTTCGGCATCGTCACCACCGGCTTCAGCATTGCCGGCATCATGGGTCCGCTGATGTTTGGCTACATCATGGACCAGGGCGCGCCGGAATGGGTGTTCCGCGCCAGCGTCATCTTCATGGTGCTGACCGCGCTCGCCGCCTTTCTCGGCGACCGCCGGATGGAAGCCAACCGCCGCCGCCGCGCCGCGACCGCTGCCGCGGAGTAGGCCAGCCCCTCCGCTTATTTTTGCGGGCCGTAAAACACGACCCATACGGCGAAGTCGTCCGAAAAATCCTCGAAACCGTGCGGCGCGTGTGCCGCCGCGAACAGCAGATCTCCGGGACCGATATCGGTTACGGTGTCGCCTACCCGATAGCGACCGCTCCCTCTGGCGACGAAATAGACCTCGTCCCGATCGTGCGGCACTTGCGGACCGCGCGTGGACTGCACCGCCATTCTGACTTCCAGGTCGCCGTCGCGGAACACTTCCGCCGAGTTGCGCCCTTCGGTCGGCGTCAACGTTCGGGCCGCGGCAATCGTGATCGGCGGCGGTGTATGATCCATCACGTTTTCCTCTGATCGAGGGCAAGCCTCTATACTGCGCGCCAGCGCTGCGTCGGGCGAGTTCGGAGTTTGTCGAATGAGTGCGGGCCCTCTGGTCGTCACCTATCCCCTTAGCGAGCGCAGCCGCGCGATTGTTCGGGAAGAGCTCGGCGGCACGGCTGAGGTGCTCTACCTCGCCGATCTGGCACCGGAAGAACGCGCCGACGCGCTGCGCCGCGCTGGCGCGGTGCTCGCCAACGATACCTCGACCGAGCTTCAGCCCGGCGAATCGGCGCTGCTGCGCAATGCGCGCCTGTTGCAATTCAGCGCCGCCGGGATCGACTGGGTGCCGACCCGCGATCTGCCGCCCGAACTGCCGGTCGCCGGCAACAAGGGCGCCTCGGCCGAGCCGATGGCCGAGCATGTCGTCGCGCTGGCGCTCGCCGCCGCCAAGCGCCTGTTGATCGAGCACGCCAACCTGCAGCGCGGCGAGTTCAACCAGCGCAGCCCCAACCGGATGCTGCGTGGCGGTGTGTGCAGCATCCTCGGTTTTGGCGCGGTCGGCGTCGCGACGGCGCGGCTGATGCGCGCCTTCGGCATGAATATCCACGCGATCAACCGGCGCGGCGCCAGCGACGAGCCGACCGAGTGGATCGGCACGACAGACAAGCTCGACGAGTTGCTGAGCGCCGCGGATGTGCTGGTGATCAGCGCCGCGCTGACCACCGCGACCGAGGGGCTGATCGGGGCGCGCGAATTGTCGCTGATGAAGGAGGATGCGATCCTCGTCAACGTGGCGCGCGGCGAGATCGTCGACGAGGCGGCGCTTTACGAGCGCCTCAAGGCATTCCCGCGGTTTTTCGCCGGCATCGACGCGTGGTGGGTCGAGCCGGTGCGCCACCGGCGTTTTGCGTTGGGGTATCCGTTTTTCGACCTCCCCAATGTGATCGGCTCGCCGCACAATTCGGCCGGCGGCGGGGTATGGCGCGAGGTATCGCTGCGCCGGGCCGTGGCGAATTGCCGGCGCGCTTTGTCGGGCGAGACCCCGCTCAACCTGATCGGCCCCGACGAGCGCATGCTGTAGGCGGACTGTAGGCGGTCTTCATTCGTGCCGCCGCGCGCCGATCGCCGCTATGCTGGACGCCGCGACAACCGATAGAGCCGCAGGAGGAAACATGCTGGATCTGGGCATCAAGGGACGCCGGGCGATCGTCTGCGCGGCGAGCAAGGGGCTCGGCCGGGCCTGCGCGATGGCGCTGGGCCGCGCCGGGGCGGAGTTGACGATCACGGCGCGCACCGCCGAGACGCTGGAACAGACCGCGGCCGAGATCCGCCGCGAAACCGGCGCCAAGGTGACGGTTGTCGCCGGCGACATCACGACCGAGGCCGGCCGCGCGGCGACGCTCGCCGCCTGTCCCGAGCCCGATATCCTGATCAATAACGCCGGCGGGCCGCCGCATGGCGATTTCCGCGACTGGGAGATCGAGGATTGGCAGAAGGCGGTCAACGGCAACATGCTGACCCCGATCATGCTGATAAAGGCGACCGTCGACGGCATGTGCGCGCGCAAGTTCGGGCGCATCGTCAACATCACCTCGGCCTCAGTCAAATCGCCGATCCCCAATCTCGGCATGAGCAACGGCGCACGCGCCGGTCTCACCGGCTTTGTCGGCGGGTTGGCGCGCCAGGTCGCGCGTCACAACGTAACGATCAACGGCCTGTTGCCGGGGCCCTTCCTGACCGACCGGCTGCGTTCCGGGATCGAGTTCGAGGCCCGCCGCCAGAATATCTCGTTCGAGGAAATGCTGGCCAAGCGCTCGGCCACCAACCCCACGGGCCGGGTCGGCGACCCCGAGGAATTCGGCGCGGCTTGCGCGTTCCTGTGCGCCGCCAGCTCGGGCTTTATCGTCGGCCAGAACCTGCTGCTCGACGGCGGCGCCTATAATTCGACGATGGGATAGCGTAACCGCGCAACCAGCCCTCTCCCGCGCTGCGGGAGAGGGCTGGTTGAAGGCCAAAAGCCCGGTCTTGCGCGTCGTCACGGACGCTGGGGCGCCAATCGATCTTGCCGGGGTGGGTCCGCCGATGACCGCGATCAGTTGCGGTCGACGGTTTGCGCCGATTTCAGCTGGTCCCTGGTCATCGCCACCGAGATGTGCGGCTTGTTCTTGTTGTCCGTCGCGATCTTGAGGTCCTTGATGCCGATCGCGACGTATTTGCCGTCGATTTCGAGCACGACCTGGCTGACGCTACCGTCGCGATCGACGATCATGTCATTGATCCGGGCGATCTTTTTTTCCTGTCCGTCGTGGATGTCGGCGCCTTTAAGCTCGCTGGCGCGGAACTGGCCCGGTTGCAGGCGGGTCGTCGTCACCGCGCCGTGCGCGGGGGGCGTTGTTACCGGGTTCGCGCCGGCGAGTGCCGTCGAGTTTCCGGTCGTCGCGGCATCTTGCGGGTTCAGGTCGAAGGCCTGCGCCGATTTCAGCTGGTCTTTTGTCAGATCGACCTGGAAACGCGGTTTGCCGCCGGGGTCGGCGGTCATCTTGAGCTCGTTCAAGCCCAAGCCGATCTTCCTGCCGCCGATGCCGAGGAACGAGCCGACATCGAGGACCATGACCGCGACGCGGCCATCGCGGTCAAGGACGACTTCCTCGACATCGCCGATTTTTTTGTTTTGAGCGTCGTGGACATCGGCGCCGATCATCTCGGTGACGCGCATCTTCCCCGGAAGCGCCTGACCCGGATTGAGCCCGGTCGCCGGCGCAAGCGAGGTGGCGGTCTGGGCAAAGGCTGCTGGCAGTGAAGCCGCCAGCATGACGCCGAACGCCGCGATCATCGTCGTCCTGAACACGACTTTACTCCCCGGAATACGGCTCCTCGGCCGTACGGCAGCACCGAGCCCGGACGGGAAGTTCACCACACAACAAATTTCGATCGCGCCCGGTTCCCGACAACCCGACCGGTCTACGACGCCCTCACTCCAACCCGGAGATTGTGCCGGGCGGTGGAGCGTTTGCGCGCCGCGACTGTTTGTTTCTGCGGGTGATGTATCACGACAGAACAGGAGCGTGGCGATGGACAATCAACCGATGCGCGATGGCGACAAGACCAAGGACGCCGCACGACCCGGGCCCGTGGGGATCATAACCCCCACCGCGACCCGCAACCCCTCAGACAGCCCTGGCAGCCCTGGCAGCCCCGCCAAGGACGGCAACCACAGCACCGGCGTCGTCGGCGAGACAATGGACCAGGCCGTGACGATGGCCCGCAATGTGGTCGGCGAGCAGGCTTGGTCGGCGGCGGCCGATGTTGCGACCAATGCCGGGAATGCCGCCCAGGATCTCGCCCGCCGCGCGCGCGAGCAGACCAGCGCGACGGCCGATACCCTTTATAAGCAAGGCGCCCGCGCCAGCGAGTACCTGACGCGCAATGTCAACGAGTATCCGCTGACCGCGCTATTGATCGCCGGCGCGATCGGCTACGGCATCGCATTCCTGATGCACAACACCTGGCAGGGCGACAGCAAGGACAAATAGCCGGCCTTGTCCCGCCGCCGCCGGTAGACGAGCACCCCGGCAGCCGCCTCAACGCGGCGTGGTCGGCGCGACGATTATCGCCGCCCCGCCCTCGGCGCCGCCGCCAACCAAGCCGACTTCAAACGGCAGGCGGCGGTGCTGCACGCCGGAAAACGCAGCCCCGCCTTGCATTTCCCGTGCGGCCGAAATGGATTACGGCATGGCTGCCTGTCTGTTAGGTTGTCTGCTTCGGGTCTGTTAAGGGAGGATTTGCGATGAACGATACGATGACGCTGATGCAGCGTGCCGATGCGCTCGACCAACGGATGAGCGACGAACTCGACTACATTGTGATCAAGTCGCGGCTCTACAGTCTGGCGGACGCCGATTTCGGCCCGACCCCGAACGCCGCGGCGATCATGGCGCAGAACCCGAACGCGCGCGTCTTGATGGGCGACGATCCGCGGCTCCCGGAGATGCCGGATCAGCCGACCCTCGCCGATTTCTTCAAATATCGTTTCGGGCCGGCCGCGCATCTGCTGCAGAGCGCTCGCCACGCGGTCAAGGGTGGGCTGCCCGAGAAGATGGTGCTGGCCTGCCTGTTGCACGACATCGCGACGATCGGCTTTATCCGCGGCGACCACGGCTATTGGGGCGCCCAGCTGGTCGAGCCTTATGTCGATGAGGAAGTGACCTGGGCGATCCGCGCCCATCAGGTGCTGCGCTTCTATGCCGACGAGTCGGTCGGCTATGAGTATCCGCAATCCTATGTCAAGACGTTCGGCGCCGATTACCGCGTCGATCCGTATATCGAGGAAGACTACAAGCGGATGCGGGACCACAAATGGTACATGTCGGGCCGGATGATCACCGTGCATGACATCTATTCGTTCGATCCGACCGTGCATGTCGAGTTGGAGGAGTTTACCGACATCATCGGCCGCAATTTCCGCCAGCCGAAGGAGGGACTCGGCTTCGACAACAGCCCGGTCGCCCATATGTGGCGGGCGATGATCCGTCCGGCCAAATACCTGTAAGCGCCCGGAAACAGCGCGGGCGGCACCCTGGCCGCCCGCTGCCGCACTTCAGATCAGACGCCGCCTCGAAGAGCGGCGCGCCTCAGCACCCGTAATAACGCTGGTAGTACGGATCCCAGCAGCTTCGCGCCGGTGCGTAATACGCCGGGGCCGGCGCGTAATAATACGCGGGCGCCGGCGCGGCTGGGGCGTACTGATACCCGTACGGGTAATAGCCGTACGGCCGCGCCGCCGCGCCCGCGCCGACCGCGGTGCCAAGCGCGAACGAGCCGACCCCGATGCCGATCGCGGCGCCGGTGCTGACCCGTGCCTCGGCCGGGCTCGGCGCGATCAGCGACACCGTCGCGATCACTGCCGCGGCAACAGCCAGCCCGCGCCCCGTTTTATTAACAACATCCCTGATGGCCATACCGGTCCTCCGATGACATCCCAACGCCGATACCCCTGTAACACGGCGTCCCTTGATATAAAGCAAACGGGCATGCAAGGCAAACGGACCAGCGTTCCGCGTTATTCCCCAGTGTTCAGCCGCCCCATCAGCGGTTCGACGCCGGGTTGAAGGCTCGAATGCTCAGCCCGAGCCCAATGTCGACGGATAAGCCGCCCCTGTTTCAGGCAAGCCAGCGGGCGGCGGCGGCATAGCCCGCGCGTTCGGTCGGAGGCACCGTGCGATTCGCGGCTTGATCGGCGATGATGTCGCCGACGATGTCGCCTCTTCCGCTCTTGACCGCGGCATCGACCAGCATCTGGGTGAACAGGTCGCGCTGCGCGTTGCTGCCGCCAAGCAGCCGGATCTGCTCGCGCCGCGGTGCCAGCAGATCGACCGCCCGCGCATAATCGCCCTGCCGATGCGCCAGCGCCGCCTCGCAGGCCGGCAGCACCGCCTCGACAATCCCCGGCGCGGTCCACGATGCGTTGTCGCGGGCGAGGTCGCGCAACGCGCCGAGGAAGCGGCCCGCCGCCTCGGCTCGCCCGGTTGCGGCCAGCGCCATCATCAGATGCGGCACGAGCAGCGGATGCCCGGCCTCCCCGATGCGCGCCTCGGCCTTGTCTGCGAGTTCCTGCCAGCGATGGCCGACCTCGACCCCCATCTGCTCAAGGCGCCACAACAGCGCCGGGGCGTTTTGCAGATCGACGAAATGGTCGGGCATTGCCTTGGTCATCGGTTCGTCGAGGTTGCGGATGTTGGAATCATAGCTGGCCAGCACCGCGTCGAGCTCGCCCAACTCCAGTTCCATCAGCGCACGGTGCCACCACAGATGGTGGATCAGCTGATTGCCGAGCGACCAGTCGCCGACCTGGCTGGCGAGCCAATCCCGGCCCTCGCGCGGCCGGCATTCCATCTCCATCACATGCGCCTTGACGTGATGGGCGAAATAGTTGCTGCGGTCGCGGGCGATAGCGGCGTCGACCGCGCGTTCGGCGCCCGAAGTGTCGCCGGCCTCTTCATGGGCAAAGGCCCAGATCGTCTGGAAACAATCATAGCCGGGCAGTTCGGCCGACCAGTGCGGCGCCAGGCGATCGGCCTGTTCGAGGATCTTCGCGGTCTGGCCGTGGCGGAACCAATTCGTGTCGCAGATGCGGACGGCCAGCAGATCGGTCGGGTGCGCGTCGAGAATCTGGCGCCAGATCTGGAGCGCCCGGTCGAGCGCGCCGTTCGACCACGCGGCGAACGCGGCGACATGCTGGCGCTCGCGCGGCGTCGCGGTCGCGGAGCCGGCCTCGGCCGCCGCCAGGGTCGCGGCGATCTCCGACGCATAGGCCGGGTTCGCGGCGCTGAGCAGCAAATAGCCCTTGAAGCAGTGCCCGAGCGCGAAACGCGGGTCGGCGGCCAGCATCCGCCCGACCAGCGCCATCGTATCGGCGTGGAACTTCAAGTAATGCTCGACAGCGCGGTCGAATAGCACGGCCGCCTCGGTGCTGTCGGTCGAGAGCGGCAGGCCGCGTTCGTCACGGGTCATCGCAGGCACTCCGGTCGGGGCAGACAACAAGATACCGGCTGTCGCCATTATCCGGGCGCCTCCGGGCGCGGCCAGTATGAAAGCACCGGCGGCGGGGTGGCAAGCCGAGCCAGGGCGAATAATGACCGAAATTCTTGCTGAAAGGGGCATTTCCTCGGCTTCCAATACGCGGCATCATCAGACCCCGCCCGGCGCCGGGGGCCAAGCGCGCTCGACAACCCAGAAGAGGTTCCGACCATGGCTGCTCACGACGCATTGCGCACCATCCTGCCGGTTGCCGGCTGGCCGGCGGAGCGCGCCTCCGCGGTGGAGATCACCGGCGGCGACGACCCGGTGTTGCCGACCCCGTTCCGGATCGGCGAGACCAGCGCCGCCGCGCTCGCCGCCACCGGGCTCGCCGCCTCCGATCTATCAGAGCTGCGCACCGGGCGCCCGCAGCAGGTCGCAATCGATGTCCGCCACGCGACCGCCTCGTTGCGCAGCGGGCACTACCTGAAGATGAACGGCGAGGGCGTCTCGACCGAGCGCAACGCGGTGATGGGCGTCTATCCGGCGAAGAACGGCCGGTGGAGCTATATCCACGCCAATTTTCCGAACCATCGCGCGGCCGCGCTCAAGGTGCTCGGCGTTGCCGAGGACAAGGGCGCGGTGCGCCAGGCGGTCGCCAAATGGGATGCGCTCGAACTCGAGGAGGCGATCCTCGCCGCCAAGGGCGCCGGCGGCATGGTCCGCAGCATGGCGGAGTGGGCGACGCACCCGCAGGCCGCCGCGATCGCCGCGCTGCCGCTGATG
The DNA here is from genome assembly GCA_945861155.1 of Rhizobium sp. Q54. Taxonomy (GTDB): domain Bacteria; phylum Pseudomonadota; class Alphaproteobacteria; order ATCC43930; family CGMCC-115725; genus DATARH01. Next base: position 23,142 of record CAMATN010000025.1, read on the forward strand.
GAAATCGTCAAGATCGGCGACGCCCCGCCGGAAAAGCTGCCGGCGGGCGAGCGGCCGCTCTCCGGGGTTCGCGTCCTCGACCTGACCCGCGTGCTGGCCGGGCCGACCTGCGCCCGCACCCTCGCCGAGCACGGCGCCGACGTCCTGAAAATCACGGCGGAGCATCTGCCCAATATCGGCTACCAGGAATACGACACCGGACACGGCAAATTATCGGCCTATCTCGATTTGCGCCAGCCGAAGGATTTGGCGCGGTTGCGCGAACTGGCGCGCGAGACCGACGTATTCTCGCAGGGCTATCGCCCGGGGACACTCGGCAATCGCGGCCTCTCGCCCGAGGAGCTGTGCGCGGCGCGGCCGGGGCTGGTCTACGTGTCGTTGTGCGCGTTCAGCCATGTGGGGCCATGGGCGTCGCGCCGCGGCTTCGACACCGTCGTGCAGACCGTGAGCGGCATCACGACCCGCCAGGCCGAGCTGTTCCCGGGGGCCGAGGCGGGTCAGCCGCAATTCTATCCGGTATCGGCGATCGACTACCTGACCGGCTATCTGATGGCGTTCGGCGCGATGGTGGCGCTGGCGCGGCGGGCGCGCGAGGGCGGCAGCTGGCTGGTGCGGATCTCGCTGGCCCAGGCCGGGCGCTGGCTGGTCAGCCGCGGCGAGGTGCCGCAGGCCGAACTCGCCGGCGTGGCGACGGAGTTTTCGGCCGAGGAGCTGGCGCGCTGGTCGATCGAGAGCGACACCCCGGTCGGCCGCCTGACCCACCTGAAGCCGGCGGTGCAATTGTCCGAGACGCCACCTTACTGGGCGCGGCCCTCGGTGCCGCTCGGCTACAACGAGCCGGCCTGGCCGGCGCGCGGGTGATCCCCCGGAACAGGGCAGCGCCGAAACCGCCCAACTTGTGGTCGAAACACGCTCGATGCGTCACCCCGCGCAAGCGCTAGTGTTCCGATTCTGACAGTCGATCTTTTCCAGGAAACCCCGTCATTGCGAGCGAAGCGAAGCAATCTCGGGCAACAGAGACCTCCCGGCACGGGATTGCTTCGTCGCTGCGCTCCTCGCAATGACGGTGAAAAGATTCAGCCGTTTGAACCACTACACCGCGCAAGCGGGCATCCAGGAGAAGCGGCACGGCTTTTGCCCTGGATTCCCGCTTGCACGGGGCTGACGATCGGCGCGGACCTGTCGTGAACCTATCGACCCCGTTTATCGAGCGGCCGGTCGCGACGACGCTGTTGACGATCGGGGTCGCGCTGGCCGGGCTCGCCGCATTTTTCCAGCTGCCGGTGTCGCCGCTGCCGCAGGTCGATTTCCCGACGATCTCGGTTGCCGCGCAGATGCCGGGCGCGAGCCCCGAAACAATGGCGGCAACGGTCGCGACTCCGCTCGAACGCCATCTCGGGGTCATTGCCGATGTTTCCGAGATGACCTCGTCGAGTACGGTTGGATCGACCCGCATCACCTTGCAATTCGGCCTCAGCCGCAACATCGACGGCGCCGCGCGCGACGTGCAGGCGGCGATCAACGCGGCGCGCGCCGACCTGCCGACCAGCCTCAGGAGCAACCCGACCTACCGCAAGGTCAACCCAGCCGACGCGCCGGTCCTCATTCTGTCGCTGACGTCGAATACGCGGACCCGCGGCCAGATGTACGACGCGGCCTCGACGATCCTGCAGCCGGCTTTGTCGCAGATCGAGGGCATCGGGCAGGTGACGCTGGGCGGGGCTGCCGCGCCGGCGGTGCGGGTCGAGATCAACCCGATGCCGCTGTTCAAATACGGCATCGGCCTCGAAGACGTGCGCGCGGCGATCGCCTCGGCCAACGCGCACAGCCCGAAAGGCGCGATCGAGGATAACGGACGCAATTTCCAGCTCTACACCAACGACCAGGCGACCACGCCCGAGGATTACCGGCCGCTCGTCATCGCCTATCGCAACGGCGCCCCGGTGCGGCTCAGCGACGTCGCCGTGGTCGAGGAGGGCCCGGAAAACCTGCGCAACGCCGGGCTCGCCAACGGCAAGCCGGCGGTCCTGGCAATCCTCTACCGCCAGCCCGGCGGCAACATCATCGACACGGTCGACCGGGTCAACGGCTTGCTGCCGCAGCTGCGCGCGTCGCTGGGCAACGACATCGACCTCAACGTGGCGCTCGATCGCAGCACGACGATCCGCGCCTCGTTGCGCGAGGTCGAGACCACGCTGGCGATCTCGATCGGCCTGGTAATCCTGGTCGTGTTCCTGTTTCTGCGCAACGTGCGCGCCACGCTGATCCCCAGCGTCGCGGTCCCGGTGTCGCTGATCGGCACATTTGCGGCGATGCACCTGTTGGGCTACAGCCTCAACAATCTGTCGCTGATGGCGCTGACGATCTCGACCGGGTTTGTCGTCGACGACGCGATCGTCGTCTTGGAAAACGTCACCCGCCATATCGAAGCGGGCATGAAGCGGCGCGACGCGGCGATCCTCGGCGCCAGCGAGGTCGGGTTCACGGTCTTGGCGATGAGCCTCAGCCTCATCGCGGTGTTCATACCGATCCTGTTGATGGACGGCGTCGTTGGGCGCCTGTTCCGCGAGTTCGCGGTGGTGCTGTCGGTGGCGATCCTGATTTCGCTGGTCGTGTCGCTGACCACGACGCCGATGATGTGCGCCCATATCGCGACCCACCGGCCCCAGGGCGCAACACCGCGACGGCAATCGCGCTGGCATCAAGCGAGCGAGCGCGCGTTCGCCGCGATGCTCGGCTTTTACGAGCGCACGCTGGTGCAGGCGCTGCGGTTTCCGGCGCTGGTGCTGCTGATCCTGTTCGCGACGATCGGCCTCAATGTCTACCTCTACATCCTGGTGCCGAAGGGTCTGTTCCCGCAGCAGGACACCGGCCGCATGATCGGCGGCATCCGGGCCGACCAGAGCATCTCGTTTCAGCTGATGCGCGACAAGCTGACCGAGTTCATCGCGATCATTGGAGAAGACCCGGCAATCGCCAGCGTCGTCGGCTTTACCGGCGGCGGCCAGACCAATTCCGGCTTTGTGTTCGTGGCGCTGAAGCCGCTGGCCGAGCGCGACGCATCGGTCGACCAGGTCATAGGACGGCTGCGGGGCAAGCTCGCCCGGGTTGCGGGCGCGCGGCTCTTTCTGCAGCCGGTGCAGGACATCCGGGTCGGCGGCCGGCAGAGCAGCGCGCTCTACCAATACACGCTGCGCGGCGACGACCTTCCCCAGCTCTATGAATGGGTGCCGAAGATTACCGCGGAGCTGGAGAAGCTGACCGAATTGACCGACGTCAATTCCGATCAGGAGCAGAAGGGGCTCGAAAGCAATCTGGTGATCGACCGGGTCACCGCGGCGCGGCTCGGCATAACGATGTCGCAGATCAACAACACGCTCTATGACGCGTTCGGCCAGCGCCAAGTGTCGACGATCTACATGCCACGCAACCAGTATCACGTCGTGATGGAGGTGGCGCCCGGCTACCGCCAAAGCCCGGATACGCTGAACCAGATCTATATCAGCACCGGCGGCGGGATCCGCGGCACCCAGGCGACCAACGCACATCCCGGCACGGTTTCGGCGTCGGCCGGCGGCAATGCCACTAACACCGGCGCCGGGCAAACCGCGGCTCAAGCCGCGCGTGACCGGGCGACCAACGCGCTCGCCAATAGCGGGCGGGGCTCGGCCTCGACCGGCGCCGCGGTCAGCACCGCGAGCGAGACGATGGTGCCACTATCGGCGATCGCCCGCTACGAGGCCGGCAGCACGCCGCTCGCGGTCAATCACCAGGGGCTGTTCGTCGCCAGCACGATCTCATTCAACCTGAAGCCCGGCGGCTCGCTCGGCGAGGCGACGCGCGCGATCGAGGAGGCGATGGCGCGGTTGCGGGTGCCGGCGACAATCCACGGCAGCTTTCAAGGCACCGCTCAGGTGTTTCAGAAATCGCTCGAGAATCAGCCGATGCTGATCGCGGCGGCGCTGCTCGCCGTCTATATCGTGCTCGGCGTGCTCTACGAGAGCTTGATCCACCCGATCACGATCCTGTCGACGCTGCCATCGGCCGGGGTCGGCGCGGTGCTGGCGCTGATGCTGTTCAACACCGAATTCAGCGTCATCGCGCTGATCGGGGTCATTCTGCTGATCGGTATCGTCAAGAAGAACGCGATCATGATGATCGATTTCGCGCTCGCCGCCGAGCGCGGCGAGGGCTTGAACCCGCGCGAGGCAATCTACCGGGCGGCGATCTTGCGCTTCCGGCCGATCATGATGACGACAATGGCGGCGATGCTCGGCGCGGTGCCGCTGGCGATTGGCTTTGGCGAGGGCTCCGAACTGCGCCGGCCGCTCGGCATCGCGATTGTCGGCGGTTTGGCGGTCAGCCAGGTTCTGACGCTCTACACGACCCCGGTCGTCTATCTCTACCTCGACCGCTGGCGACTGTTCGCGCAGCGTCGCTGGGCCGGCAGGCGGGGCGGGCGATTGGAGGAACGCACCGCCGCGCCGGGGGCCGCGCCGGGGGAATGATTGGCGAATCGCCGGGTGCTACCGCGCCGGATTTAGCCGCCGGCAGATCGACACCGCAGTCCCCGCCGCGTCCGGTTGGCTCCACATCGCGATCGAACCGGGCGGGCACCGCGCCGGCGCGGCGGCCGACATCGCGGTAGAAGCGGGCGGCTCGGCGGGCGGAGCAGCCGGCTTGGCTGGCGAGGCTTCGGGCAATGCCGGCGTGGCCGGAGCTCCGGTCAGGCTCGGCGCCAGTGCGACGGGTCCCGCCAGCGTCTCTGCCGTAATCGGCGAATCTGGTATCCTGGCGGCGTCGGCGGCCGGTTCCTTTATTGGGGAGCACGCGCCAAGCCAGGGGGCCAGGGACAGGGCGAAAACGATCAAGCATTTGTCAAAACCCGGCACCCCATCCTCCCTCTGCTGCGCCGCGAGATTACAGCTTGCCCGCCCTCAGGACGCGCCCTTCCTGCAATGCCCGGTCGGCATGCCGTCGCAGGTGCTTCCCTTCGCCGTGCAGCCCCCCGTTCTTCCGCGTCGGATGGTGAAAGGCAGGCCCGGCAAAAATCAACTCCCAAAAATCAACTCAAGGTGACGATGTTTCTTGACGAGCAATCGTCACCCGCGCTTAGCTAACTACATCTGGATAAGCGCCCCCGCCCCCACTCCGGCTAACGCTCGAGCGCGGGCAGGTGGGTGACAGGGTCGACGTCCTACCGCCGGTGATGCCATGGCAATCGACACCAAATATTATTATTACGCTTACGAGAACGTCAGCGGCGATCAATACTGGGGCTATGTCTACGCTGACAGCTCCTATGGTTATTACGATGGGTACTATCGGTCCTATTACAGCGAGACCGGCGGCACCTGGTCCTATAACATTACCGACGCGGTATATCTCGGCTACGATTCGTCATTGACCGGTTACAACTACGTCTACTCCTATTATGACGGCGAAACCGGCCAGTACGACACGCCCTATTATTACGCCAACGGCTACGCCTCCGGTTATTACGGCTTGACGTCGGAATCGGATTATGTCGATTTTGGCAGCGGCACCAACAGTTATTTCGGGGACGGTTATTACGAGGCGGACGCGCCAGCGTCAAAGACAGATATCAATATTATTATTACGCTTACGAGAACGTCAGCGGCGATCAATACTGGGGCTATGTCTACGCTGACAGCTCCTATGGTTATTACGATGGGTACTATAGGTCCTATTATAGCGAGACCGGCGGCACCTGGTCCTATAACATTACCGACGCGGTATATCTCGGCTACGATTCGTCATTAACCGGCTACAACTACGTCTACTCCTATTATGACGGCGAAACCGGCCAGTACGACACGCCCTATGATTACGCCAACGGCTACGCCTCCGGTTATTACGGACTGACATCGGAATCGGATTATGTCGATTTCGGCAGCGGTACCAACAGTTATTTCGGGGACGGCTATTACGAGGCGGACGCGACGACCGACACGATCTTCTACTATTACGCATACAATACCGGCAGCGGCGATTATTACTGGGGTTCGGTCTACGACGACGGCACATACGGCTATTATGAGAGCTACTGGAATTATTATAATTATCCCGACGACGACGGCGTCGGCTATACGTATTATTATATTTACGATTCGGTAAGCCTGGGCTACGATTCATCGCTGACCGGCTACAACTATGTCAGCCTCTACTACGACGGCGAAACCGGCCAGTACGACACGCCTTATTACTACGAGAGAGGCTATCCCTCCGGTTATGACGGCCTCGACTCGGAGTACGATTCGGTCGATTTCGGGAGCGGTACCTATGACTATTTCGGCTACGGCTATTACGAGGCGGACGCACGCACGCCAGACACGATCTTCTACTACTACACATACAATACCGGCAGCGGCGACTATTATTGGGGATCGGTCTACGACGATGGCAGATACGGCTATTATGAGAGCTACTGGAATTACTACAATTACCCAGACGATGACGGCGTCGGCTATACTTATTATTATATATACGATTCGGTAAGCCTGGGCTATGATTCATCGCTGACCGGCTACAATTACGTCAGTCTCTACTACGACGGCGAAACCGGCCAGTACGACACCCCAAATTACTACGCAAGCGGTTATGCCTCCGGCTATAGCGGCCTTGGCTCGGAATATGATTCGGTCAATTTCAACAGCAGCACCAGTGATTATTTCGGCTATGGTTATTATGAGGCGGACGCGAAAAATGACACGATCTTCTACTATTACACATACAATACCGGCAGCGGCGATTATTACTGGGTTTCGGTCTACGATGACGGCAGATACGGCTATTATGAGAGCTACTGGAATTATTACAATTATCCCGACGATGACGGCGTCGGCTATACATATTATTACATTTACGATTCGTTGAGCCTGGGCTACGATTCATCGCTGACTGGGTACAACTACGTCAGCCTTTATTATAACGGCGAGACCGGTCAGTACGATACGCCTTATTACTACGAGCGCGGCTACGCTTCCGGCTACAACGGCCTGGGTTGGGAGTTTGATTCGGTGGATTTCGGCACCGGCATATACGACTATTTCGGTTATGGCTATTATGAAGCGGACGCGTCCTTTCGGTTGTTCGCCAGTGCGTCCCAATCGGCCGACGACCGAGGTAGCAGCTACAGTTTTGCAGATATCATTGAGTCTGGGTATCCCGGCCGCCTCGATAGTTCAAACTATACCGAGGACGGCTCCGCCTCCAGCAACAACGAGCTGAGGTCGGAATTTGATTACGTCCATGTCGGCGCCTATATCTATAATCATCTCGACAACGGCTAGAGACTGTCGGGATTATTTTCGGCGCGGCCTCTCGGGAATAGGGGCGGTGGCGGTGGCTATAGCCCTCACCCTCACCCGGATCAGTTGACCCCGTCGAGCAAGGCGCCGATGGCGCCGAGCAGTTCGCCCGGGCGATAGGGCTTGCGCAGCACTGGCCCCTGCAGTTCGCTGTGGCGGTTTTCACGGATCAGATTCGCGAAGCCGGTGGCGTAGAGCACGCCCAGCCGGGGTCGCAGCAAGCGCGCCGCCCGAGCAAAATCGATCCCGTCGAGCCGCCCCGGCATCACGACATCGGTGAAGATCGCGTCGATCTGCAGATCGGGATGCGCCAGCAGCAGACGGTGCGCCTCGTCGCCATTGGCCGCCTCAATGACGCGATACCCGGCCGCCTCAAGGATTGTGAGCGCCAGATCGCGCACGTCGCGATCGTCGTCGACGACAAGGATGGTTTTTGCCGCTTGATTCATCTGTCCGCACTGAGGACCCTACCGTCACAACGGCTTGGCAGTCCGATCGCTCCGATCGTACCGCCGTATTCAGGATATTGTCGCACTGTCGGGAAAACTTGAGGAGTGACCGGTGGCTCTGACCTTACGCGCGATCGAGCCCGGCGATGTGCCGGCCGCCGGGAGGATCTGTCACGATGCCTTCCGGGCCATCGCCGCGCAGCATAATTTCCCGCCCGATTTCGCCGATCCCGAGGTGGCGACCGGCCTCCTCTCGCATTTGAATGGGCATCCCGGCTACTACGGCGTCGTTGCCGAGATCGACGGCGCCGTGGTCGGCAGCAATTTTGTCGACGAGCGTGCGGCGATCGTCGGGCTCGGGCCGATCACGGTCGCCCCCGATGTGCAGAACCGGGGCGTCGGCACGGCGCTGATGACGCACATGATCGAGCGCGCGGCGCGCAGCCGGGCGGCCGGGCTGCGACTCATGCAATCGGGCTATCATGCCCGCTCGCTATGCCTCTACACAAAGCTCGGCTTTGTCGTGCGCGAGCCGCTGGTCAACCTGCAGGGTCCGCCGCTGGGGACCCGCATCCCCGGTTGCGCGGTGCGCCCGGCGACCCGCGACGATGCCGAGGCCTGCGAGCTTGTGTGCCATGCGGTGCACGGTCACGAACGCGGCCAGGACCTGCGCGAGGCGATCGACGAGGGGACCGCGTCGGTGGTCGAGCGCGCCGGCCGGATTACCGGCTATACGACACAGATCGCCTATTTCGGCCATGCCGTCGCCCTGACGATCGAGGATCTAAAGGCATTGATCGCCGCGGCGCCGTCGTTTGGCGGACCCGGTTTTCTGCTGCCGAGCCGCAATTCCGAATTGTTCGGGTGGTGCATCGACAATGGCCTGCGGATGATCCAGCCGATGAACCTGATGACCATCGGGCTGTACAACGAACCGCGCGGCGCCTATCTGCCGTCCATCCTGTTCTGAAAGGATGTGAATGAATGGGCGTTCGGCTGGATCAGCGCCGTGCGTCCTTCGAGACGCCCGCGTTGCGGGCTCCTCAGGATGAGGTTCTTTCTTAATGCCATCAAAGACATACCCTCATCCTGAGGAGGCGCGAAGCGCCGTCTCGAAGGACGCGCGATCGTGTTGCAGCCGGTCTTTTGCCATCCGCTGGATTGATTCGCAAGCTGAGCGGGCATGGCCCGATCAGAACCGCCAGTGCCGGTGAATGTTATAAATTTCACGACGACGACACAGAGGGCACTGAGGGTGGGTTATCTTCGTCGTGCCGGCGTGTCTCCATGGTGAATTCTTGATCCTCACGCCAATACCCCCTCAACGTCTCGACGTCGCCCTCGACCGTTTCGCCGGGAAATTGCACGATGCGCCCGCGCGTGCCGCTTTTGCCCGGATACGCGCGACCGCGGCCGAGCGTGCCGAAGGCACCGTGGCCGAAACACACCGAGAGCAAGCGCTGGCGCTGGCGCGGCAGTACGGCATGGAAGCCCACCCTGCCGGCACGGCGTGCGCGTTCAACTGGGACGGCGCCGCCCTCGATGGCGATACCGAAGCCTATGTGATCCTGCACGAGGCGGCGCATTTTGTGCTGGCCCCGCCCGAACGCCGAACCCTCATTGATTTCGGCCTCGGTCCCGGGCCGGATACGACCGACCGCGCCGCCGCGGAGCGGGCCGCGATCGTGCCGATCCTCAAGCGCGAGGCAGACGAGGCCGCCGCCTCGCTATTGGGTATTTTATGGGAGGCGGCGCTCGGGCACCCGGCGCTCGCATCGTTTCTCGATCAGAACTGGCTCGAGGGGCTGGACCGCTCGGCGGCGCCTCATTTCACCGCGGTGCTGACTCGGCTACGGCGAAGTCTCCCGACGGAAGCCGCGTTTCACTTGTCGGCGCGAGAGATCCGATAGGGCGACGGCCGGGGATTGCGCGCCAATTTATCGCGCCAGCGCATCAAGGCGCGGCTGCACGACGGCTCGGTCGCCGCAACCCTGGCGTCGCGCGCCGGGAAGACTGGCGGATCGAGCCGTGCCGTGCGCCAGCAGGCAGGCTCGCTGCGGGGCTTGCCGAATCCGATCGTGGCGAGCTCTTGTTCGGCGCTGGTCATATCAACCGCCCCAACAATTGAAATCGCTTGCAAACATCGCGCCGCCGCCGAAGGTTCCAGCCGGGTTGCAACCGACACTCGAACGCCTCGGACGGCTCTGAAAGGGGCCGGCGCCGGAACGGGGGGGTGGACGGCGATGTTGGGGCGGGTATGGCCGAGCGTCCCCGTCCCGCCCCACTCCTCGGCATCCTGATCGCCGCCGCTGCGACGCTCTATGCGACAACGCGCGCCGCCGATCCGGCGCCGGTGCCTCGTGCGCCCGCCGTGCGGCCGGGCTGGGGGCGGATCCTCGCGAATGTCTGGCACGAGATCGACCGCGACCACATTTCGGTGATGGCGGCCGGCGTCGCGTTTTATGGCTTCCTGTCGATCTTCCCGGCGATGTCGGCGCTGATCTCGATCTTTGGCCTTGTCGCCGACCCCGCGATCATCGAGCAGCAGATGGCCGGTCTGGCCGGCGTGCTGCCGCAGGCGGCGCTGGAGCTGTTCGCGACGCAGCTCCATACACTGGTCGCCGCGCCGCGCGACACGCTCGGCCTGAGTTTGGTCGTCAGCCTGCTGTTGACCTTGTGGAGCGCGATGAGCGGCATCGGCACGATGATGCAGGCGCTGACGATCGCCTATGAAGACGGCCCCTACGAAGACGGCGCGCAGCGGGGCGTTGTCACGTTTTACGGGCTGGCGGCAGCGCTGACGATCGGCATCGGCGGGTTCGCGCTGGTCAGCCTGTTCATGATCGCGGTGGTTCCGGCGATCATCGACTGGCTGCCGTTCCCGGCCGCGTGGCGCGAGGCGATCTCGCTGATCCGCTGGCCGATCCTCGCCGGGCTGGGTCTTGTCGCGCTCGGCTGCCTCTACCGCTTTGCGCCGGCCAGGCAGACCCCGCGCTGGCACTGGTTCGCTCCGGGTACGATCGCCGCCGCTTTGTTGTGGCTGGCCGGTTCCGCCGGGTTTTCGTTCTACGTCGCGCGCTTTGCCTCCTACGACAAAACCTATGGCGCGCTCGGCGCGGTCGTCGTGCTGTTGATGTGGCTCTATGTCAGCGCCTACATCGTCCTGGCCGGGGCCGAACTCAATTCCGAGATCGAAAAGGCGCGCTCCCCCGCCAAACCTCCCGCCGTACCGGCCAGAGCACCCGCCCGCTAACCCGGGTTATTGTTCCTGCAGGCGCGGCATCAGCTCGACGAAATTGCACGGGCGGAAGCGGTTGTCGAGCTGGTGGAGCAAAATATCCTCCCACGCGTCGCGACAGGCGCCGGGCGAGCCGGGCAGCGCGAACAGATAGGTGCCGCCGGCGACCCCGGCGGTGGCGCGGCTCTGGATAGTCGAGGTGCCGATCTTGGCGTAGCTGAGCCAGCGGAACAACTCGCCGAACCCGGCGATCTCCTTTTCGTAGACGCTGTGGAACGCCTCGGGCGTTACGTCACGCCCGGTGACGCCGGTGCCGCCGGTCGCGATCACGACATCGATCTGCGGGTCGGCGATCCACGCCCGCAGCTGGCCCGTGATCGCGTCGACATCGTCACGCACGATCTGCCGGGCCGCGATGCGGTGCCCGGCCGCCGTGGCCAGCTCGGCCAGCGTGTTGCCCGAGCGGTCGTCGGCGGCGGTGCGCGTATCCGACACGGTCAGCAGCGCGATGTTAACCGGCAGGAACGGGCGGGTCTCGTCGATTCGGCCTGGCATCGCTTCACTCCCTGCTGCAATGCCCGCAAGATAGCGAGCGCGCCGGGGCCAGACAACGCAGGGAGGCGGAATACGCTTCGCTCTTCCGCCCTACGCCAGTTCGATCCAGCGCCGTAGGGCGGAAAAGCACAGTGCATTCCGCCGGCCGCTAGCCGGCGGCGTCTTGCTCGTCAAGCCGCGCCTTTAGCGCGAGAAGGTCGCGCCAGGCCTCGCGCTTGCGTTCGGGCGCGCGCAAGAGGAAGGACGGGTGAAACATCGCCAGGGTCGGCACCGGCGCATCGATCCCCGGCACCGCAAGATCGAACCAGCGGCCGCGCAGCCGGGTGATCCCCTCGCTGAACGGCAACAGCGCGCTCGCCGCGGTACCGCCGCACAGCACCAGCACGCGGGGCCGCGCCAGCGCGATGTGGCGCAATACGAACGGCAGGCAGGCGGCGATCTCGGCGGTCGTGGGCTTGCGGTTGCCGGGCGGGCGCCAGTAAATGACGTTGGTGATCTGGACGCCGGTGCGGTCGAGCCCGATCGCCGCCAGCATGCGGTCGAGCAACTGGCCGCTGCGCCCGACAAAGGGCCGCCCGATGCGGTCTTCGTCGGCCCCCGGCGCCTCGCCGATCAGCATGATCGGCGCGGCCGGGTTGCCGTCGATAAAGACCGTGTTGGTCGCGGTCCGCTTCAACGGACAGAGGTCGAACCCGGCGACGAGCGCGCCCAAGGCCGCGATCGTCTCGGCGCCGGCGGCAAGCTGGCGCGCGGATTGCGCCGCCTCCGCCAGCGATTCCGATAACGCACCCGGCGGCGCGACAATCGACGGGCCAGCGGGCGACGGGCGGGCGGGCGATGGGCGGGCGGCCGATGGCGACGCGAGCGGCGCTGCCGGGCGCGGCGGCGCGGTGATAGGCGCCAGGTTCGGGGAGGGAGGCGGCGGCGCCAGCCGGTTCTGCGCGATCTCGCCGATTGCCTCGTCGGCGCCCATCGCGATCTGCCATCGCAGCATCGCGAGCGCGGCCTCGGCGGAGGTGACGGGCATTATCGGCGCGGCATCGGGCGGCGGCATATTGCGAGGGTATCATTTCCCCGCCCGCTCGCCACCCTCGACCCGGCTTGTCGATTAATCTGCTTAGCCGAAACGAGGAGCCGGGCGAGAATGCCGCGGGGGCCGACATAGAGCAGACTCCCTCCCCCGCAAGCGGGGGAGGGTTGGGGTGGGGGCGCGCAGACGAGGTGATCGAATGAAACGCCGCGAGTTGATATTGCTGCTGGGCGGAGCGGCGGCTGCTTGGCCGTTCGCCGCGCGCGCGCAGCAGAAGGCGATGCCGGTGATCGGTTTCCTCAGCGGCTCTTCGCCCGGCCCGACTGCACCGAATGCGGCCGCCTTCCACCAGGGACTGAGCGAAACCGGCTATGTTGAGGGAAAAAACGTGGCGATCGAATACCGCTGGGCGGAGGGAAGCTATGATCGGCTGCCCGCGTTGGCCGCCGATCTCGTCGGCAGCAAGATCGATCTGATCGCAGCAACCGGCGGCATCGCTTCGTCACTCGCGGCGAAAAACGCAACCTCGACGATCCCGATTGTTTTCACCATGGGTGCCGACCCGGTCGCGTACGGCCTGGTCGCGAGTCTCGCCCGGCCGGGAGGCAACCTCACGGGCGTCACCTTCATTGTCCTCGAGCTGCATCCCAAGCGGCTCGAACTGCTTTCCGACCTGATTCCCGAGGCCAGGGTGATCGCCCTCTTGGTGAACCCGAACAATCCGAACGCCGAGCGCATCATGCGAGATGTGCAGGAAGCGGCGCGCGCGAAGGGGCTGCAGCTCGCTATCCTGAAGGCCGGCACCGAAAAAGAGATCGACGCCGCTTTCGCAACCCTCGTCCAATTGCAGGCCGGCGCGCTGCTCCTCGGCAGTGATCCGTTCTTCAACAGCCGGCGCGAGCAGGTAGTGGCGCTGGCATCGCGCCATGCCGTTCCGGCGATCTATCAGGGGCGGGAATTCGCCTTGGCCGGCGGCCTGATCAGCTATGGAGCGAGCATCACTTCTGCCTATCGCCAGGTCGGCATTTACGCCGGACGCATCCTCAAGGGTGCCAAGCCGGCCGACCTGCCCGTCCAGCAACCGACCAGATTCGAGCTGGTGATCAATCTCAAGACCGCCACGGCGCTCGGCCTCGCCATCGCGCCATCGTTTCTCGCCCGCGCCGACGAACTGATCGAATAAGGGGCTCGGCTCCCTCCCGTTTTCGCCGGATTCCTCTATAGTCCCGACAGAATGCGCGACCGAGGTAGGACCAGTGGCGGACACAGAGCGCGAGCGGATGGAGTACGACGTCGTGGTGGTCGGGGCGGGCCCCTCCGGGCTCGCCGCCGCGATCCGCCTGAAGCAGCTTGCCGCCGCCGCCGGGACCGAACTCGGCGTCTGCGTTATCGAGAAGGGTTCCGAGGTCGGCGCCCACATCCTGTCGGGCGCGGCCTTCGAACCGCGCGCCCTCGACGAATTGATCCCGGATTGGCGGGCGCGCGGCGCCCCGCTCAACACCCCTGTCGTCGAAGACCGTTTTCTGTATTTGACGCGCAACCGCGCCGTGCGCCTGCCGACCCCGCCGCTAATGCACAATTCAGGCAATTACGTTATCAGCCTTGGCAATCTATGCCGATGGCTGGCCGGGCAGGCCGAGGAACTCGGGGTCGAGATCTACCCCGGTTTTGCCGCCGCCGAGGTTCTGTACGACCCCCTCCCTAACCCTCCCCCGCTTGCGGGGGAGGGAAGGGTGGGGGCCGGCCGGGTGCGCGGGGTCGCGACCGGCGACATGGGGATCGGTCGCGACGGCGCGCCGACGGACCGCTACACCCCGGGTGTCGAGCTGATCGCGAAGGAGACGCTGTTCGCCGAAGGCTGCCGCGGCTCGCTGACCAAGACGCTGGTCGAGCGCTTCGGTCTGAGCGACGGCTGCGACCCGCAGACCTACGCGATCGGCGTCAAGGAATTGTGGGAGGTCGCCCCCGATCACCACCAGCCCGGTCTCGTGATCCACACGATCGGCTGGCCGCTCGACAACAGCACCTATGGCGGCTCGTTTCTCTATCACCTCGAAGACCGCCAGGTCGCGGTCGGCTTTGTGATCGGGCTCGATTACAGGAACCCGTTCCTCAGCCCGTTCGAGGAGTTTCAGCGCTTCAAGACGCATCCGGCGATTCGCCCCGTTTTCGAGGGCGGGCGGCGAATCGCCTATGGCTCGCGGGCGCTCAGCGAGGGCGGGTTCCAGTCGATCCCGCGGCTCGACTTTCCCGGCGGCGCGCTGATCGGCGACACCGCCGGCCTGCTCAACGTGCCCAAGATCAAGGGCAGCCACACCGCGATGAAATCCGGCATGGTCGCGGCCGAGACGGTGTTCGCGCGGCTCGCCGGCGACAGCGCGGCCCAGGGCGATCTTGGGGTGCGCGACGCGCTGCAACGCAGCTGGGTCTGGGACGAGCTGTACCAGGTGCGCAACATCCGCCCGAGCTTTCGCCTCGGGCTGTGGGGCGGGCTTGCCTATTCGGCGTTCGACACCTACGTAATGCGCGGCCGGGCGCCGTGGACGCTGCACCACCATCCCGACCACACCGGGCTGATCCCGGCGGCGCAGGCGCCGCGCATCGAATACCCCCGGCCCGACGGCAAGATCACGTTCGATCGGCTGTCTTCGGTGTTCATCTCGAACACCAACCATCAGGAAGACCAGCCGCCGCATTTGAAGCTGCGCGATCCGGCCAAGGCCATCGCGATCAATTACAGGATCTACGACTCGCCGGAACAGCGCTATTGTCCGGCCGGAGTTTATGAGATCGTGACCGAAGCGGCGACTGGCGAGCCACGGCTGCAGATCAACGCGCAGAATTGCGTGCATTGCAAAACTTGCGACATCAAGGATCCGGAGCAAAACATTGATTGGGTTGTTCCCGAAGGGGGCGGCGGGCCTAATTACCCGAATATGTGATCATGCCAGGTGTTGCGGCGAAGTGGCAGGACGCGGATCTGGGCCAATGAATAGCGTGGCATCGGCAAGAACCGCCGCTCGCCGCGGGTCGTTTCTGGTGGCGGCGCTGCTTGCCGCAAGCCTTGGCGTCATGCCGGCGGCCCCCATGGCGACGGCGTCGCCCGCCGGCGGTCAAAGCCCGGAAACCGCTGCCGACCCGCTGTTCGGCTATTACCTGGCCGGCCGGCATGCCCAGCAGATCCGTGACTTCACCGCGGCGGCCGGGTGGTACGAGAAGGCGATCGCGGTCGATCCCGAATCCCCCGAGCTGATCACGCGCACCTTTCTGATGGAAGCGTGCGTCGGGAATTTCGATCGCGCCCGCGTGCTGGCGCAACAGGAGCTGAAACGCGACCCGACCGACGCCGTCGCGCATCTGGTGCTGGCGGTCGAGCAGCTCAGATCAGGCGATACTGCCGGTGCGTTGAAATATGCCGCGGCGCTGCCTTCGGACGGCGTCCACCGCTTTATCGCGCCGTTCGCGCTGGCCTGGACGCGGATGGCGACGGGCGACCTTCCCGGCGCCGACACCGCGCTGCAGGGCCTCGACAAATTCAAAGGCTTTCAGCCGCTCAAGGTGTTTCAGCTCGGGCTTCTCTACGATTTCGCCGGCAAGACGGACATTGCGCAACGTTATTACGGCGAGGCGCTCGACGGCAGCGAGCAGCTCAATTGGCGGCTGACCGATGTCATCGCCAATTTCGAGGAGCGCCAGGGCCGCCGCGACCATGCAACGGCCCTCTATCAACGCTTCATCCAGCAAAACAGCGGCAGCGATTTGGGCGTGGCGATCGCCGCATCACGGACGCCCGGCCCCGCTCAGAAGGTAATCCGCTCGGCGACCGACGGCCTGGCCGAAGCGATGTTCGATCTGGCGAGCGTGTTGAACCAGGCCGAGACAATCGACCTCGCGCTGCTCTACAACCGTTTCGCCCTGGCGTTGCGGCCGCAATTTCCGCTCGCGCAGCTGCTGCTGGCGGACATCCTGAGCGCTCAGCAGAAGCCCCAGGAAAGCCTCTCGGTGCTGCGCGAGATACCTGCCGACTCGGCCTATTACTGGTCGGCGCGGCTGCGCGGCGCGATCAACCTCGACACTCTCGAGCGCAGCGACGAGGCGCTTGCCCAACTCAAGTCGATGGCCGCCGAAAATCCCGCCTTGATCGGCGCTCAGGTCGAGCAGGGCGACATTCTGCGCAACAAGAAACGGTTCGCCGAGGCGGTCGTCGCGTATGACGAAGCCATCCGCCGCTCGGCGGCAGCCGGTCTGCCCGAGCGCTGGTCGCTGTTCTACGACCGCGGCGTGTCGCTCGAGCGCTCGGGCCAATGGCAGCGCGCCGAACCCGATCTGCTGAAGGCGCTCGAACTCAAGCCCGACCAACCGATGGTGCTGAACTATCTGGGCTATTCCTGGATCGATCGCGGCGAGAACCTCGAACGAGGGCTCAAGATGATCGAGAAGGCGGTCGAGCTGCGCCCCGAGGACGGCTATATCGTCGACAGCCTCGGCTGGGCTCATTACCGCATGGGCGATTATCCCGGCGCGGTGCGACAGCTCGAAAAGGCGATCGAGCTGGTCCCGGAAGACCCGACCATCAACGACCATCTGGGTGATGCGTATTGGCAAACCGGCCGGCTTGTCGAGGCGCGCTATCAGTGGCGCCGCGCCCTCCAATTGGGGCCGCAGGAGAACGACATCAAACCGATCCAGACCAAGCTGGAGCACGGGCTCAACCTGTCCGCCACACCCGCCCGCGGCGGCTGAGCCGGGCGGTCAGAGCCCCCTCCCCCGCGACGGAGCTTGCGCGCCCGTGGCCGTCAGCGCTTTCGCGCCAGCCAAAATAAACCTCTATTTGCATGTCGTGGGGCGGCGTGCGGACGGCTATCATCTGCTCGACAGCCTGGTTGCCTTCGCCGATATCGGTGATCGCGTATCGGGCGTCCCGGCGAACGGCCTGTCTCTGACGGTCGGCGGCGCGGAGGCGGGCGGGCTCGGCGCGCTCGGCGACGACAATCTGGTGATGCGCGCGGCGCGGCTCTATGCCGAGGACGCCGGCGCCGGCCGGAATCCGTCCCCCGGCGCGGCGCTTTTTCTCGAAAAGCTCCTGCCGGTATCGTCCGGTATCGGCGGCGGGTCGAGCGATGCGGCGGCGGCGCTGCGCGTCCTCGAACGATTATGGCGACACTCGCTTGCCCCCGGCGCATCCAGCGCGCTCGCCCTTAAACTGGGCGCCGATATTCCGGCCTGCCTTGCCGCCCGGCCGGTCTGGGTCGGCGGCATCGGGGAGCGCATCGAGCCGGCCGAGGGATTGCCGCCCGCCGGCATCGTGCTGGCCAACCCTCGACGGCCGCTACCGACAGCATCGGTGTTTCGGGCTCGCCGCGGTCCATTCACATCGGGCGGCCGCTTTGCGCCAATGCCGCCCGATGCCGCCGGGCTCACCGCGGTGCTGGCGGCCCGCCGCAACGATCTGACGGAGGCGGCGCTGACCCTCGTCCCGGAGATCGGGCCGGTGCTCGACCGTTTGGCGCAGCTGCCGGGGGCCCTTCTTGCCCGCATGAGCGGCAGCGGCGCGACCTGTTTTGCGTTGTTCGCCGATCGCGCCGCCGCGCTGGCGGCGGCGGCGATGCTGAGGCGCGCCGAACCGTCCTGGTGGACGGCGGCCGGCGCGCTGAGCGCGGCAGCGCCTCCGGTCGACGAGTCCCCTACCTGACCGGTCGAGACCTCGATCAGTTCACGCCAGCGCGACCGGTCGAGCCGTCGGGCTTCAGCATCGCGCCGTCGGCGCCGCTCTTCGCGGTCTTGGGCAACACTCGGGCCGGTTTGGCGGTGGGCTCGCTGAGCGTCCCGGCCACCACGGCCGCCGCGATCACCGCCTTTTCCTTCTCCGGGCCGGTGAATCGCTGGAACAGGTCGCCGGCTCGCTGGGCCGCCGCCGGGTCGCCCCGCCGCGCCGCAGCGCGGTACCAGGCATAGGCGTCGGTCGGCGAGCGTTCGATCCCCTCCCCCACCTCGGAAAGGATCGCCAAATTGACCATCGCCGGGATCAGCCCCTGCCCGGCGGCCCGCTGATACCAGCCCGCCGCCGCCACCGGGTCCCGCACCGTCCCGCGGCCTTCGGCATAAGCCAGCGCGAGGTTGTATTCAGCCGCCGCATAATTGCGCTCGGCGGCGCGCCGGTACCAGGCGACGGCCTGTTCCATGTCCGCTTCGACCCCAAACCCGCGCTCGTGGATTACCCCCAGATTGAACTGGGCGGCGAGGTTGCCGTTCGCCGCCGCCTCGCGAAACCACGACGCGGCACTCCGATAATCCTGGTCCAACCCGTCCTCGCCGCGGGCATAGAGCACCGCGATATTGTATTGCGCGACCGGATCGCCGGCCTGGGCGCGATCGAGATACGGGATGACGCGCTCGGGCGGCTGGCTCGGCGGTAAGTCCGGCGCGCGTGCGCCACGACGCACGACATCCTCCGGCACGACATCCTCCGGCACGGGGCCATTCGGCACGGGGCCATTCGGCACCGCGCCCTTCGGCGCGGCGTCGTCCAGCACGGCGGCGTCCAGCACGGCGACTTGCCGGCCCGCACCACCGGACGGCGGCGTCATCGCGCCGGCGAAGCCGGCGAGGCGCTCGCCGCCCTCATATGCAAACACGACCACGAGCCCGACCGAAGCGGCCGCTCCGCCGAGCCGGAGCAGCCGGCCGATGCCGGCGCCGAGCCGTCGGCGCAGCGTTGCCCGGACGGCCTCGCTCCCGGCCGTTGCCGCGCCGACAAGGCCGGTCGGCGAAGGCGGTGTCCGACCGGCAGCAGCGGAGGTCGATAGAGCGCCGCCGCTCGCGCCGTCGCCGTCAGCCGCGTCGAACCGGCCGGCTCGATCTTCCGCCGGGACTGGCGCATCGGGACCGCTGCCGAAGCCGACCCAGCGGATCCCCCGCCAGGGCACCGCCTGGCCACGCAGCGCGACCGGCGCAGGAAATATAGCGGAATCGGTTTCGGCGCCCGTCTCTTGGGCGTAATCGGGGGCGACATTGACCGGCTCGAACCAACGGCTGTCGCCGTCGCGCGGGCAGATCGGCTCGCCGGGGGGGAACGGCGGTGGGGGCATGATGGTCGGCTTCGGTCTGAACGCCCTCTATTGAAAGCAAAGGCGGCGCCCTATGCAAGCCGATCGTGGAAGCTGGCGCGGCGCTTGGGCGCAGCCTTGGGTCGGCGGCGTCCGGTAGGATCGCCGGGATGTTGTCCTCGGGTGGCGCAACTGCGGCGGCCGGCCCGCCTCGGCCCTTCGGCTCGGGGGGTCGGCGAACGACACGAACCGGACGCCATCCCTAATCCCTTGAGGGTCCGCCCCGCATGCGTTACCAGTTGCCCCGCGCCGTCGCGAAACCCACCCAAAAGCGCGCGCGCCAATGGTGGGGCGTAGCCAAGTGGTAAGGCAGCGGATTTTGATTCCGCCATTCCCAGGTTCGAATCCTGGCGCCCCAGCCAATCTGATGAAATAGCTGCACGCTTACGTATTCGCTCTGGGCATCACCCGAAACGGACATCGCGCGTCGATTGGCTCCGGGGGGACTCGCCTCCCTGAGGGTCGCACTTGGCCTGGAGTGAAAAGATGGTTAAGAGGGACAGCTTCTTTAACCACATCCTTCTTCTAACCTATTGTTTTCACGTAATTCCGCGCGCATCCATTAACAAAAATCCGTCCAATTTCCGACAAAGCGTAACAAAATTTACCTGGACGGTATCTGGCATTTTCGCTAAAAGCGCGACGCTCGGTCAGCCGGCTGGCCCGTCCGGATTACCCCCACCGGATCGCCGGGACTGCATTTCAACGCCCTCTCAAGTGGGCACGCGCGCGCCGACCTGAAAAATCCACATCGATTGCTGGGCGAGAAATAGCCTCGGCCGCACGACCCGCAACGGGAGACAGAGCACATGGCAAAGGGCGGTCTGAAGACCGCGATCAAATTCTCGCCGCAAGCGTCGTCTTCGCCAACAGCATCAGCTGGTTTACTAACGGCGCTGGCGACGTGGTGGTTCTGGCCGATACCGACGGCATCCTGACCACCGCCGAGTTCATGGTCACGATTACCGGAACATCAACGAGTTTGGTCCTGGGCGATTTGGTTCTGTGAGTTGTGGCTCCCGGAGTTGGGTCGATCGCCCCAAACTCGGCCGCGGGGACCGGTCGGGGCCACGCCTGGGTGAGCGGCGGCAATGGGTATCGGGGCGGTCTAGCGGGCCCGCCTCCCCCATTTTCAGCGAAACGGGCGTTCAGTGAATTTTTACCGTCGCCCGCCATGTTGGCGGCCATCCGGCAGCGGAGTCTGAAACAGAATGGCGCTACGCTCGCCCCCTAGCGAGATGCGGCTGGCGGTGCGGCGGTGCTCGGGGTATTTCGTGCCGGCGGCGTTGTTCAGCGCCGGGGTCAACATTCTGTACCTCGCCTCGCCGCTGTACATGTTGCAGGTCTATGACCGGGTGGTGTCGAGCGGCAGCGTGCCGATTCTGGTCATGCTGACCGTGGCGCTGTTGATCGCGCTCATTGCGATGGCCGCGCTCGACCATTGCCGCGCGCGAGTGTTGGTGCGCGCCGGGCTGCGGCTCGACCGGCTGTTGTCGGAGCGGGTCATGACCGCGATGGTGCGCCAGGCCAACACGCTCCCCGGCGCGGCCAAGAGCCAGGCGCTGCGCGATCTCGACACCTTCCGCCAGTTCATCACCGGCAGCAGCTTTTACGCGCTGTTCGATGCGCCCTGGGCGCCGCTCTACATCATCGTGATCGCGCTGCTGCACCCGCTCCTCGGCGTGATCGCGGTGGTGTGCGCGCTGATCCTGCTCGGCCTCGCGCTGGTCAACGAGTGGATGACCGCGCGGCTGCTCGGCGAGGCCGGCGAGGCGGCCAGCCGCAATTACTCGTTCACCGAGGCGGCGATCCGGAATTCGCACGTCATCGAGGCGATGGGCATGCTCGGCGCGCTGCTCGGGCGCTGGAGCCATGACCGCCATGGCATGCTCGCCGCGCAAGCCAAGGCGAGCGACCGCGCCGCCGCCCTCCTCAGCCTCATTCGCTTTCTGCGGATCGCGATGCAGTCGCTGATCCTGGGCGCCGGCGCCTATCTGGTGATCCAGCGCGACGCGACCGGCGGCATCATGTTCGCGGCGATGTTCCTGCTCGCGCGCGCGCTGGCGCCGGTCGATCAGGCGGTCGGCGGCTGGCGCCAGCTGGTCGGCGCGCGCCACGCCTATCGCCGGCTCGACCGGCTGCTCGCCGCGTTTCCGCCGCTGCCGGCGAGCCTCACCCTGCCGCGCCCCAACGGCAAGCTCGCCGCGCAGGGCGCCAGCGTCTTTCTGCCGGGCCTGTCGCGGCCGGTATTGCGCGACATCAGCTTCGACCTCGATGCCGGCGAAACGCTTGGCATCGTCGGCCCGAGCGGCGCCGGAAAATCGACCTTGGCGCGGCTGATCGTCGGCATCCAGGCCCCCTCGGGAGGCGTCATCCGGCTCGACGGCGCCAATGTCGCGACCTGGAACCGCGCCGATTTCGGCCGCCACGTCGGCTATCTGCCGCAGGAGATCGAGCTGTTCGCCGACACCGTCGCGGCCAATATCGCCCGCTTCGGAGCCGGCGATAACGGGCAGATTGTCGCCGCGGCAAAGCTCGCCGGCGCCCACGAGCTGATCCTCGAATTGCCGCGCGGCTACGACACGATGATCGAGGAGGGCGGCGCCAATTTGTCGGGCGGCCACCGCCAGCGCATCGGCCTGGCGCGCGCGCTCTACGGCGACCCGAGCCTCCTGGTGCTCGACGAGCCGAGCTCGAACCTCGACATGGAGGGCGACATCGCGCTCGGCAACTGCCTCGCCCGGCTGAAGGAGATGGGTCGCACGGTGATCGTCATATCGCACCGGCCGGTGACGCTGAACACGGTCGACAAGATCCTGGTGGTCCAGGCCGGGATGACCCGCCTGTTCGGCGCACGCAACGAGGTGCTGGCGAAGCTCGGGCAGCCGATGCCGGCCCCGGCCCCGGCGGCCATCGCCACGCTCTCCGGCGATCGTGCCGTCCGCCAGTCCGCCGCGGCGGGAGGCTGAGAGGATGTCCGAGATCGCCGTCTACGATCCCGCCCGCCCCGCGGTCCCGCCCAGCGACAGCGCAAGGGGGCCGATCCGCGCCGGGCTCGCGGTCATGGTGCTGTTTTTCGGCGGGATCGGCGGCTGGGCCGCCTATGCGCCATTGAACGGCGCCGTCGTCGCGCCGGCGGTGGTCAAGGTCGACGGCAACCGCAAGACGATCCAGCATCTCGACGGCGGCATCGTCAAGGAGCTGCGCGTCAAGGAAGGCGACCGGGTCGAGGCCGGCCAGAGCGTCATCATGCTCGACGGCACCCAATCGCGCGCCGCGGTGACGATGCTGGCGCAGCAGCTCTATTCCTACCGGTCTCAGCAGGCGCGTCTGCTCGCCGAACGCGACGATTCCGCCGACATCGGCTTTGCGGCCGATCTCGTGGAACGGCGCGCCGACCCGGCTCTCGCCGCGATCCTCGATGCCCAGGCCAGACAGTTCGCGATCCGCCGCACCGGGCTGGCCGGCCAAGTCTCGGTATTGAAGCAGCGCATCCAGCAGATCGAGGAGCAGATCCGCGCCGCGCAGGCGCAGGAATTGTCGCAGCGCGAACAGCTGGCGCTGATCCGCGACCAGCTGAAGGACCAGCATTATCTGCTGGAGCGGGGGCTGACGCAGCGCTCGCGCGTGCTCGAACTCGAGCGCACCGCCGCGGCCCTGATCGGCCAGGCCGGCGAGATCGCCGGCAATATCGCCAAGGCGCGGCAGGCGATCGGCGAGGTCGAGCTCTTGATCGTCCAGGCCCGCAACGACCGGATGACCGAGATCGCGAAGGATTTGCGCGATACCCAGGACAAATTGCTCGATGTCGTCCCCCGGCTCCAGGCGGCCGAGGATGTGCTCTACCGCACCGAGCTGCGCACCCCCTATGCGGGCTATGTGGTCGGGCTGTCGGTGTTCTCGGTCGGCGGGGTGATCGGCAAGGGCGAGAGGGTCATGGACATCGTCCCGACCCGCAACGACCTGACCGTCGAGGCCAGCGTCAATGTCGACGACATCCACGAGGTGCGCCTCGGCATGCGCGCCGAGGTGCATCTGACCGCCTTCAAGCAGCGCGTGCTGCCGGTCATTCACGGCGAGGTGATCCAGGTCTCGGCCGACCGGCTGACCGAGCCGAAAACCAACCTGCCCTATTACACCGCGCTGGTGCGGGTCGACGAACGCGCGCTCGCCGAGGCGAAGCAGACGAAAGACCTCGATCTCTACCCCGGCATGAGCGCGACGGTGATGATCCCGACCAAGGAACGCACCGCGCTCGACTACCTGCTGGAGCCCGTCGTCGCCTCCTTCGACCGCGCCTTCCGACAGCATTAGAAAGTCGCGGCGGACGCCCGCAAGCAGGCAGTGTCTCAGTCAAGTTTGCTGAGCGCCGTGCGTCCTTCGAGACGCCCGCTATGCGGGCTCCTCAGGAGGAGGTTTTTTCTTAATGCTATCAACACCTTAACCTCATTCTGAGGAGGCGCGAAGCGCCGTCTCGAAGGACGCACGAGGGATGTGCAGCGCATATCTCCGAGCATGCCGATGATTCATCGCATCTCGCCGAGCGGCCGATCGGGAGCGGCGCCGTCGGGCCGCAATGCCTGGCGGACGCCCGCCATGGTCAGCGCGAGTGGCAGAGCCCACCCGAGCTTTACGCCAAAAATGTCGTAACCGGCCATCGGCAAGCCCGAGGCGACGAAGGCGCCTGCCAGGAACTCGCGCTCGCCCCGACGCCAACTGAGACACCACCTGGAACCTCGATCCATCGCAAACGTTTCGGTTGAATCGCAACCAGGGAGATTCGCCATGGGCATCATTTGGACGATCATCATCGGGTTCATCGCAGGTGTGATCGCAAAATTCATCACCCCCGGCGACAACGAACCATCCGGCTTTATTCTGACGACAATCCTGGGAATCGTCGGAGCTTTCTTAGCCACCTATATAGGTCAATCGTTGGGGTGGTATCGCGCAAATGAAGGCGCGGGCCTGATCGGAGCCGTACTAGGGGCGATAATCGTCTTGGCAATTTGGGGATTTATTGCGGGACGCCGTCGGCCCTCTGTTTAATATCAGACTTTATTCCCAAGTTTTCCCTCGCGGGACGACGCCGGCCCGCCAGGCCGCCCCGGGTACGCAGGGGTGGCCGATGCGGCCGGCGCGTCCAATGGCGTGCAGCCTGCCAGGAATGCGTCAGGGGCGCCTTTAGGAACGCGAAAACTCCGCTTCCGTCGGGAGCCGGCCTTGCGGCGTGTATTTATCGACGGCGCTGGGGAGTTCGCGCGACAGCCTCGCGAGCAGCTCTTCGCGCGATAATCCGGTTTGCGCCGCCAGCGTCTCCAACACGTCGGAACCGATCGCGCGCTCGATCTGGGGCGGCGTGACCGGTGCGTTGGGGCCCGTTCCAACCCAGGAATCCGCGGTTTCGGCTTGGCCGCTCTGGCGAAAGCGTTCGACCAGCTCGCCGAGCCCGCCGCTCAGGAACCCGCCGGCGCTCGCACCGCCCAGACTCGTGGCCAAGCGGCCAAGAACGCCGCCGATGCCGCCTTGCTGCGTCGCTGCTTGCGTCGTCTGTCCGGCGGCTGGGGGCTCGCTTTTACCGAACCCGCCAAGCATTTCGGCGAT